>JAAUTN010000318.1 GCA_012031415.1 Leptolyngbyaceae cyanobacterium SM1_4_3 | reverse complement strand
CTGCAATAGAATGGGAAATCTCAGGCTGAATGTCAAGCTTCAAAGACTAGATTTTTCTTGGTCAGGCTCCAGTTGGCGATCGCACCCGCTAAACACAATTACTCTATTAGAGTAATCTGCTCAGGGTTAATTTGAGTGTATTGATGAGAAGGCGAACTATGAATATTATTTCTGTAAATGTTGGGCTTCCCCGCGAAGTGAATTGGAACGGACGAGCCGTTAGTACAGGGATCTTCAAGGAGCCGATCGCAGGACGGATAAAGGTGCGATCGCTAAATTTGGAGGGCGACCAGCAGGCAGACTTAACCGTTCATGGAGGAGTAGACAAGGCTGTTTATGCTTACTCGGTTGAATCTTATGATTATTGGCGAGACCAGTTACCTGAAATGGATTTGCCCTGGGGTATTTTTGGGGAAAACCTGACGATTGCAGGATTATCAGAGGAAATGATAAATGTTGGCGATCGCTTTCGGGTAGGTACAGTAGAACTCATTGCTACTCAGCCCCGGATGCCTTGCTACAAATTAGGAATTCGATTTGGTCGTCCAGATATTGTCAAACAGTTTTTGGATAGCCGTCTAACCGGAGTTTATTTTGCCGTTGGGCAGGAAGGCGACATTGGTGCAGGAGACCCTGTAGAGTTGGTCAATCGTGACACCAATCATGTCACTATCGCCGATATCACTAGTCTCTACGTGCGGGAAACCAGCGACCTTGACCTATTGCATCGCGCCATTCAGCATCCCGTTTTACCTGAGATCTGGCGAGATTACTTTCAGCAACGACTTGCCAAGCAATCTTAGAGAGGTGATGTTAAGCAGCTTAAGGGTTGCAGCGAAAGCAGTAGGTTGGATCTGCAAACTCTTGCCCATTTGGGAAATAAGTCACGTTGCTAAAGTCACACTTGATACAGCGATGAACTAATGCCAGAGTTGAGTTTGTTGGTGAGCCACAAAGGGCACAGGGTAAGCCCACTTTACGTTCAGCGGCGGCAAATCCTGGACAGCCACACTGAGGACAGCGCTGATTAATCTTATGGACAAGATCTTCTGCTGCCTGGGCAATCACCTTCATTCGCATAGGGTTATACATCGCCCGCATATCAGTTTCGAGATGGGCCTGACCAAACTTTTTCAGTAACCAGTCCACTGCTTCGGTCAGTTGTGCCTCTTCCATAATGCCTTTGATGATTTGAGAAGACCGGGTTGGTTGAGCCTCAGACATAGCAACTAAACCATGCGTGGGGAAACCAACCTGCTGGGCAAAGGTGAAGGCTGACTCAAGGCTTTTGATAGACTTTTGACTATAGTTTGTCTCCGTTGAAATCGCTTGACCTACAATCTCTAGATGGTGAGTGCGATCGCTCAACAACACAATTTCCTGATCACACGCCACAAAAGGCATTGCTGGATGAGGCCCAAAACTTCCTTCACTGGCAATGGCAAGGGTTAATCCCGTCAAAGCCATTGCTCTTTCAGCCTTGAGTCTAGCTGCATTCCGCTGATCTCCAGAACGTTCAATATCACGAGTAAAGGTGCCAAACTCATCGGTATTGAATCCTTCAGGCACGATAACCTGAACTCCAAGATGCTGTTCCAAAATGGGAGCAATTGCCTGTTCTTTTCGGTGCATTGTTGCCAATACACCAGTTCTGTTGCAAAACAGATCTTGGGGGTATGAACTATCCATTACTGTGGACGTAGCGACCATAGAAAGAGTTTATAGCGCGGTATCAGCAGCTATGGCGATCGCGTTGAGTTTTTAGCAGGACACATCGCTAAAATGGTACCGCAGGAACCGCCCCACGCTTCTACTACTTCCAGCTTTGGCAATCACTTTGTCGTACTGTTTGCAGGCAAGGCTTGAGTGTGGAGGCGATCGCCCTCCAGCCATTACTTAGCAGACATTGCAGGCTCCTCTAGCCCAACTAGCTTGGCGCTCAGTTCCCACAGCCGCACCGCTTTTGCATCATCACGGGCTTCGGGCGAAACTTTTTGCACAAACGATTTGCCTGCTTTCTTCTGGCGGTTCCCCCAACTCCAGTAAGTTCCAGATTGTCCATATTCTGGCTTGGCAACGACATCTGCAACCCGTTCTCCAGACAGTTCTTCTGAAACATAGCCGCCTGTAATGTATTTCTGGAAGAGGGGAAAAATTTTCTGGAAAAGCGGATAGTGATTGCGGAATAGTGCAGTTGTCGCCACACATCCCGGATAGAGGGAACTGAAGACAACGCCCGTCGAGTTGTGGAAGCGTCGATGTAGCTCGCGCATTGTCAGTACATTGCAAACCTTACTGTCTTTGTAGGCTTTTACAGGCTCAAACTTTTTGCCATCAATCATCGAAATTGGCGCTTTGAAACCCTGCTCAAAGCCCTGCAAATCTCCCAGATCGGGACGCGGCGGAATTTTTC
Source organism: Leptolyngbyaceae cyanobacterium SM1_4_3 (assembly GCA_012031415.1). Classification (GTDB taxonomy): domain Bacteria; phylum Cyanobacteriota; class Cyanobacteriia; order Elainellales; family Elainellaceae; genus JAAUTN01. The sequence goes on along the minus strand of JAAUTN010000318.1, from coordinate 5,730 downwards.
CACCCAGTTCGTCTGGGTTGTGAGTGACGGTACCCAGGATAACTAATCGCTTATCGGCTGCGGGTGACTTCTTTAAGTCTTCCAGCATCAGGTTACACAGAAGGAAATGCCCCAGGTGATTGGTGGCGACGCTGAGTTCATAGCCTTCTGGCGATCGCAAAGGCTCTTTTAACAGCGGCATATAGATTGCCGCATTGCAAACCAGTGCTTCTAACGATCTGCCACTTGCCCTGAAGTCTGTCACAAACTGTCGCACACTTTCCAGGGAAGCTAAATCGACAAACAAAATGGTATAGCTGCCTTGCGCCATACCTACAGATTGGGCAGCTTTTTCTGCCTTCACCACATCTCGACAAGCCATCACCACATACCATCCACGTTGAGCCAGCGCTCTTGCTGCCTGTAGACCGACTCCGGAGGAAGCACCCGTAATTATGACCGTTGACTTCTGATGTTGATCCATCTCGCTTCAAACTCTCTGTTCAGACTTGGTTAACTACCCGTAATCAGCACAAATTATGCTCTCACAAATTTCATATCAATTAAGATGCCGTTACCGATTTGTAACCAAACTCCTGAAACTTGTAACCTTTCGCAGTATGAACCAAAGTTCAGCTTCATCCCTCATCCCCCATCCCTCATCCCTCATCCCTCATCCCTCATCCCTCCTGCCACAGGTCTACCCTAAGGTTCTACCAGTCCAATATTTTTTCTCCTAACCTGTGCAGAGAGTCTATATGGATGAGAGAAAACTGGTATGACAACTGATCTATCTCCCGAAAACAGCGCTCTTAACAAACGAGCAGGCAATTCTCCTCTAATTGGCATTTTGCTGATCGTTTTAGGCGTTATCGGGCTTGCTTTGCCTGTCTTTTCAACCCTTGTTGCTGAAACCTGGGTGGCTTTTATCCTCATTTCTGCGGGAGCCGCTAAGGTAGTGTATGCGTTTCAAACTCGCGATCGCGGCGGTTTTATCTGGAAACTGCTGTTAGGAATCCTCTATGTGGGAACAGGCATCATGCTGTTCGTCTATCCTCGAACCGGAATCCTTACTTTAACGTTGCTGCTGGGTAGCTTTTTGCTAACCGAAGGCGTGTTCGAGACAATTTTGGCCTTTCGATTACGTCCTCAGCAAAACTGGACTTGGGCTTTGGTAAATGGCATTGTAACGTTGCTATTTGGCGCTATAGTTTTGTTCCAGTGGCCCTTTAACGCCCCCTGGCTAATTGGTACGTTAGTTGGTGCAAGCGTTCTATTCAGCGGTGTTTCACGAGTGATGCTATCTTTTGATCGCGGCTCTACAATTAATCAAACTGACTCAACTGCTTCGGCTTAACGGCAGTTGCGGGCGATCGCCTGCTGTTGGAACAGATGCCTCAGTTCGTTCAGTTGCGTTTCTGGCAGTTCTCTCTTTGTTAGAGATGCCAGAAACGCTGCTCACTCCCTTTGCCGATATGAGTACAACAGACTACCAGCTTTGGCTAGATCAAACTGTTGAGCAATTGCGATCGCACGACTTCAACAACATTGATCTAGATAACCTGATTGAGGAAATAGAAAGCTTGGGAAAAAATGACAAGCGAACAGTTTCTAGCTACCTGATGCGGCTTTGCGAATATTTGCTCAAACTGAAGTTTTGGGAAAGTGAACGGGAAATGTGTTTGCGCGAATGGAAATCAGAAATTCTCGCTTGCAGATTCAAGCCATTCTCAAGGACAGCCCCAGTCTCAAGAATCATCTCAAAGAAAATTTTGTGTTGGAATGCCAAAACGGTAGAGAACTGTTTCTAGACGGCAGTGGGCTAAAAGCAGCGATCGTTCCTCAAGAGCCAGAATTTACTTTAGAGCAAGCCTTAAACAAAGACTGGCTTCTTCGATGACGTGGATAATTTTTGAAAAATTTGAATTGATTAAGATCTCCGACTTCTTCGAGAAGTCGGAGATCTCGGCGTTTACAACCCGTGAATGATTAAGTGGTGCAAGTTCAATGTTGAGCGATCGCAATTGAATGATCGAGCATCGCAATTCAATGGTCAGGCGATGCAATTCAATATTGGGCGATCGCCATTCAAATGTTAGTTCTTACAATAAACCTTCGCTCGGTGCTGTAGTTGAGCAGTAGCTCATAGCGAAAGGGCGCAGAGCGGTTCAAGGACAGGATGCAGAGCGATTACAATGATGATTGTTGCAAGGAGCTAGGATCACTGCTGTGAAACTCGATCGCATCGTCAGCAATCCCAATCGTATGAACGGACAACCTTGCATTCGTAATCTTCGTCTTACAGTTCGTCGGGTTATTGAGTTACTGGCGACCTACCCTGACCGAGAAGAGCTACGTCAAGAGTTTCCAGAATTAGAAGATGAAGATATCCAGCAAGCTCTAATTTTTGCTGCTTCCTACTTAGAGGATCGGATTGTTGAGCTACCTGGTCACTATGAAACTATTGCTTGATCAGGGTTTACCACGCTCTGCGGCAGCGTTGTTATGTGATGCAGGTATCGAGACTGTCCATGTCAGTGAAATTGGGATGGCTGAAGCCGAGGATGCAGAAATTATCCAAAGAGCTAGAAAAGAAGAACGAGTGGTTGCCACGCTTGATGCGGATTTTCATACATTGCTGGCGCTTGATGAAGCAACTTCTCCCTCAGTTATGCGGAATAGCTGCGACCGAGAAGCAGCAGTGTAGTTCGCTTAGCCCACAGCTTAAGGTTAGCGATCGCATTTATATCTTAAAGCTCAGCAGAAATCGGGCGAGGTTGATAATCTAGAACTTATCTGGATTTTCTGCCCAAAGGTCATTTCCCTCTATGACAACCAATTCTTTTCTTTCCCGCCTGCACAGCCCCGATCGCCCCGTCATTGTGTTTGATGGAGCAATGGGCACCTCGCTTCAGACACAAAACCTGACGGCTGAAGACTTTGGCGGCACAGAATATGAGGGCTGCAATGAGTATTTGGTAGAAACCAAGCCCGAAGCGGTGGAGCAGGTACACCGAGAATTTCTTGAAGCTGGGGCAGACGTGATCGAAACCGATACGTTTGGCGCTGCCTCTATCGTGCTAGCAGAGTATGACCTGGCAGATCAGGCTTACTCGCTCAACAAAAAAGCGGCTGAATTAGCAAAACGGGTCGCAGCAAAATACTTTACGCCTGAAAAGCCGCGATTTGTAGCAGGGTCAATGGGTCCAACTACTAAGCTACCGACGTTGGGACACATCGACTACGACACGATGAAGGCATCCTTTGCAGAGCAGGCAGAGGGGCTATTTGACGGCGGTGTAGATCTATTTATTGTGGAAACCTGTCAGGACGTGCTGCAAATTAAGGCAGCGCTGAATGCGATCGAGGAGGTTTTCCAGAAGAAAGGAGAGCGGCGATCGCTCATGGTTTCCGTCACGATGGAACTTCAAGGCACGATGCTGGTCGGCTCTGATGTCAACGCCATGCTGTCTATTCTGGAACCTTACCCGATCGACATCCTGGGATTGAACTGTGCAACCGGGCCCGATCGCATGGCAGAACACATCCGTTATCTGTCCGCTAACTCGCCCTTCGTGATTTCTTGCATCCCCAACGCCGGAATTCCTGAAAACGTTGGCGGTCATGCCCACTACAAGCTCACTCCACTGGAACTGCGAATGGCGCTAATGCACTTCGTTGAAGACTTGGGTGTACAGGTTGTTGGTGGCTGCTGCGGCACTCGCCCTGACCACATTCGACAGTTGGCAGAAGTCGCGCCAACCCTAACGCCAAAGCAGCGAGAAGTGAGGCAGACAGGGGCTAGGGGCTGGGGGCTAGGGGCTAGGGAAGAGCAGATTACCTCCCCCTCTTCCCCCTCTTCTCTTTCCTCCCCCAACTACACCCCCTCTGCCGCCTCGATTTACACTGCTCAACCCTATGACCAGGACAACTCCTTCCTAATCATCGGTGAACGGCTGAATGCCAGCGGTTCAAAGAAGTGTCGGGATTTGCTAAATGCAGAAGATTGGGACGGGTTGGTATCGCTAGCAAAGGCTCAGGTGCGAGAAGGGGCGCACATTCTGGATGTCAACGTTGATTATGTGGGGCGCGATGGCGTGCGCGATATGCACGAACTGGTGTCGCGCCTGGTGACGAACGTGACGCTGCCGCTGATGCTCGACTCGACTGAGTGGCAAAAGATGGAAGCGGGGCTGAAGGTAGCAGGCGGTAAGTGCTTGCTTAACTCAACCAACTATGAAGATGGCGATGAACGCTTCTTTAAGGTGCTGGAACTAGCGAAGCAGTACGGCGCGGGAATCGTGGTTGGCACTATTGACGAAGAGGGAATGGCGCGAACGGCGGAGAGGAAATTTGCGATCGCCCAACGAGCCTACCGAGATGCTTTAGGATTTGGCATTCCGGCTTACGAAATCTTTTACGACCCGCTAGCGCTGCCCATCTCCACCGGAATTGAGGAAGATCGGGCGAATGGCAAGGCGACGATTGAAGCAATCCGGCGAATTCGGGCAGAGTTGCCGGGATGTCACATTGTTTTGGGCATTTCCAACGTTTCCTTTGGTCTGAATCCGGCGGCACGGATGGCGCTAAACTCAATGTTTCTGCATCTGGCGATGGAGGCTGGAATGGATGCGGCGATCGTCAGCGCTAATAAGATTTTGCCACTGGCTAAGATTGACCTTAAACATCAAGAGGTTTGCCGTCAACTGATCTTTGATGAGCGCCAGTTTGACGGAGATATTTGTGTTTACGATCCGCTAACAGAGCTAACGACGCTGTTTGAAGGGGCGACGACGAAGCGCGATCGCACCCAAGACGAAACCCTACCCGTCGAACAACGGCTGAAGCAACATATCATCGACGGCGAACGCATTGGGCTAGAAGAACAGCTTACCAAAGCGCTCGAAAAGTATCCGCCGCTGGAAATCATCAATACCTTTTTGCTCGACGGAATGAAGGTTGTCGGTGAACTGTTTGGCTCCGGGCAAATGCAGCTTCCCTTTGTGCTGCAATCGGCGGAAACGATGAAAGCCGCCGTTGCCTACCTGGAACCTTTCATGGAAAAGGAAGATTCCAGTCAGGCAAAGGGCACCTTCATCATTGCCACTGTCAAAGGCGACGTTCACGACATCGGCAAAAATCTGGTCGATATCATCCTGTCGAATAACGGCTACCGAGTAATTAACCTGGGCATCAAGCAGCCTGTAGACAACATCATTGATGCCTACGAAACCCACAAAGCCGACTGCATCGCCATGAGCGGCTTGTTGGTCAAATCGACCGCCTTCATGAAAGAAAACCTGGAGGTGTTCAACGAACGCGGCATCACCGTTCCCGTAATTCTGGGCGGCGCAGCCCTCACCCCCAAATTTGTCTACGAAGACTGCCAAAACACCTACAAAGGCAAAGTGATTTACGGCAAAGATGCCTTCTCAGATCTGCACTTCATGGACAAACTGATGCCCGCCAAAGCCCAGTCAAACTGGGACAACCTCCAGGGCTTCCTTGATGAAATCAACCCAGAAGTAGAAACCAGTATTCCAGAACCTAAACCCACACCCACACCCCACACCCACCAAATCCTTGCGCTATTATAGTTAATTTGTACTATAATCACCTCAACCCCAAATTCATAAGGGGATGGGATTATGCACACGCCATTACCTGCTGGAACAATCATTTGCAATCGGTATCGCATCCTCAACCTCCAAGGGCAAGGCTGCATTGGGCTGTCGTACCTCGCCCAACGAT
>JAAUTN010000317.1 GCA_012031415.1 Leptolyngbyaceae cyanobacterium SM1_4_3 | reverse complement strand
TGATGATCGTCGGCAGCCCAGAAGTCGCCTTTTCAAATTACGCCTACACTTTCTATGCCAATGTTGTGGGTTCTAAGAACTGGCAGCAGGTGAGATTTGATTATCCTGAAGTGCTAGAGCTAGACGGGTCAGACCTCTCCAGCCGAATTTATGAGCTAGCGTTTGAGCGACTGCGGGCAAATCCCCTGATTTTAGTGAGAACTTCACTGGAGGCGATCGCCACTTTCCTTAGCCCAACTGCTCAAGGCTCCTTCAGCTTTGTGTATAACTTTGGAGGTTCGCAAGCCAGATTCACTGCTTACCTGCTGTACCTGTTGAGCCTGGTTGGGCTGTTTCGCTGCTTTCGCCAGTGGCGCAATCCTCACAGTTCAATGGTGCTAGCCTTTTGCCTGGGGATGCTCGTCTCACTGCCAATGGTGCCGCCCTGGGTCGGCTCAGCCGGAAGAATCTACGCCGCAACGGTGGCAATCTCAGCCGTATTGATTGCTCTAGGGTTAACCTGCCTTTGGCGCAGAGTCAGACAGAAGGCTGCAATTCAGGTTTCAGAGCAAAGCTTTCAGGCTAAAGTGCTGCCCATATTCAGTATGCTGCTGGTGCTGTTTACCGTTCTCGGGCCAGCGATCACAAAAGCTGTGGATGCGGCGATCGCCCCCACTCTGCCCCAACAGATGATTCAACCCAGTCCGCCCTGTCCGACCAGCGAGCGGACAATCTTCGTCCGCTATGCACCGGGAGCGGTGATCCATCTAGTGTCTGATGAATCGCTCCGTCAAACTCATTTGCCTAACGTCAGAATCAGCGACTTTCTTAATGGCATTCGCTCTAGCGGTGCTGACCAGCGGCGAGAAGTAGAGCCGATGACCCGTCTAACTAGCGGCACTACCCTGTGGAATGGCATTGAACTGAATCCGCGCAGCCTCAAGAATGTCTGGATATTTGCAGAGCGTGAAACCCTACCGACAGAACGGGGAATCGTCCAGGTCTGCGGCAGACGCGAAGGAACAGCATTTTATGCAGACTCCGTTCAGCTTGTGCATCCTTAGTTTCCTTAGTTTCCAGTCAGGAGTTTTCAATCAGGCAAAGGCTGACCCCAAATCAGGAGGAATATCCTGCCAGCGCCCCGGTCCGATCGCCCGCAGTGCTTCCTTGAGCGACACGTCTCCGGTGTAAAGTGCCCGACCGACAATCACACCCGTTACGCCAGTCGGCTCCAGGGCTAGCAAGCTCAGCAAATCCGTTGTGGAACTGATGCCGCCCGACGCAATCACGGGAACCGAAACGGCTTCTGCTAGCTGCCTGAGGGCCTGCTGATTGGGCCCTTGCAGGGTGCCGTCCCGGTGAATGTCGGTGTAGATGATGGCCGCAACGCCCGCTTCCGCCATTTGCTGAGCCAGAGCGATCGCCTCTACCTCCGAAGTCTCTAGCCAGCCGCGAGTCGCCACTTTGCCATTTCGCGCATCAATGCCGACGATAATTTGCTGGGGAAACTCCTGGCAGAGTTGATTCACCAAATCAGGCTGCTCGACTGCGACGGTTCCCAAAATGGCGTACTGCACCCCCATTCTGAACAGGTTGGCAACACTCTGGCGATCGCGCAGCCCGCCGCCTACTTGAATGGGTACGTTGACAGAATGGGCGATCGCCTCAATGGACTGCCAGTTCACCGGATGCCCTGCCTTTGCCCCGTCTAGGTCAACCAGATGCAGCCGAGTCGCGCCCTGCTCAACCCACTGCTGCGCCACCGCCACCGGATTTTCGTCAAACACCTGAGACTGCTCATAGTCTCCCTGATAGAGCCGCACACAGCGCCCCTTTAGCAAATCGATTGCGGGAATTACATCCACAGTCCTAATCCTCTTAATCTTTTGTCATTGGCATTACCAATAACCCTACTTGGCCTTCGCTTCCAGACTCTCCAGACGACTCTTTAACTCCTGATTATCCTTCTTCAGCTGGTCTAGATCCTGCTGAAGTTTCTTCACCGCCTGATCCTGTCCGGCATTTTTTTGCACTTTTTGCACAGACTCTTCTGCGATGCGGCGAACTCGGCCATCGGGCGTTTGGTCTGCCAGGGCTTGCAGAATGCCAACGGCTTTGATCGTTTCCATTTGCCCTAGCGCATTTGCCGTTGCTACCTGAGTGAGGAAAAAAGACTCGCCGGATAGTTCCTCTAGGCGATCGAGGATACGCTCCACGTTGAGATTTGACTGTCCGGTAGAGATCGCGCCCAGGGCCCGAATGGCCGCCAGTCGCAGCGCTTGCGGCACACCAGGAGCAGTATATTCCAAAATTAGATTCAGGGCAGCTTCAGAGGTTTTGAGTTTGCTGAGTCCGGCGATCGCCCCACTCCTCACCGTTTCATTCCAACCTGCCCGCTCTTCCAGCACAGATTTCAATAGCTTCAGCGCTTTTTCTTCCTTAGACTTGCCGTTCAAATTTGAGGCCGCTACGGTTCCCAGACCGCGCAGGGCTGCTGCTTCAACGTAATAGCTTGCGTCACCTTTTTCAACAATGGGTTTGAGCGCTTTATAGCTCTCCAGGGTTTTGATTTTCGCCAGAGCTTCCACCACCGCACGACGAACCCTGGCTTCAGAATCTTGCAAGCCTTCAACCAGTCCGGTGAACGCCTGATCGAGTTTGACCGAGGCAAGCTGTCCGGCAATTTCAGCCCGCACTCCCCAGAAGCGATCGGTTTTGAGCGCCTCAGACAAAGCTTTGACTGCCTCTAGACCGCCTTTTTTCGCCAGTGCTTCAGCCGCGTAGATGCGCGAAACGGGGTCGGGATCATGCTGCAACTGAGCTTTCAGTTCGGCAACCGGATATTCCAACGTCACGGTTTTGAGGTAGCGATTGCCTACATCAAAGCTGATGAACTGGGGCTTTTCGGGCAGCGGGAAGTAGAAGGTCTGCTCCCGTTCATGCAGCCGCACGGTGAAGGTTTGCAGTGAAGCTTTGCCCGGTTCATCCCCCTCTTTAGCGAAACTAAAGCCAATCGGTAGCCTCAGGTCAAACAGGGTGCTTTTACTGCCGTTGCCATTCTCTTTTGCCTGAGTTTGAGTGACGGTGAGTTTCACGAGGTTGCTGTCACCATCCCAGGAATAAGCAATCTTGTAGTCAGGGTGTCCGCCCCGAAAAACATACTGATCAAACAGGAATTGTAGATTGCGTCCAGTGGCTTTTTCGATCGCCCTTAACAAATCAATCGTCTCAACCGTCTTGTGGGCGTTGTCCTGCACAAAGGTATGAACCGCCTTAAAGAATAGCTCGTCGCCCAGCTCAGCGCGGATCATGTGATAAACACAGGCTCCCTTTTCATAGAGGTGGCGATCATAAAGTTCGATCGCTTCCCGGTAAATGTGAGTCACAATGGGGCGGCGATAGCGCGAACTGTCTTCAGAAATGTAGCTGCGAGCCTCGTTCAGCATATAGTAAGCGGCTGCATCGGCTCCATATTCATGATTCGTCCACAGCACTTCTGAGTAGGAAGCCATGCCTTCCTTAATCCAGGCGTGTGACCAGTGCTTAATCACCACCAAATCGCCAAACCACTGGTGGGCTAACTCGTGGGCAACCAGGCTTTCGGTGGTGCGATTGTCCAGGGCGGCTCGTTCGTCGATCAGGCAGCGATCGGTCAACAGCGTGGTGGAGGTGTTTTCCATGCCACCAAAGATAAAGTCATCGACGCACACCTGAGCGTATTTTGGGAAAGCATAGGGATAGCCAAAGGACTGACTAAAGAATTCAATCATGTCAGGGGTTTTGCCCATGCTGCGACGGGCATCGTCTTCGCGCCCTTTTTCGACGTAGTAGGTAACGGGTTTGCCCTGCCACTCGTCCCGAATTTCGGCAAAGTCACCGACTGCCAGGGTCATTAGGTAAGTGGGATGTACCTGCTGCTGCGACCAGTGATAGATTTTGTCGTCGCCGTCTGTTTCAGTTTCAACTAATTCGCCATTGGAGATTGCCATGAATCGCTTGGGCACTCGCACCCGAATTTCGGAGGTGGCAAGCTGTCCGGGATAGTCGAAGCAGGGAAACCAGAAGCGAGAATCTTCGTCTTCGCCCTGCGTCCAAACCTGAGTTGGCTTGTTAGGGTAGTGTGAGTTAGGAGCAATGAAGTAAAGTCCTCGCTGAGGGTCTTCGACTCGATAGGCGATCGCCACCCCAATCACTTTTCCTGCCTCGGTTGCCTGTTTCAACCGCACCTGAAGCTGTTCACCGTCATAGTCAAAGGACTGCTCTACCTGGTCAACCTGCACCGACTCAATGTGCAGGTTGACCGCATCAAGCGTCAGGCTATCAATGCCACTGCGAATAGGGTTAATCCGAATGCTACAGGTGCCCTGATAGCGCTGGTTGGGAATATCTAGCGCCAAATCCAGAGAAATATGCTCAACCTGTCCGGGGCGATCGGGGTTGTAATGAGGTCTGGCTCCTGGCAGTTCAAAGGACTTGTGACCGTTGTTTTCAGAATCAAAGTAGGACTGTAGCATCGAGAAGTTAATCCTGAGAAGCTAAAAAGTACAAATGGCGGCTAACGAATAAAGCGGAATCAGTCTGACTAATGGTCTGATTACCAGATTAGCGTGTCACCCGCTTGGACGGGCAAGATGCTTATCCCATAGGCTATGCAGTTTATTTGATTTCCATCCCTTAGTTCTCGTCCTGGGTCGGTTAGTTCTGCTCTACGGTAAAGCAGTTCTGCTTCACGGTGAACTAGTTCTCGTTGTGGGTAAAGTAGTTCTACTTCACGGTGAACTAGTTCTCGTTATGGGTAAAGTAGTTCTACTTCACGGTGAATTAGTTCTCGTTGTGGGTAAAGCAGAACTACTTTACCGTAAATGAGCAGTTTGCTGGCATGGAAGTCAAGGGATGGGCGATCGCCCTGCTACCGTCTCAACCGCTACCAGAGGCACCAGTGATGCATCGGGTGCATCCCAGTTTTGCAAGGTTGCCCTCATCCCTCAACCTCTACAGGTCTTGAGAGGTGCCAGGTCTTTTCGCCAATGAGTGTGAGGTTTGAACGATATTTTTCCTGAAACTGGTTTAGATAATGTTCAGGAAGATTGAGAATAAAGATATTGCTGAACTGTTCAGGAATATCGGGAACAGTCAGCGAACTACCGACTTCTGGAAGCAGCAATAGTCTGACATTTTCATTTAAGAGATAGCTTAGAGAAACGACGTTTCCCGGATTGGTAGCAAACGCATCGCTCACAACAATCGAGTTCTCTGAGGCATTGATGATTTTAGCGATTTTTGGATTGTCGTAGCTGACGACTTTACTCCACCAGGTTTCAGCCTGACTGCTAACGACGCAAGAAAGAATGCCAATGGCGATCAGGAGAGTGGCGATCGCCATTCCCATTTTTCTCCAAAAGGTATGAATTGAACTGAGCCAAGCCGCAATCAGATAGGCCGTTGATAGTTGCAGCCCCAGAAAGCAGGGAATTAAATAGCGAGTCACCGTAAACCGCTGACCCCCAATGATTAAATCAGGTATTGCTAAAATTAGCGCAGTTGAACCGATCAGCGTTAGCACAAACAGCCAGACTTTTAGAGAGGTGTGACTACATAGAAAATAAAGCGAGTAGATCTGAAGCAACAAAATTGAAATGACTAACCCATAAGCGCCAGGGTCATCAATCTTTAGATCAAAATCAACAAAGCTGCGGCTGAAATTAAACGCTGAAAGCTGCAAGGTAATTAACGGCGGCAAAGAAATACTTGACCAACCAGAAGTTGCTCTAACAATTTCAATGTAGGTGAAGATGAAATAGAGCCAGGGAGCTAAAACGATTAGCGCAATGACAGAAGTAACAATATAAGAAACAATCGTTTTGTGGAATCGAAAATCTGTGAGAGACAGGCTATAGGATGGGCTGATTGCTAATACATAAATGCTATGCCCGATCGCTACTAGACCTGTAAATAGAAACGTGTAGAGAGAAACAATCAGCGACACCCCATAAACAACCCAGGCAGTTTTTGTCTGCCGTCGAATTGCGTACAGCAACGCTGCGCTACAGAACAAGAGGGTTGCCGCCCAGAGGCTATATTCTCGCGCCTCTTGAGCAAACAACACTTGAAAGGGAGAGACTGCAACCAGAGCGATCGCCACTCCCCCGACCAATCGTGACTCAAACAGTTCCAAACAAAGCCAGTAAAGACAAGGAAACACCAGTAAACTGGAGAACACCGAAAGGCTGCGAATAGCTGAAATAGAATTGCCAAACACCTGCACCCACCAGCGAGCGATCGCATAATACAGCGGTGGATGCTGAGCGTCTTCAATGCCAGCCAGGTACATCGCCAGCCAAAAGTCACGATTGGAGTCAAGCTGCTGATATTCTTGGAGATCTGCTGGCGCAATAATGTTTCCGTTGAACGCCCGCTCAACCAACTCACTGCGAGTGTGGGCCGTAATTCGTAAAGAGGTGTAAACTTCGTCGTGCCAGTAAACTTTTTTGTCAAGATTAACAAACCGAAAAATGATGCCCATGATTAGCAATCCAACCAGCGCAACCTTGAACCATGCAGGCTGTAGCCTCCGAATTCCAGTTGATCGTCTCATGGCTCAATCCTTCTGATTTAGGACTGCTATAGAATAATTCCATATTCTACATTTCAGAATATTCTCTATCTCTGACCGCTAAGCCTAACCTTAATTCAAAGCCGACCATGCAAGAACTGACCCATCCTGGTGCGATCGCCACAACTAACCTCGAAGCTTTTTGGATGCCCTTCACCGCCAATCGACAGTTTAAGTCAAAGCCGCGCATCATGGTGTCTGCTAAGGATATGCACTTTACCACAGAAGACGGTCGGCAAGTGCTAGATGGAACAGCGGGTTTATGGTGCGTGAATGCAGGGCACTGTCGCCCCAAAATTATCGAAGCAATTCACAAGCAAGTCTCAACGTTAGACTATGCACCTGCCTTTCAAATGGGCCATCCGGGCGCATTTCAGCTAGCAGAACAGTTGGCGGCAATGCTTCCAGGAGATCTAGACCACGTATTTTTCGCTAACTCTGGCTCTGAGGCGGTTGATTCAGCTTTGAAAATTGCGATCGCCTACCATCGCGCCAAAGGACAGGGCACCCGTCAGCGACTCATCGGGCGAGAGCGCGGCTATCACGGAGTTGGCTTTGGCGGCATCTCCGTCGGCGGCATTGGCCCCAACCGTAAGTTTTTCGGCAGTTTGCTGAATGGAGTCGATCACCTGCCCCACACCCACAGCCTTGAACACAACGCCTTCAGCCGGGGACAGCCTGCCTGGGGAGCGCACCTGGCAGAAGAGCTAGAACAAATCGTTGCCCTACACGATGCCTCCAACATTGCAGCCGTAATCGTTGAACCTGTGGCTGGCTCAACAGGTGTGCTACTTCCTCCACAGGGCTACTTAGAACGGCTACGCGCCATCTGTGACAAACACGGCATTCTGCTCATCTTCGACGAAGTAATCACCGGATTTGGACGATTGGGCAGTTCCTTTGCCGCCGAGCATTTTGGCGTAGTGCCAGATCTGATCACTGTCGCCAAAGGACTCACCAACGGCACAGTTCCAATGGGGGCTGTCTTCGTTCGCAAAGAGATCTATGAGACCTTCATGCACGGGCCAGAGCAGGCGATCGAGTTAGCTCATGGCTACACCTACTCCGGTCATCCACTCGCCTGCGCCGCAGCAATGGCAACCCTAGATGTTTATAAAGAAGAAGGACTGTTTCAACACGCCCGCGACCTCTCCAACTACTGGGAAGATGCAGTTCATTCCCTGCACGGTTTGCCCCATGTAATCGACGTTCGCAATATGGGACTCGTCGCTGGCATTGAACTAGAACCCATCCCTGGAAAGCCTACCGCACGAGCCTTTGACTGCTTCCTGAGAGCTTATGAGAAAGGGCTACTGATCCGTACCACAGGCGACATCATTGCCCTCTCACCCCCCCTCATCATCCAAAAACATCACATCGATCAAATCATAGAAATGCTCTCAGACATTCTGCGGGAAACCGATTAGGTGATTTCCCAAGAAACCTCATCCCTCATCCCTCATCCCTCATCCCTCATCCCTCCCCTCTACCTCTCGCAGACGGGCTTCCAGGGCTTGCGATCGCTCCCTTTCCACCGCTAACAATGCCTCAGCC
>JAAUTN010000316.1 GCA_012031415.1 Leptolyngbyaceae cyanobacterium SM1_4_3 | reverse complement strand
GTTTTCCCTGTTTAGGGCGTTGTTGAAGCAGATGGAGAATGCGATTAAAGTAGGCGTGATTCATGACTCGATAAGCAACCCGACTCTCTCTAGAGTGCCATATCCCCCTTATTCTTGAAGAAGTCTACTACACAAAGTGATGACTACATGGCTAGAAGCAAACTCAAAACGTACCCTTAGCATGATCGACCCGATCTTTTGGAGCGTCATGAAATGAATTGCGATTGTGCGGTTCGTTGAAATCGATGATTGGACCCTTTGGCACGATGCGATTGGGATTAATATCAGTCATGCTCCTGTAATAACCGCGTTTAATATGGTCCAGGTTGCACGTTGCTTTGAACTCAGGGTGCTGATAGAGATCTTTGAGATAATTCCACAGGTTAGGGTAGTCGATGATGCGACGCAGGTTGCATTTAAAGTGACTGTTATACACAGGGTCAAAGCGATATAGCGTAGTAAACATACAAACATCCGCTTCAGTGAGTTGGTTTCCACACAGGTAGCGTTGCTGGCTTAAAACGGTCTCCCAATGATCTAGACCTTCAAAGAGTTCAGTCACCGCCTCATCATAAGCTGCTTGCGAAGTTGCAAAACCAGCACGATACACACCCGCATTGATGGGTAAATAAATCGTATCGATTGTTTGATCAATTTTCTGGTGGAGATGACTGGGGTATAGGTCAATTTTTTTCGCTGCTAGTTCTGCAAACTCTACGTCAAGCATTCGCATGATTTCGCGAGATTCATTGTTGATGATGTTTTGGGTTTGCTTATCCCAAAGTACCGGAACAGTGACTCGCCCTGTGTACTCAGGAACCGCTTTTATATAGATATCCTGCAAATATCGGGCATGATTTACTGAGTCAGGAATGGCTCCCGGTGCTTCAGAAAACTCCCAGCCCATATCGCCCATGATTGGATCGACGATCGAGATTGAAATAACATCATTCAGTCCTTTGATCTCTCGAATCAATAAGCTGCGATGGGCCCAGGGACACGCCAAAGCAACGTAGAGGTGATAGCGTCCGGGTTCGGCTTTGAACCCGCTAGAGCCGTCGGCAGTGACGCGATCGCGAAATGTCGTCGGGATTTCATTGAACTTACCGCTGGAATCAGATCGGTTTCCAGCGGTTGTCCATTTACCTTTAATCATCATTCCTGAAGCCATAGGTTTCTCCTGGATAGGTTGAAGTCGCGTTTTGATGTTTCTGATAATTTACAAGTAGTTTTTGATAGGAGGGCGATCGCATCGCCATTACTGTAACCATCAATCCAATCAATCCAGTTACGATAAATAAAAGTGCAATTCCTCTGTTGGTTCCTGTTCCAAACCAGGAACCGATTAGATCTACGCCAGCCCCGGTTGTCATAAACGGGATAAAGATAAACTGGGCGATCGGGCCAATCATGAAAGCGGTAAGTGGTGATGCGGCTTGCTCAATGCTTTGGGCAAACCCGAATACTCTTCCCTGTCGTTCAAGCGGGATTACGGTTTGAAGGATAGTTTGTTCCGCAGCTTCGACCACTGGAATCAGGCAAAGATAAATAAATAGTCCGATCGTCAGCAGTGTAATGGATGCCTGAATCGTGAAGAAAACGGCAACAATCCACATGGCGATGTTTGACAAAAACATCATTCGCAATGGACTTTTACCCAAACCTATTCTGGCAACCAACAGTCCACCTACAATAAATCCTAAACTTAAAAGCCCCCATAAAACGCCCCAAATTTGTACTGAAACGAGTGATAAACCATAAGCATCCATCAGCGACATGAAGACTCCACCCAGGAAGTTGTTAAAGCAGTTGAAGAAAATCAATGCAAACAGCCCAGGAATCAGACGAATGACGCGAATTGTGCCCTGAATATCAATATGGTTTGTTTTAGCATCAGTATGAATGGTTCTTTTTTCAGGAATGGAAATGGTCCATAGGTGAAAAATTGTCAGCAGGGTTAGTCCGATTGCAAAAACCAGCATCCAGTATACGCCCAGGAAGCCGATTGCCAGCCCGCTAAAGATGGAGGCAATGAGAAATGATACGCCATTAGTAGTGCCCACCAGTCCATTGGCTTTGTCTCTTTCTGCTTCAGGAATTAGGAGTGTCACCAGCGTTGGCAGGGCGATTGTGCGAATGTTTCCTGCGATCGCACCTACCAACGCGAGGATGATAAATATCCAAAGCGGGACACTGGACACATCCGTAAAGGCAGAGGGTGGAGTTGAGACAAAAATGAGATGAGCAATAAGGTATAAAGCGAGAGAACAGAGACTTGACAACATCATCGCTGTTTTCTTCTTATACCGATCTACCAGCGATCCGAGGAAAAATCCAGAAATAGAAACAGTGACAAGGTAAATGCCTGCCATCACGGAAGTAGCAAGCACTGATTGAGTTTGCAGATATACCCAAAAGGTAACGGCAAACCAAACAAAGGTATTGGTCAGCGCAGCCACTAGCGAGTTAACCAGGATGGCGTAAAAAATTCTTGTCATTTATTTCTATCCATAGGTTGGTCTTTGCGGCCAGCCCGCAGGAGAGTCTTCAAAATCTTCTTGTCGCCCGTAGGGTGTCACATCAAGAAGTGTATAAGCATCGGTGAGCGATTCGGTGCCACGAGCGTAAGTTGAGTAGGTGTGGAAAACATTATTGTCAATGCGGAAGAAGACACTCAAGCCATGTTCCTCCCCTTGTGTAGGGTTTGGGACTTGCATTCTCTCCATTTCAGCCTTGTCTCGATAGTTGTACTCAACGGGCGCAATGTTTGCATCCAGTGTGACATGAAAATCGTAATTAAAATCGCTACCAGAAGATGAGT
Organism: Leptolyngbyaceae cyanobacterium SM1_4_3; assembly: GCA_012031415.1. Taxonomy (GTDB): domain Bacteria; phylum Cyanobacteriota; class Cyanobacteriia; order Elainellales; family Elainellaceae; genus JAAUTN01. The sequence continues at coordinate 5,354 of JAAUTN010000316.1, read as the reverse complement.
ACCAGGGGATGTTCCATCCGTTTAACTGCTTGTAGGCTTCAAGCTTGGGCAGGGGGGCGCGGGAAATGAGGGCGAAGGATGTATTGCGATCGCCCAACATCGACAGGTCGCCCAAAGCATTCACATAACCTGTGCAGCCCATACATCCCTTATCCCACGCTGGGTCAAACATGAAGTGATAGATAATCAGTTGGAGTTGTCCATCAAATAAATCGACGAGTTTGACGGAGCCATTTGGTCCTTCAAAAGTGTAGTCTTTCTCAACTTTGACCATTGGTAGCCTGCGTCGTTCAGCGTTGACGCGATCGCGGTGCTTTGTGAACTCTTTCTCGTGTTCAAGGAGTATCTTGCGGGCAGCAAGCCATTCCTCTTGCTGAACGACTGGGGGGTGGGCAATCTTACTCTTGATCATGGTGATTTTCCTTCCCGCTCTATGTTGGTTTCAGATGTTCAGTATTTAGCTTTCGACATTTAACTATGTGGTTAAGTATAGAGAAATTAGATTCATCGTGTCAATACAAGTGTTCTATTATTCCATTAGTTGAACAAACGTCGATGCAGGTGATAATGTTCAACGGTTCTTTGGTGTATTCTTTCTACTTCTGTCTGGTGATGCTGAACCAGCGAATTTTGCTTTAGTTCTGAGGCTGATTCACCAATTTTAGGGTTTGATTGCTGTCGTGGAGGTTGACTTAAGAGATGGATGTAAAACATCATGTTCCCTCCATTGAGATATAGCCTTCTCAGAATAGCGATCGCCCTCTTGCTCCGCTTCGCCCAATTGATTCACCCAACCAGGGGATATTGGTTACAGCAATTCTGTAGCTGTCAGGCTATGCCAATCTCTAGACTTGAGCGATTAGCCCGGAATTGATTCCAGGGCAGGATGTTGGGTAACAAACAAGGGGCTTAAGCCCCTTGTTTTACAGGTGAATGCATAAGTTTGGTCGGATATAGCGCTATACAGCCACAAACGAATTGGCGGTCAAAGTAGTGGTGTCAATTCCGCTTAGAATCGCTAAAGTTTCATCGCCAAATCGAATAGTGTTGCCTTCCAGGGAGATTTGACCCAATGCTAGACCGTTTGCTAGCCCAATGAAGTCGTTACTTATATCAAAGTCTGAAACGGTGTCAGTACCTTGCCCAACTGCTAGGACGAAGGTATCTCTACCTTGCCCTCCTGAAAGCAGATCGTCATCACTTCCTCCCCAGAGCAGGTCATCCCCGTTGTCTGCATTGAGGATGTCCTCGCCTTCCTGACCCAAGAGGGTATCATTTCCGACTCCAGCATTGAGGATATCGCTACCAATGCCCCCAAAGTTACGGTCATTGCCGTTGCCGCCGGAAATGGTGTCATTACCAGTGCCTCCAAAGATACGGTCATTCCCATTCTTACCAGAGAGACTGTCATTACCCAAAATACCAAAGATAATGTCGTCTCCATTTCCTCCAGTCAATGTATCGTTTTCTGCACTGCCTACAATGCGATCGCCTTCCTCTACAGAGTTGGCATCATCAATGGCGATCGCCACCAGAATAGGGTCGTGGTCACTACCGCGAGCGGGCAGATCAGGAAACTCAGCATTGACATGAACTGCATCAAATTCAGCGTCCGCTACAAGATTTTCTGTGACAAAGATGTGGTCAAGCGGCGTTAGGTTGCCATTAGAAAACTGGAAAGTGTAGCGCTCTAGCTGGGGCAGCATATCTGTCAAATTGAACAATACTTGTTCGCCACCGTCTGCTGTGCCTTCTGCAAATGCATCCCATTCTTCATAGTCAAACCCATTCCAGTCGCCAGCCACAACAACCTTAGCGTCTGAATTCTCAGCCAGAATGCCATCCACAAATGCATTGATTTCGGCGGCCTGCTCACTTCGAGCATCAGAACCGCTGCGAACAACAGGTTGGATGTTACCGAAGTTCTCAATTCCACCAGCGGTATTGTGAACGCTTACCACCGTAACGGTTTCACCATTAAAAACAAAGTCAGCCACCAGTGGCAAACGACTGCTTTCAAAGACGTTATTGCCTGAAATATCATCCTGCTGGGTAGCTGGATCACTGATCGGACGCAAGCTGTCTTCAACCAGGTCTACCCGATCTGGATTGTACAGGAAAGCGGTGCGGATGTTGCCACCCGGTTCTCCACCATTAGCATCATCTGCAATAAAGGGATTGTCTAGAAATGCGTAGGTTGGACCGCCATTTGCGGCGATCGTATCAACTAACTGTTGCAGCGTCTCGTCTGCCGCCGATACATCGGTGTCTCCGCCTTCATCCGCTGCACCATCATTGTCTTGAATTTCCTGTAGGGCAACAATATCTGGTGCATTCAGATTGTTGATAATCTGTTGAGCAATGGTATCGAACCGTCCATCTGCAATATCAGAATCGCCTCCAACATCAGCCCCCTCATTCGGATCAAGGTTCAGCACATTGTAAGCGGCAATCAACAGGCGATCGTCTGAGCGTCGCAGATTTGTCACCTCAGCATCCAGTTCCTCAGGCGTAACGGTAATAGGCTGAGTGGGCAGCAACTCATAAACGGTTCCGGCATAGGAGAGAATACCCGTCACATTACCCAGCGAAGAGCCTTGAGGAATGACGGTATTGAAATCTTCACCCAGATCCGTTAGAGCGTTGGCAAAGTCTACCTCAATGCGCTCTGGGTTGACATCAGCAGTAAAGATATCCGTTGCGCCAACCCCAATAGTGACTCCATTGCGATCGTTCAAACTGTTGGACGAAGCTCCTCCGTCAACCACTACGACCGCAGAATCATCAGTAAAGGTGAATCCTGGACCTCCCGCAGGTGCAGACGACTGCACAACTAGCGTATCATTGAGCGTCACTAACATCCCTTCCAAAGATTCGTAGAAGTCAATACCATCTTGCTCAGGGTCAAAGTTAGCATTGCCAACTTCAGGCAAATTGAGATTAATCGGGCCACCTGCCTCGACAAACTCTTCCGAGGTCGGAATTCCTTCACTCAGATCAACACCAAACTCATCTGGACTAACAACAAACTCGTTGGGTACCGTTCGACCCCCCTCACCCAGCACAACAGGGCAGGTAGGTTAACGGTTTCGTTGAGAATGGTAATCTGAGGAGCCGCAATTTGAGTGAACCCAAGTCCGCCGCTGACGGCTTCCTCGACTACACCAACGATTTCAACTTCATTGCCAATGGCGAAGCTAGCAGCATCGGCACTTTCTACAAAAATGGCATCAGAGGTGGCATCATTTCCGTCACCTGTGACATCCTGCACATAAAAACCGCTGTTACTAATTGCCGTAATTACTCCAGTCGTTCTGACGGTCTGGCTGATCAAAGGGGATACATGACCAGCTCCCTGAATTTGAGGGATTGAGGCAGCCACCGGATCGTCTAGTACGGGTTCTGCGGGCACTCCAGGAGTGTCGTCAATTCCAAATGTGAATTGACCGATGGCCAATTCTCCAGTGGTATCAGGATCACGAAACACTAAACCAGGCACAAAGTTACCATCTGGTCCAACTTGCGTATCACTATAGACCAGGTTGCCACTACCGATAGTTTCAATCAGTGCAACACTATCAACAATGGTTTCCCAGGGTGTGATGTCCAAAACACCATCATCGTTGGTGTCTAAGTCCTGACCATCGGTACCCGTAAAATTATTGACCAATAGATGGGTAACATTGTTGCTGTTTTCAAAATTTAGCAAGCCGCCAGGTGAGCCAGAAGGGCCAATCAGATCAAGGGTAGCAACAAAGGAATTTGTATCTTCACCTGCGGCAAATAGACCGTCTGCCTGAATCGCTTGACCATCTAGTTCAACAACTGCCTCAATTACACCGCTGCTGCCTTCATCACTATCACCGATGACGATGTAGGTGAGATTGTCAAGCGAAGTTCCCGGAGTGCCTCCTAGCTCAAAAAACTCACTCTCATCCGTGCCAGGTTGATCAATACGAATTTCGTTGATCACAATTCTTTCAGTCGTCATTATGCTCTCCTTCAAGTTAATGAACGTGATATGCCTTTATTTCAAGGACTCTAAGCTTTACTTGAAGCAAAGCAACTCATTCTGGTGGTTTAAGCGGATTCACTCGCTCTTACTAATCAAGAGATGCTCCAATTGCGATCGCTCTTGATCGCAATTGAACAACGTAAATTGTGCTACACCATGAATTCATGGGAGTCAAAATGCCATTCTCAACAGAGGGTTGCACTCTGTTGAGAATGGGCGTGCGAATCCACTGAGACTTACCTTGAAGCAAGTCCCGACGAAACAACCCACAGAGGAAGATATCACCCGTATCTAAAGTTTGACTTAAGAAGAACTTGAATTGAGGTTATGATTTGTTGAAGGGTAGAAGTTATGGTCTTGGTTTCCAAAGACTGCTAATTGCTTCATACAGCGGCTTGCAGATGAATAAACCACAGATAGGGGCGAACGACCGTTCACCCTTACAGGGATTTGTGTCTGATGCAGGTAAAAACTGCTGTAAGTGCTGCCAAAGGACAGTCACGCGGGGTGCGTTAGGCGATCGCTCAGAGAGATTTAATGAGTTCTATACGCCTTCGGGGTTATGCCTGTAAACTGGCGAAACTGTTTGCTCAGGTGACTGTGACTGTTAAACCCGCATGAGAAAGCAATCTCCATAATAGATTGGTCGGTTTGCTTCAACAGTTGTTTTGCCCGCTCAATCCGTTGCTGAAGCAAGTATTGGTAAGGCGCAATGCCGATGGATTGCTTAAATAGATGACTGAAGTGAAATTGACTCATTCCTATTAATGCAGCCAAGTCCACAAGTTTGATGTCTTGATCTAGATGATCGCTAATGTAGTCCAATACTTGCAGCAGTTGATGCTGGGGCAACCCGCCCTGATCAATTGAAAGATTAGAGTGAGCGACTGCATAACGTCTGAGTAAATGCACGGCCAACACGTTTGTGAGTGAATCGATGTAGAGCTTTCCGCCTAAGCTTTCTTGCTGGAGTTCTCCCAGTAACATGAGGGCGATCGCCTCAATTTGCGGATCACGCGTCCGAAACTTAGGAACTAGCTCCAGGTGGTCAGGATTGATATCTAAAGTTTCTTGGGCAACAGTTTGAATGAAACTAGAGGCAATACGAATTTCTATGAACTGATCTTCACTATCCCAACGGGCAAACAGCGGCACTTTAGCAGGCGTGATCGAGAGATCTCCTTTTCCGTACAGACTGGTATAGGTTTTACCATCTTTAATATGCAAAAAGCGAACTGGGCGAGGGGCAAGCGACATACAAATTGTATGGTCATCGTCAAGCTGGCACAGTGCCTCACCTGCCGGATCTGATAGTGCTTAACCAGAATGTTTTCCCAGC
>JAAUTN010000315.1 GCA_012031415.1 Leptolyngbyaceae cyanobacterium SM1_4_3 | reverse complement strand
GCAAAGTACGTCAAAATCAAATCCGCCCCGGCTCGCTTCATACTGGTCAGCGTTTCCAGAACCACTTTTTTCTCATCAATCCAACCCTGTTCCGCAGCGGCTTTAATCATGGCGTACTCACCACTGACGTTGTAGGCTGCAACAGGTAAATTGGTGTGCTGCTTAATTTGGCAAATAATATCCAGATACGCCAGCGCAGGTTTGACCATGACAATGTCTGCCCCTTCCGCAATGTCCAAATCCACCTCTTTGATGGCTTCCCTAGCATTAGCAGCATCCATCTGATAGGTTTTCTTGTCGCCAAATTTAGGGGCTGAATCGAGAGCATCGCGGAAGGGACCGTAATAGGCAGAGGCATATTTAGCGGAATAGGCAAGGATTCCCACGTTGATCCAACCTTCTGCATCTAAAGCGTCGCGAATCGCTCCCACCCGACCATCCATCATGTCTGACGGGGCAACAAAGTCGGCTCCGGCTTCTGCGTGAACCAATGCCTGTCTGACGAGTACAGCAACCGTTTCATCGTTGAGAATTTTGCCATCCTGCACAATGCCGTCATGCCCCTCACTGCTGTAGGGATCGAGGGCAACATCGGTGATGACCAGGACATCAGGAACAGCTTGTTTAATCGCTCGCACCGCGCGAGGAATTAAGCCATCGGCATTGTAGCTCTCAGTCCCCACATTATCTTTCTGGTTGTAGGAAATCAGGGGAAATAGGGCGATCGCCCCAATTCCTAACTCATCCGCCTGCTTCACCTCATCCAGCAGCAGATCCAGTGTGAAACGGTAGCAACCGGGCATTGATGGCACTTCCTCTCGTTGCCTTTCTCCTTCCATGACAAACAACGGGTAGATCAAGTCTTCTACGCGCAAGTTATGTTCTCGCACCATCCGCCGCAGGGTTTCAGTTCGCCGCAACCGCCGGGGACGATGCACAATAACCGACACAGTGGATTTTGCCGAGTGCCCAGAATCGGCAGGGTCGATTTCTGTTAGCGGCGTTTGAGATGCAAGCGTTGAGGTTTCAGTCAGGCTCATAGTATTATGAGAATGATTATCATTGCCCATTCTACAGCAACCGCCGTGAAAAGTGACTCTTCAACTCAAGAAAGCGCAACCTCTTCACCCCGTCTGACTCGCAATCAGCAAGCGGTGCTGGATGTTCTGCATCAGCAAGCGAATGCTCTCTCCGCTCAGGAGTTATTCAGTCTGCTGCGTGAACGACAGGCGATCGGGCTGGCAACTATTTATCGGGCATTAGAAACGTTGAAATTGCATGGATTGATCAAAAGTCGGATGGGGGCAAACGGCGAGGCGCTTTACAGTCCCGTTGTATCTGATCAGCACTACCTCACTTGTTTGCAGTGTGGTCAGTCGTTTCCACTGGATCACTGCCCGGTACAGGAATTAGAAACGCACTTACAGCCCTCAGTTTCGTTCAAAGTTTACTACCACACATTAGAGTTCTTCGGCTTGTGTGAGCCTTGTACGCAGCAGACGCATTAAAGTATGACATCTTGTCTTTTGACAATCTGGAGTGAATCGTTTAATTTCTCAGGGTTGTGTTCGCTCAAAATAGCCCTCAACTCAACGATAATGATTCCTCCTGACATGCGTTTATGAAAACCCTAAATCGTTTGCTCACCTCGACTGCACTCGTTTGCACCGGAATTCTTGGAATTGGTCTGCTCCATCCGGTTGAAACAAGTCTCGGAGAGCAGGCTAGAGCCGCTGAAGCACAGACTGTAACGCTTCGATTTCAAGCCCGAGTAGCAGATCAGCCCTTCCGCTGTGACCAAAGCTATACGTTGGGTACACCCGCCAGCCGCGTTACCCCACTCGATTTCCGTTTCTATGTGTCGGATGTTGCGCTGATTGATGCGGATGGTAATAGTGTGCCGCTCACGCTAGAGCAGGATGGTCAATGGCAATATGAAAACGTAGCCCTGCTCGACTTTGAAGATAAGTCTGGTGGATGCGCCAATGGAACGGTGGAAATAAACGATCGCATTGTTGGCACCATTCCCACAGGAAACTACGTTGGGCTACAGTTCACGGTTGGAGTGCCGTTTGAGTTGAATCATGCCGATTCGACGCTGGCGGCTTCTCCACTCAACCTCACCTCGCTCTGGTGGAACTGGCAGCTGGGCTACAAGTTTGCGCGGATTGACCTGAGCAATACAAACCTGACGGGGATGCTGTCCAATTCAGCTCCTAAGCATGAGCGTCAGCCCCAGCATCAGGGCGAACACACCAGCCCAGGACATGGACAGACCCACGATAGGGATGGAGAGAGTAGTCAGGCATTTTTTATCCATCTGGGCAGCACTGGGTGTGAGAGCGCAGAGGGTAATCAAAGCCCGTCGAGTTGCAGTAATCCAAATCGGTCTACCGTCACATTGACAGAGTTTGATCCAGATCAAAATGTGATTGTGGCAGATTTGGCAGCGCTGGTAGCAGACACGAATTTGAGTAGGAATCAACTCAGCACAGCTCCTGGGTGTATGTCTGAGCCAAACGATAGCGATTGCGTCGGTATTATGAATGCGCTTGGGTTAGCCTTTAATGGTACACCCGCTCAGCAGCAGACCTTCTTCACCGTGGAATGATGCGCCGCTTGCCACACCGTTTGTCAGCATTTGCGATCGCCTGTTTACTCTCCTTCCTGCTCTCGATCGGGTTCAACCACGTCTTAGCAGCAACACCCTCTAGTTCATCCAGCTATCAGTGGGATTTACCCGATTGGACACCCAGACCGATCGTGCCGGAGACTAACCCGATGAGTCAGGCAAAGGTTGAGTTGGGCAGGTATTTGTTCTACGAAAAGCGTCTTTCGGTGACAGGAGACTTTTCCTGCGGTTCCTGCCATCTGCAATCGCGGGCGTTTACCGATGGCAAATCGGTTGGTGTGGGTGCAACGGGAGAATCGCATCCCCGCAACTCCATGAGTCTTGCAAACGTGGCTTATAACTCCGTACTCACCTGGGCGAATCCGCTCATGACCAATCTAGAACAGCAGGGATTAGTGCCCTTGTTTGGCGAACATCCGGTAGAACTGGGGATGGTGGGTAAGGAGAATGAAATCCTCACGATGCTGCGCGATGATCCGCAGTATCGTGAGATGTTTGCCGCCGCTTTTGGCGACGGGGATGAGAACATCAATGTGAATCATCTGATGAAAGCGATCGCCTCCTTTGAACGATCGCTCGTGTCATTTAATTCACCTTATGATCGCTATCGCTATGGAGGCGAACGAAACGCGATTTCAGAATCTGCAAAACGGGGTGAAACTCTATTTCACAGTGAACGGCTAGAGTGTTTTCATTGTCATGGTGGACTGAACTTTAGCGATTCAATCAAGCACGAACGGCTTGCTTTTCAAGAGATCGCCTTTCACAACACCGGACTCTACAATATTGACGGCAACGGAGCCTATCCACCGAATAACACAGGCGTATATGAAATTACCCATGATCCAGCCGATATGGGGCGTTTCAAAGCACCAACACTGCGAAATATTGAGTTAACCGCTCCCTATATGCACGATGGCAGCGTAGCGACACTGGAAGAGGCAATCGCCCACTACAAAGCAGGCGGCAGAACCATTGATTCAGGTTCCTATGCCGGAACTGGCAGCACCAATCCGCTCAAGAGCCAGTTCATTGCAGGCTTTGAACTCACCGAACCAGAAAAACAAGATTTACTGGCTTTCCTGCGAAGTCTAACGGATGAGGCATTCATCCATAACCCAGCCTTTAGCGATCCGCATGACGAAGGAACATCTGCCCAGCACTAACCGAGGAGAAAGCCTTGCATAAAATCAACAGACGCAACTTTTCCATTCTTTCTGCTGCCTCTGCTGTAGCAGCGGCAATCGCCCCCACTCTTTTGGCAAAACCTCGTTCGGCACTGGCTCAACAGGAGAATGCTGGCGATCGCATCACGCCCCATACTCCCACCGGACCTCACGTTGGTATGTTGCTCTATCCTGGCTTCACCGCACAAGATCTGGTTGGACCCCAACTGATGTTTTCGTCCACAATGGATCGTCAAGTTCATCTAGTTGCCAAAACCCTTGAGCCAGTCCCTTGTGATACGGGATTCTCCATTCTGCCAGCGATGACTCTGGCTCAATGCCCAAGCGATTTGGAGATTCTCTTTGTTCCCGGCGGGTCACAGGGAACCGTAGATGCGATGCGCGATCCTGAAATATTAGAATTTCTCAGCGATCGCGGTAGTCGAGCCACCTATATCACAGCAGTGTGTACCGGAAGCCTGGTATTGGGAGCGGCTGGATTATTGGATGGCTACCAGGCAACAACACACTGGGCTGCCAGAGATGTGCTGCCGCTTTTGGGGGCGACTCCAGTAAATGAGCGAGTGGTGATCGATCGCAACCGCATTACAGGCGGCGGAGTAACGGCAGGACTTGACTTTGGGCTACATATCGTTGCTCGGCTGAAGGGGGAAGACTATGCCCGTGCTGCACAACTCTCGTTTGAATATGCCCCCGACCCTCCATTTAATGCTGGAACCCCAGAAACAGCCGGAGCAGAAGCGGTTGCGTTTATCGAATCCCTGTATGCCCCTCTGATTGAATCTTATCGTCAGGCAGCACGCGAGGTGCGTACTTGATTAAAGGTTGAGCAGTAGTTTAGTTTGACAGCCTGTCTTTTGACATCAATCTCCTTCTCCCTAGATAATCACGCTCAGTTTTGGTGTGTTGCTGCACTCGATCAAATATTCGATGCAGGTGTAGATGGTGTGGGTGTAGGAGTTAGGTTTCGATGATCAAATACTGGATTGGAGTGAGTGCAGCAGGCATGATGGGCTTGCTGCTTTTTCAGCCTGCCTATGCGCTAGAGAGTCGGGAGAATAGCGAAGAAGGTGTTGAAGGTGCAAGTTTACTCAGTACTCAACCCGTTCAACTGAACGAGCTTGAGCAGCCCTATACAACGGTCGGTGAATGGCTAGAAGCGCAGGCAGAAAGTGCGATCGCCATCACCAACATTCAACTCAATTCCACTGCAACAGGCGTAGAAGTCATCCTGGAAACGCAAGGGCAAGTTGCTCCAACGACCTCTACGGTCGGTAATGCCCTGATCGTTGAAATTCCTAATGCGGTGTTGAGTGGCGATCGCTTTGAGCAAGCTGAACCTACTGCGGGAATTGCCCTGATTACGGCTGAAAGTTTGCCTGGAAATCGAGTCCGCGTGGTTATTACCGGAACAGAGGCTCCCCCCACTGCGACGGTGCAGACAGGAACACAATCCTTGATGGTTGGTATAACTCCCGGAACAACAACAGCCGATGTCACCGATACAGATGCAATCAACGTGGTGGTGACAGCAGAGAAAACACCAGAAGATCCGCTGGATGTGCCGATTAGCTTAACCGTGTTAACAGAAGATGAGCTTGAAGACGCACAAATTAATACAATTCGAGAGGTTGCTGCCAATACGCCTAACTTCTTTGCTTCCGTGGGCGATCGCGTCTTTAACTTTTACAGCATTCGCGGTATTGGGAACAGTAATTTCTTAATTCGAGACAGCGTTGGCTTCTATTTAGACGATGTTCCAATCGAATACTTTCACCAATTTTTTCCGGGTGATTTGTTTGATATAGAGCAGGTCGAAATCCTCAGAGGACCGCAAAATACGCTCTATGGTCGCAACAGTATTGCCGGTGTCGTCAACATTACCAGTCGTCCTCCCAGTGAGGTTTTAGAAACACAACTGGGGCTTGAGTACGGCACGTACAATCAGCGTCGAGTCCAAGTTTCCCTCAGCGATACGGTGATTCCTGACACATTGGGATTTCGACTCTCAGGCGTTTATAGTGCCCGCGATGGGTTTACGGAAAATACCCTCCTGGATGAAGATGCCAACGCTCAATCTGATATCGCAGGTCGTCTAAATTTAGTGTGGACACCATCGGAAGATTGGACTATTGCATTTAATGCATTAGGAGCCGCTTCCAATGATGGAGGAGCCGTTTATGCGGCGATCGACCAGGATGACCCATTTGAAATCGAAGAGAACGAAATCGCTGAACTGGATTTGTCAGTGAGTGCTCAGTCCTTGAGAGTTGCATACGACGGAGATAACTTCCGGTTTACGTCAATTACAGCTCATAACTTCAGCAATGTGGGTTATCGCAGTGATGGAGATTACACCGCTCAGGATTTGTACAGTACAAATTTGGAGGTGATTTCTAACATTTGGAGTCAGGAGTTTCGATTCCAATCACCAACCAATGCAGAGCGATTCAACTGGTTAGTGGGAGCCTATTTGCAAAATCGTCAATTTGATGTGGATCAACAGCAAGTTGAATACACGCGGGAGGGGGCAGCATTCTTTGGGATTCCTACTATTCGTTTCGGTGATACAGTGGCTGAATACGATCAGGATACGCTGGCTGCCTTTGGTCAAATTGATTTTGTCCCGATCGATCCGCTGACGCTCACCGTCGGGTTGCGCTATGAATATTCCCGTGATGACCTGGAACGGCGCGATACGGCTGAAACCTTTAGTGGTATCGTCACCACCAGCGGTGAATTGGATGATTCGATCGATGGCGATGCGCTTTTGCCCCGATTTGCCGTTACCTATCGCCTTAACCCCAATGTTGCTGTTTATGGCAGCGTTACACGCGGTTATCGACCTGTGACGCTCAACTACACCATTGCTGATGCGTCTCTCAACGATGTACGACAAGAATCATCCTGGAACTATGAGATTGGTGTGAAATCCTCCTTGTTAGATGACCGATTAACGTTTAGTCTCGCAGGGTTTATCAATGAGATTGATGATTATCAGGTTCTCTTACCCAATGCTCAGGGCTTTTTCACCGATATCACCAATGCTCAGGTGAGGGTCGTCGGTTTTGAAGCCGAAGCCAGAGCCATTCCCCTGGAAGGGTTAGAACTGATTGCTGGGTTCGGCTTTGCCGATGCCGAGTATACCGACTACAGTAACCCCTCCACGGGCGAAAGCTTTGATGGCAATAAACTCACCTACGCGCCAGAATATACCTTTAACTTGGCAGCCCAATATCGCAGTCCGGGGGGGTTCTTTAGTCGCTTGGAATTACAAGGATTAGGGACATACTTTTTTGACGATGCCAACACATTGGAACAAGATCCATTCGTGCTGGTGAATGCTCGAATTGGCTATGAGTTTGACAACTCAGGCGTATATTTATTTGCCAATAATCTCTTTGATCAGGAGTATTTCACGGCTGCATTCGCGCCCTTTGGCACTCCTCGCGCCAACTATGGCGATCGCCGTGTTGTTGGAATTCAGTTTCAAACACGGTTTTAAGGACGACGAGTTGACAGTCCCAATTTTACTCCTTCGACTGTCCGTAGTTGATCCATTACAGCAATAACGCGGCTGTATTCAACTTTCTCATCTGCATTGAGAATCACTAATTGTTCTTGATTGCCAACCATTACTTTGAGCTGTTCTGCTAAGTCTTCAACCTGAATGGGTTGGCGATCAAGAAACACATTTCCCTCTCTATCCACTGTAATAGTAATCTTATTTTGCTGTTGAGACTGAGCTGTTTGTGCCTGAGGTAAGTTAACTGGAAGTCCTTCAGAGCGAGTTAAGAACAACGATGACATGATGAAAAAGGTCAAAATGGCAAAAATGACATCAATCATCGGTACGATGTTGATTTGAGGGATATCATCCGGCTCTTCACGAATATTCATAATTGTTTAATTCATCATTCCTAAGCTTGAATCCTTCATGTCGGCTTAAATGCAACACTTCAAGCTGACTACCATACTCCTGAATTGCCGCAATCTGTCGTCGATAAAAGCCACGAAAAACGCTGGCAAAAAGCAGAGTAACGACCGCGACAATTAGTCCTGCTGCTGTGGACACCAGGGCTTCACTAATGCCACCCGTCACTTGCAAAGCACTTTCACTACCCACATTTCCCAGATTTAAGGATGCAAAGGAACGAATCAAACCTAAAACTGTTCCCAATAATCCTAGAAGTGGTGAAGCAGTAATTATCATATCGAAGATTGAATTAAACCGTCTGAGCATAGGAAGCTCTGCTTGAGTTGCCCCTTCTAATGTGAGTCGAAAGGCATGAGGAGGAAAATGATCCACTTCTAACGCCTCTAGAAAAATACGAGCAAATTGGTAAAATCTACATTTTTTTTTGAGCTTGAGCAACGCTGCATCAAAATCATGGGGATAGGTTCGCAATACATCGCGGACGATCG
>JAAUTN010000314.1 GCA_012031415.1 Leptolyngbyaceae cyanobacterium SM1_4_3 | reverse complement strand
CTCGACCATCATCCTGAACCGCTAATTCAAATAGGTGGAGCAGTTTTGTTGCTGCATCGCTTCCTATTGCTTCAACTCGTTCAATGACGCTGTTGGTCTGGCGCTTCACCCATTCTTGCAGAACCGCTTCCAACAAGTCTTCTCTATTTTTGAAGTGCCAGTAAAACTTCCTTTAGTTACCCCCAAGAGTTTGGCAAGTGGCTCGACCCGAACTGTTTCAACTCCTGTTTCGGCCAAAGTTTTGAGTCCCTGATCGATCCAATCCTGTCGAGTCAAATTTGAGGGTTCGGCTTTCTTCTCCATACGGTAGCGTATTGACGTTTTTGCGAGACAACTTTAATCTGTATCCATACGGTAGCGTATGGAGAGAAGTTTATGACTACTTCAGTCGAACGAAACAAAGCGATCGCTTTACACTTTGCTCAGGATGGGTGGGGCACAAATCCCAATTGGCAAACAACCTGGGACGATTTGATGAGGGCAGATGTTGTCTATCATTTCAACAGTGCAGCAGAGCCAATTATTGGTTTAGCAGCAAATAAGGTATTTAATGAAAGCCTTTTTCAAGGGTTTCCTAATATCTGCCAAACGATGGAAGATATCGTTGCTGAGGGAGACAAAGTTGTGTATCGTACAACAATTCAAGGAACTCATACGGGCGAGTTTTTGGGAACTCCACCAACGGGTAAGTCTGTTAAGGTTAATGATTTCACTTTGCTACGGATTGCTGACGGTAAGATTGCAGAGTGGTGGTACGAGTGCAATTTGTTAGAAGTGATGCAGCAACTTGGATTGGTTTCAGCCTAGATTCCAGTAGTGAGCTTGAAAAAAGCTGCAAGTCGCAGACCGAGAATAGCTGTAGCATAGTAGCGATTAACGCCACCGCGACGCTGCCCTTATTAACATGACCGAAGCCCTGTTTCGCATCGAGAATCTGAGAGTTGCTTATCCCAATCATCGCGGTGGATATGGTGCAGTGGCAACGGATCATGCTTCCGATCTAGCAAATTCCTTAAACGACTCCTCGATCGCCTGGGCAGTGGATGATGTGTCGCTAACTATTCAACCAGGAGAGCGGCTGGGCTTGGTAGGCGAGTCGGGCTGCGGCAAGTCAACGCTGGGACGAGCGGCAATGCGGCTGCTGCCTGCCTCGACTTGTGTAGAAGGCAAAGTTACCTTTGAGGGGCGATCGCTCTTCAACTTTTCCCCAGAAGAATTGCGACGGTTTCGCGGTGAAGCGGTGGCGCTGATTTTCCAAGACCCGATGACCCGCCTTGACCCGCTGATGACAATTGGCGATCACTGCGTCGAAACGCTCCGCGCCCACTGTCTCCAGTCTCAGCAGTCCGCAAAGACAGAGGCGATCGCCACTTTAGAAGCGGTCAACATTCCGGCGAGTCGGTGGAATCAGTATCCCCACGAGTTTAGCGGCGGCATGAGACAGCGGGTGGCGATCGCCCTGGCTCTATTGCTCAACCCCAAGCTAATTGTTGCAGACGAACCCACGACTAGCCTGGATGTCACCGTTGCGGCTCAAATTTTGCGCGAACTGACGCGCCTGTGTCAGGAGCGGCAAATGGGTTTGCTGCTGATTTCTCACGACCTGGCGATGATTGGCGAGTATTGCGATCGCATCGCGGTCATGTATCGGGGCAAGGTCGTTGAAACCGGAAATGCTCGAACGGTTCTGCAAAATCCGCAGCATGAGTATACGCAGATGTTGCTGAAGGCAGCGCTGCATATTCAGGCAGTGCCGGGAGAAGGTGGGAGAGTGGGAGAGTGGGGGAGTGGGGGAGTGGGGGAGCAGCTTTCTCCTACGACGAATTCGAGTGCGCCGCTGCTGCGGTTGCAGAACCTGAAGCAGCATTACACGCTGGAGCAAAACTTTGTTGCTAAGCTGTTCTTCCCATCCGAAGACCGCACGATTAAGGCGGTGGATGGGGTGAATCTGGAGCTTTACCCAGGCGAAATTTTGGGACTGGTGGGGGAATCGGGCTGCGGCAAAAGTACGCTGTCTCGCACGATTCTGCAACTGATTCGCCCGACGAGCGGACGGGTAGAGTTTTTGGGAAAAGATTTGACTGCTTTTTCTGGCGAATCGATGCGGCAGCAGCGACGACAGATTCAAATGATCTTTCAAGATCCGCACGCTTGCCTCAACCCTTCGATGACGGTCGGACGAAGCATTGCTGACCCGCTGATAATCCATCGACTGGCGGATGCGGCGGCAGCAAGGGAGAAAGTTTTGCAAATGCTGGAGCGGGTTGGGCTGACCCCGGCAGCAGAATTCTGCAATCGCTATCCCGGAGATCTTTCGGGGGGGCAACAGCAGCGAGTGGCGATCGCCCGTGCCCTGATTACCCAGCCCAAACTGCTGATTTGCGATGAACCCGTTAGTATGCTCGATGCCAGCGTGCAGTCGCAGGTGCTAGAGCTAATGCTGGAGCTAAAGCGCGAATTTGACCTGACTTACTTGTTCATTACCCATGACCTTTGGGTGGCGAGGTTTTGTGCGATCGCATCGCCGTCATGAACGCCGGGCAAATCGTCGAACTGGGAACCACCGCAAAAATCTTCTCCAGCCCCCAACACCCCTACACCAAAACCCTCCTGCAAGCGGCTCCACTTCTGACTCGGCAGTAATCCGCTAGTTTGATGGCGATCCGCAGACGATTCCGATACGATTGCAATACTGAGTTAACTGAGACCTTGCACCAGTGGCAGGAAGCATTGCACCAGAGCCTTGAGATTAATCTCAGGCTCAAAGCTAAGCCTCGTTAAAACGAGTTGGAACGGTTTTCTAAGGAGTCATTTAGGTCCGTTTCAACGGACTTAAGCTGTCAGCCCGAAATTGATTCCAGGGTGGGAGATCGGGCAACAGACCAGCTTGGTGCAATACTGAGTTAAGCCTTTCTTAAGCCCTACCCATGCTGACCAGGCGATTAATCTTCCGATCAGCGGCTTCATGTAGTATTTTTAAGAAGGTTTACTCCAGTTTTCGCCCTCATTCCCCCATTTCGCCTAAATTTAGGCATAGCGTAGAGCCATTCATGTTTGGTTTAATCGGTCACCTCACCAGCTTAGAACACGCCCAGTCTGTCGCTAGAGAACTTGGATATCCAGAATATGCCGACCAGGGACTAGATTTTTGGTGCAGCGCCCCACCTCAAATCGTTGACACCATCAAAGTCACTAGCGTTACGGGTCAGCAAATCGAAGGTCGATATGTCGAGTCCTGCTTTTTGCCAGAAATGCTGGCGACTCGGCGCATCAAAGCCGCTACTCGCAAAATTATCAACGCGATGGCTCACGCCCAAAAGCACGGCATCAACATTACGGCGCTGGGTGGCTTCTCCTCGATCATCTTTGAAAATTTCAACCTCCAACAAATTCGCCAGGTGCGAAATGTCAAGCTAGAGTTTGAACGCTTTACCACCGGAAATACTCACACTGCCTATATCATTTGCCGTCAGGTCGAGCAGGCTTCCCAAAAGCTAGGAATTGAACTTTCCAAAGCAACGGTTGCGGTCTGCGGTGCCACCGGAGACATCGGCAGCGCCATTTGCCGCTGGCTAGATGCTCGTACCGACGCAGCTGAACTGCTGCTAGTCGCCCGCAACCAGGAACGATTGCAAACCCTCCAGGAGGAGTTGGGTCGCGGTAAGATCATGAGCCTGGATGAAGCACTGCCCCAGGCAGATATTGTTGTCTGGGTTGCCAGTATGCCCAAAGGTGTAGAAATCGATCCTGCCACTCTAAAGCAGCCATGTTTGCTAATCGATGGTGGTTATCCCAAGAATCTGGCAAGCATTCTCCAACATCCAAACGTGTATGTGCTAAACGGCGGCATCGTAGAACATTCGCTGGACATTGACTGGCGGATCATGAGCATCGTCAACATGGATGTACCCGCTCGTCAACTCTTCGCCTGCTTTGCCGAATCTATGCTGCTGGAGTTTGAAAAGCTCTACACCAATTTTTCCTGGGGCCGCAATCAGATTACGCTAGAAAAGATGGACTTGATTGGTCAGGTATCGGTCAAGCACGGATTTCGTCCTCTGCTAGTCTGAGGGCCTAGGGGCTGGGGGTAGGGGAAGAGGTTGGTAAGTAGGAAAGTAATTTTTACTCTTGGATGCCTCTCTTGTTTCCCAAGCTCTAGCTTGGGAAACAAGCAAGTCGAGCAAACCGGAGACTGGGAACGAGCAAACCCCTAGCCCCCAGTCCCCAGCCCCTAGACCCTTTCATCCTTCATCCCTCATCCTTCATCCCTGCCCCCCTTATGGCACCCCCCGAACGCAAACCCGTCCTGCTTGATTTTGAGAAGCCTTTGGTAAAGCTGGAGGCAGATATTATTCGTGTACGTGAACTGGCCGAAGAAAATAACGTCGATCTTTCTGATCAGATTCGTCAGCTTGAGTCTCGTGCTGTGCAGCTTCGTCAAGAAATTTTTAACAGTTTGTCTCCGGCGCAGCGGCTTCAAGTTGCTCGCCATCCTCGCCGTCCCAGTACGTTGGACTATATTCAGGCGATGAGCGATGAGTGGCTGGAGCTACATGGCGATCGCCTCACAGGAACAGACGATCCGGCACTGGTAGGCGGAGTTGCCCGATTAGACGGTCGCCCAGTGGTGATGCTGGGGCACCAAAAAGGCAGAGATACTAAAGATAACGTCATGCGAAACTTTGGCATGGCTTCTCCGGGCGGCTACCGCAAGGCCATGCGGCTGATGAATCACGCTAATCGGTTTGGGATGCCAATCATCACGTTTATCGATACGCCTGGAGCGTTTCCCGGTCCAGAGGGAGAGCGCCTGGGGCAGGGAGAGGCGATCGCCTTCAACCTGCGAGAAATGTTTCGGTTAGACGTGCCAATTCTCTGCACGGTGATTGGTGAAGGCGGGTCAGGCGGCGCGTTAGGAATTGGGGTGGGCGATCGCCTGCTGATGTTTGAGCATTCTGTTTACACCGTTGCCAGCCCGGAAGCCTGTGCTGCGATCTTGTGGAAAGATGCGGCCAAAGCGCCCCAGGCGGCTGAAGCGCTAAAAATTACTGCACTGGATTTAAAGAACCTGGGTATTCTCGACGAACTGCTGCCAGAGCCGATTGGTGGTGCCCATGCTGACCCGCTGAAAACGACTGAAACGCTGAAACAGGCTTTGCTAGGTCATTTGGCAGAGCTAAGTCAGATGGCCTCCCAACAGCGGCGAGATTTACGCTATCAAAAGTTCCGCAACATTGGGATGTTTACTGAGATTTCGGCGTAGAGGAAAAGGCGATCGCTCGTGGCGGGAGCGCTAATGTTATAATCCTCTAAGAAACATTTATTCACACTTTTGCTCCAAGCGGCTCTTACCTTGCCTAAGGGTTTGAGTCACTTAAGTTCTGAGCCAGTTGTTATTGGTTTTCTAACCCTATGCTCTTCTCCTTATGCTCCCCTGGCGCAATTGCAGGTAGCCGCTTCAAGCGTCCCAACTTGGTTCCGATCTGGAGAGAGTTCATGTTGTCGGGTCAGCTTTATTGCCTTTAAAGTTTTGTCTTTAGCGTTGTTTTCAGCGCGATCGCCAACTCCTTCCCTTGCTGCGTTAGGGCGGAAGCAGCCTCACGAGCCTTGCAGACGGGCGCACTTGCTAAATTGGCTTGAAAATTCTGGAAATTTCATGACTCTTAATCTAAATCACCGTGCCCTAATTACAGGGGCAAGTAGTGGAATTGGCAGAGCCACCGCTCTGGCTTTTGCAAAAGCTGGAATCGATCTGGTTTTGGTTAGCCGCAACCAATCCAAGCTGGAAGCGGTCGCCGCAGAAGCAACTCAAGCAGGCGTAGAGGTTTGGGTTTGCCCCGTTGACCTGGCGGCGATCGCCCAAGTCAAAGATGAGATCAGCCGCATTGCTGAACGCCATAGCCCGATCGACATTCTGATCAACAGTGCAGGGGTAGGCTACACGGGCAGCGTTCTGGAGACTTCTTTAGAAGACTGGCAGCAGGTGATGAACCTGAATTTGACTAGCGTTTTCCAATGTATTCAGGCGATCTTACCAGGAATGCGCGATCGCCAACTGGGAACGATCGTCAACGTTGCCTCAGTTGCGGCCTACCAGTCCTTTCCAAATTGGGGTGCATACAGCGTCAGCAAGGCAGGATTGCTTGCCCTTTCTAAAACCCTGGCGGCTGAAGAGCGGGCAAACGGTATTCGGGTCGTGACAGTTTCTCCTGGTTCAGTCAACACTCCCCTATGGGATACAGAATTTGTTCATGCTGATTTCGATCGCTCCAAAATGCTCACACCCGAAACGGTCGCCCAGTCCATTCTGCACACCGTTCTGCTACCCGCCCAGGCAGTCATCGAAGAGTTGACGCTGATGCCTAGTGCTGGAGCGCTGTAGTCCCCTTCTACAGTAGTTCTACTGCTTGATTTACAGTTCATCTAAGATCAATTTCAAACCACTATGACTATTGCTTCTTCTAACGGTTACACCAGTAACAACGCTCCGATTGTGCCTGATTCTACGGCAGAAGATACATCCAATCGGGTGCAAACTCGCCCCGATCGCAATACTTCTAAGGGGCAGACCGTTAAGCCCCAACCGCCAGCCCCAGACACCCAAGAGCAAATGATGTCGGCAGTGCGAGATTTGCTGATAGGCGTGGGCGAAGATCCGGAGCGAGAAGGATTGCTTAAAACGCCCAAACGGGTTGCAGAAGCGATGCAGTTTCTCACCAACGGCTACCATCAGTCTTTAGAAGAATTGGTCAATGGTGCCATTTTTGATGAAGGGCACAACGAAATGGTACTGGTGCGAGATATTAACGTCTTTAGCCTGTGTGAACACCATATGCTGCCTTTTATGGGAAAAGCTCATGTAGCCTACATTCCCAATGAAAAAGTAGTGGGTTTGAGCAAACTTGCCCGAATTGTTGAAATGTATGCTCGTCGGCTACAGGTGCAGGAGCGCCTAACCCGACAGATTGCTGAAGCTATCCAAACGATTTTGGAGCCACGCGGCGTTGCGGTTGTAATGGAAGCCAGCCATATGTGCATGGTCATGCGTGGCGTACAAAAGCCAGGTTCCTGGACAGTCACGAGCGCGATGGTTGGTGTATTTCAAGATGACCATAAAACCCGCGAGGAGTTTCTCAGCCTGATCCGACATCAGCCTGCTTTTTTCTAAGCTTCAAGACTTACGCACCTCCCTGTAGAACAAGGGGCTTAAGCCCCTTGTTCAAACTTCCCATCCTACCTGGCGCTGCTGAGTTTTACAGCGCTACGCGCCATACAGCAGTACCAAGCTTGGCTCGGACAGGCGGAAAGCAGCAAAGCCTTGATGCTAGAGCTTTTTAAAGTATTTAGCAGTCGGGAACAGCCCAAAGCCTAGCTTTTCATAGGTGTGCCGTGCTGGGGCATGACCCGAATCGCATCCAGTCTCGACCATTGCGATCGCCATTCCCGCCTGTTTCATCCAATCCATCGCAAATTCCATGAGGGCAGTGCCGATACCGCGCCCCTGAAAATCTGGATCAACAGCCACCATATAGACTTCACCCATACTGTCTTCTAGGTGGAGTTTCACGGCTACAAAACCCACCGTGAAACCTGCATCCATAGCAACCCATACATTTGTGTCTTCAGCAGCGCAAACATCTGCAACCGCTTTTTGTTGGCTCACACGCCAACCGTTAGGATAAAACTGCTGGTACACTTCAGCGTCCAGCACGTTTTGAATCGAATCAAAGACTGGAGACCATGCTCGAAGCGAAAGACGAATCACAGCATCAAGCTGATGGGGGTCATACGGTTTAATTTGCATTCCTAACGTGAACCCAATGACAAGAATGTTCAGTTTGTGTAAATGCGGGCAAAATTTCAGCGTTTACACAAGAAACAAATCAGCCTCCACTGACAGATGCCTGATTGAGATATTCGTAGGTGGCGCGAGAGATTTCTCGAATTAGCTCCTGGGCACGTTCATCATTGGTGGGTCGGCGCACCATAACTGCGGCAAGGTAACGTCTGCCACTGGGCATATCGATTACGCCTACATCGCCAACCAACGACTCAATATCGCCCGTTTTGTGAGCAACAATGGCTCCTTCACCTAGCCCCGCCGGAAGCAGCGTGTTGGTTTCGGTGCGACGCATAATTTCGAGCAGGCGATCGCGCGATCGACAACGACAGCAAATCTCCCTGAAGTCACAGCAGCTAACAGTTTCGCCATATCTTCAGGTACTGGTTGTGTTTTCTCCACCAAATCAGGCAGATGGATTGCG
>JAAUTN010000313.1 GCA_012031415.1 Leptolyngbyaceae cyanobacterium SM1_4_3 | reverse complement strand
CCCAACCCCTTCATTATCCTTCTCGTCTCCGGCGATCCCCTCTTCTTTGGTCTGGGTCGCCTGCTGCTAGCCGAACTGCCGCCCAATCAAATTACCTTTCACCCGCACCTTAGTTCCATGCAGCTTGCCTTTAGTCGAGTCAAAGTTTCCTGGCAGGATGCGGAACTGATCAGCGCCCATGGGCGATCGCTCGACCTGCTGACCCAGGCATTGCAGCAGGGCAAAACCAAAATTGCCGTTTTGACTGACCCCAAAAATACTCCTGCGGCGATCGCCCGTTTGCTGCTGGCGCTGGATTTACCTAGCGAGTATCAGATTTGGGTTTGTGAAAACCTGGGAGGCAGCGAAGAACGCATCCAAACCCTTCTCGCAAACGAGTTAGCAGAACAGGAATTTGCGCCACTAAATGTGGTCGTGCTGCTCCGCGCCGATCGGCAGAAGGAATTAAATCTGGAGCCTCTACCTGCTTTAGGATTGCCCGACCAGAGTTTTCTCAGCTTTAGCGATCGCCCCGGCTTGATCACCAAGCGAGAAATTCGGCTGCTGGTTTTGGGTGAACTGGCACTGCAACCGGGGCAAGTAATTTGGGACATCGGCGCGGGCACTGGCTCCGTTTCAATTGAGATGGCTCGTTTGTTTCCGCAGTCGCAGATTTATGCAATTGAGCAGACGGCTGCTGGAACTGCATTAATTCGACAGAATTGCGATCGCTTCCAGGTAGACAACATCACCTCAATTCACGGCAGCGCTCCCGATGCACTACACGACCTGCCCAACCCGATCGGATTTTTATTGGCGGCAGTGGCGGCAACCTCAGCCAAATTCTCGATCTTTGTGCCCAACGGCTAACCCCTCAAGGAGTGCTGGTACTTGCCCTGGCTACGCTAGAACGACTCACCACAGCCCTGATTTGGCAAGAACAGCTTCCCTCAAAATCCTGGCAGCATCGTTTGCTTCAAGTGCAGCTTTCTCGCTCGGTGCCAGTGGGAGCTTTGACCCGATTCACCCCTCTTAACCCAGTGACGCTCTTGACGCTAAGCCAAACTCCCAAAGAATAGCCCCCGTGACCAATAGAAGTAAAACACCCATCACTCCAGCTAAGGGTTTACCGCCCAGCCCGGTGAGCCACGCTGAACCGCGCCCTGTGTAGGCGATCGCCTCCATTGCCTCCAGACTGGCGATCGCCCAAATCCATCCAGCATGAAGCCCGCAGGCTAGCCCTAAACCGCCGCCGTCTACCCAACGCGCCAGCACCAGCACCATTCCCATGAACCACAGTCCCGGCAGTTGGGGAATATTTTCTTTGCCTTCCCAAACCAGGTGAAGCAGCGCAAAAATTAGGCTGGCGATCGCGCCTGCCAGCCAGAGAGAATAATCTTGCAAAAGCTGGTTAACTAGAAAACCGCGAAAAATTAGTTCTTCGGTGACGCTTACCCAGGTTCCTAGAAGCAGGGTTGGCAGCAGCAGCTTGAGCAGAGCAATTCCAGCATTGCCTTCCGCTTTAAGCTGAAGCGGTCGCTGCCAGCTTAGCCAGCCCAGAACTTGCTGAACTATAAAGAGGACAGTTAAACTCGACACTCCCAGCAGTAGCCCCAATCCAAATGAAGCGAACGTGGAACTAGCCCAGGAAAGCCCATAATCTGTAAAAGATGTCTCTTCTAAAAGGGCTGCCCTCCACAAAACTGCTGGGGCTATCAGGTAAAGAGAAGCTAGCAGCGGCAGCTTTTGTGAGGGAGCTAGCGGTTGAGAGGGTTGCCAGTGAAGGGCGATCGCCAGTGGCATTGCAAAGGGGAACCAGCGATCGCCCAAACCAGAAAGAAAATAAGAATTTTCAGCAGCGCAGAGGCTTGCGTCAAATCAGTAAAACTCATACAGATCTAGCCTGAACTTTCTGAACGAAATCCATTCAAGAGGCTATGCCAAATGCTAAGGATTGGATTTGGATCGCCCAACAACATGAGCTTCAATGGATAACTTTGATGGAAACAGCAATTTCTCCAACTATTACTGATCCGCTCATTTCTTCACTCATTTATCTTGAGAGGATTACAGTCCAAAGTCAGCCTCAACCAATCATGGATTAGAGGGGACGTTATTTAGAAATCTTCCTCATCCGTCTCGACTGAACCATTTCTATCACTGTCAATCTGAATTAGGTGAATGTGCTTGTAGCCCAACTTGATCTCAAACTCATCACCGGGTTTCAAGCCCATCTTTTCAGTGTAAGTTGCACCAATAACTATTTGCCCGTTCTTATGAACGCTGACTCGATAGGTTGGTTCACGGCCCCGGCCGTCTTTGGTACCCTCTGCACTCAAAGGAGTGCCTTTGGCTGCTAATACAGCCTCAAAAAAATCTGCAAGATTAACGCGAGTCTGGTTATTTTTCCCAACTGTGTAGTATCCACACCGTCTCGCTTTTTCTCGACGAGGTAAGTGGGACAGTTCTTTTACTTTTTGAAGTAGCGCTTTTCCAGTTAAAGGAGCCGTTACAGTTTCAGTCATCTTCTTTAGGGTGTCCTTTCAGACTTCAAGATAGCAAATTAGAGCTAATGCCAACCTTTTCTATATAAAAATATAGCCCCAAAGGTCACTGATATGACAAGGATTTTGCTGAAGAACTTAAACAATCAGACTAATTAAACATGGTGCTTTGCTTAAAGCCTATAAAAATCTGAAAACTCAATTTCGCTGCATTGAGATAGGACATCCCCCACATTGCTAGATTAAAGTTTCTGCATAGTTCCCTGGCGTTGTGCGATCGCTAATTCAGCCAGAGTAATTATTTCAGATCTTTTCAATCTCAGCCATAGAGACGTGCAGGGTGAAAATTTGAGGTTCATTGCTTCAAAATTAAGTCATACCAATTCTTGGTGAAGCTGCATAGAACAAGGAGCTTAAGCCCCTTGTTGCATCAGGATTAATTTTGTGCAAGCTTGAGTTGAATTGGCATCAGGAAAACTACTTTAGGGAGAAGAGTGAAAAATGCTAGATACATGACTGCCGTAAACTGTCAACTCTAGAAAGCCAAGAATATGTATAAAGGTTAGCTGCCGCACGAATTTTACTTTTCTTGATGCTTGCGGCAATTTTAAGCAGTTTATGAGGGCTTCTGCTCTCCAATCGAGGGCTTTATACAAACCGTTCAAGGCACCAATTAAATTTAAAATTGCCTCAACATTCTTGCCAATATCGCAGGAGTTCCAAGAAGTTTCGGCTTAGACTATAGATAGATGGACTGACCTGTCACCCCAAAAGATTACGTCAGCGCCAGGAATTGAGAGTCTTGGAATATTTGCTTTGATTATGCAAGTTTTGTTTAAGGTAGTTCGACAGGAGTTAGACAGCACTCCACGAATTCAAACCTATGAATTAGAGGTGGAACCTGGAAACACGGTTTTAGACTGCCTGAACCGAATTAAATGGGAGCAGGACGGTAGTTTAGCGTTTCGGAAAAACTGTCGCAACACAATTTGTGGCAGTTGTGGAATGCGAATTAACGGACGCTCTGCCTTAGCCTGCAAGGAAAATATTGGCAGTGAAATTGCTCGTTTGCAGCAGATTCACGCTGCCGCTGCAACTGCAAATCACTCCTTTGAGATACCGACAATCACGGTTGCCCCGATGGGAAATATGCCTGTGATTAAAGATTTGGTGGTAGATATGCAGAGCTTCTGGGATAATCTCGAAGCCGTTGAGCCGTATGTCAGCACCAAAGCGCGGCAGGTGCCAGAACGGGAGTTTTTGCAAACCCCGGAAGAGCGCGATCGCCTCAATCAAAACGGCAACTGCATTCTCTGTGGAGCCTGCTATTCAGAATGCAATGCACGAGAGGTAAATGCTGATTTTGTCGGCCCCCATGCGCTAGCAAAAGCGGCTCGAATGGTGGCTGACTCCAGGGATGACCAGACGGAAGCTCGGTTAGAAGACTATAACCAGGGCACCCATGGAGTTTGGGGCTGTACGCGCTGCTATTACTGCAATGCAGTTTGCCCGATGGAGGTTGCACCGATGGATCAGATTGGCAAAATCAAACAACAAATTTTAGACCGCAAGGATGAAAGCAGCAGCCGTTCAGTGCGACATCGCAAGGTTTTGATTGATTTGGTAAAGCAGGGCGGCTGGATTGATGAGCGTCAGTTTGGGCTAAAGGTCGTTGGCAATTCATTCAGAGACTTGCGGGGTTTAGCTAGCCTGGGGCCGCTGGGCTTGCGAATGCTGGTTCGCGGCAAATTTCCTCTAAGCTTTGAGCCATCTGAAGGGGCAGCAGAGGTGCGATCGCTAATCGAGTCGGTGCAAAATCTGGAGTCGCAGTCAAACTAACCATCGAGGCATCCCCCTATGACTTCTGAAAAAAGCTCTCCTTCCCCCGAATCTACCCAAAACTCTGCACCTGCAACAAATGTCCAGCCTGAACCAGGCTTTGGTTGGACACCTTACGCCGAACTGATCAATGGGCGGTTTGCCATGATTGGTTTCGTTGCGCTGCTCATTCTAGAACTGTTTACTCGCGAGGATTTCTTTACCTGGTTAGGGCTACGCTAGCGGACTGTGAGCGTATAGCGTCCCTGACCGCTAGCATCAAAAGCATTGGCGATCGCTCGATAAGTCCCCGTCTGGGGCAGGGTAATTCTAATTTCAGAGTTGCGGCACTCTGGCGTTTGTTGCTGACAGCGATCGTCATTTTGCTCCAACGGTTCGCCCTGTTCATTCACCAGAATTAAGTATGTGTCAAACTCTGCACTTTCCATTGTGAGCGTCACTGTTTGCCCCTGCGTTGCGCGAAAGATGTGTTCTCGGTAGAGGCTGCCGTCAGATAGGGTTGGCCCGCCAGGGCTAAGCACTCCCTGCTCCTGTAAAATTACGCCAGAGGGAGTAGGTTGCTGGCGAGGCTGTTGTCCCTGGGCTGGCGGCTGACCTGCTGGCGGTTGAGGGCTAGACCCTGCCGAAGCAACACGCAACTCATAATCTCCTGACTCTCCAGCAGCATAGGAGTTTGCCAAAATGGTATAGGTTCCGTTAGTGGGCAAGGTGGTCACCAGTTGAGCATTGGTGCTGCCGCCGCTGTCGTCGTCTTGAATCAAATCGCTGCCGTCGGGTGCCAGCAAAATCAGGTAAGCATCCAACTGGTTGCTGCTCATGGTGATCTCGATTTGCTGTCCGGCTCTGCCCTCAAAGGTATAGAGGTTAAAGTAGCTGTTGTCTACTGGCAAGACATTACTGCCGCTGCCCAGATTGCCTCTGACGACCGGCCCGTTGACTGCGATCGCCTCCGGTGGGCGGTTGATTTGTGGGCGATCGGTTTGGGCAACAGTGGAGGCACGACCTTCTTGCACCGCCGTCAAGAATGGCTGGATGCGATCGACCGGAATGGCGAAACCAATGCCGATATTGCCTGCCGTGCTGCTAGTCGTAAAAATAGAGGTGTTAACTCCAATCAATTCTCCCTGGCTGTTTAATAACGGCCCTCCAGAATTACCAGGGTTAATGGCTGCATCGGTTTGAATTCCTCGCTCTGGGTCAATTCGGCTCACAATACCGATCGTGAATGTGTTTTGGAACTGACCAAAAGGGTTGCCAATGGCAAAGGCACGTTGCCCAACCCGTACTGAACCAGGGCTAGCCAATCTCAGATGCGGTAAATTGCTCTGTCCCCGCAGTTGAACTGCGGCTAAATCTAACCCCGGTTCGCCAAAAGCAACTACATCGCCCTGAACTTCTCTGCCGTCCGTTAGCCGCACGGTTACTGTGCGACTCCTTGCTACCACATGAGCATTCGTCAAAATTAAGCCGTTTGGACTAATGATGCTGCCACTACCGGACCCATCGGCCGCATTAACGGAGACAACCGCTGGGCTAGCCGTTTCATAAACCCGGACGTTGGTATTTTCTTCTACATCTTGGGCCAGCACCTGGTTGGAGTGGGGCTGACCCAGAGCGACGTTCAGCAGGTTAACCGGAATAAATGCATCGAAGGCAGTGATGCCGAGGGCGGTTCCCGCTGCGATGATTCCTGATGTGGCTACACGGCTGAGGAATTTAGTGTTCATGCTGGAATTGTGGTGCAACTGCTAGCAAAGGGAGGTTGAAGGATGATGAAGGACTATTTGGAGGACTACTTAGGAGATACGTGGTGGCGATCGCCAATTCCGTTAATCCAATCCCTTCTTCACCCTTCTATTTTGGCTATCCGGGATAGGGGTTGGGTAGGGTATGTGTGACAGCTACTGCGCGAGTCTACTGAAGTAATTCGCTGTCGATCTCAGCGAGGATTCGTGGAAATGTCTAACGGGTCGCCAGCACGGGTGTAGATGAAAATATCCCATTGACCCTGGGCGTTAGACTCGAAGGCGATAGTGTCGCCATCAGCGCTAATGCTGGGGTTGCGAACTTCGGCGCTGAGACTGCTGGTGAGACTGCGAAGCTTGTAAAGGTGGCGATCGTAAAGGTAGATGTCAGATTTGCCCTGCCGATTGCCCGCAAAGACAATGTAGCGACCGTCTCTAGAAATGTCTGGATCGGCAACGGTCATGTCCAGACTATTGAGTTCAGGCAAGTCAAGCAACTTTCGTTCGTTCAGGTGGTACACATACACATCCTGACTGCCTGCTCGGTCGGAGACAAAAACAAGGTATTGACTGACCGCTTTAGGGGACAGTTCTGCATAGGGGCTGTTGAGGCTACGTCCGCTGGGATCGAGAGGGAAGCTGAGATATTGTGGACCTGAGCAACTGATCAGCAGAATGGACAGGGCGATCGCCAAAACTAGAACAGCTAAAACAGATCTCACAGCAAGTTTCACAGAACATCTAGCTCAATTGTGCCTCGATCGATTACTTCAATATCCCACTGTCCATTGCTGCCCGTCTCAAAGGTGATGTAGCGTCCATCAGGACTGATGCTGGGATGTCTTACCCAGCCTCGATAACCAGCAGTGAGAACCTGAACCTGCTCGGTCACGCGGTCATATAGCTGAATATCGGCTCTGCCGCGATCGCTTGCGACATAGACAATGTACCGGGCTGTGTTGCTGATGCTGGGGTTTTCGGCGATCGCATCCGGACGGTTTAACCGAGGCAAATCAATAAATTTTTGATCCTTCAAATCAAACAGCAGAATACCGCGAGTGCCGTTTCGGTTAGACACATAAGCGATAAATTGGCCGTCTCCGCTTAACGCAGGCTGCTCCTCGGTATGCAGGCTATTCAAGCTATTGAGAGAATCAGAGCAAGCCAGCGCCGTGTTTTGCTGGCAGCTTATCAAAAAAGTGAATAGGATCAAGCCCATGCCTAATCCTATCCACTGCTGAAAGCGTTTAGCGATACTAAAATGGTCAACCACTTGAAGCGCTAGCGCTGATTATCACTAATCATAATCACGTGGGCTGTCCTGATCATCGCGGGTGTAGTCGATTGGCTGGTAGTCAACGTAGTCAGAGGGCGATCGCTCTGACTCAACTCGGCTGCGACGCGGTGCATCTTGAGAAGGGCGAGTCCTTCGAGGTCTTGATGGCGGCGCAGAGTCGGAACTGCGACTAGGACGACTGCTGCGAGCGGGTCTATCTTCTGTATCACCCCAGTACTCATCAATATCAGAGCGATCAGAGCGGGGGGCTGCTGGACGCTCCGTTCTGCTGGAGGGCGGACGGCGGCGGCGAGGGCGGCTACTCGATGGATCGCTGTAAGCATCACCTGAGCCGAGGCGATCGCTGCTGCTTCGGCTAGAGGGGCGACGACGCACTTCATCGCTATACTCATCTGTTGAGCGAGCGTCTCTTGTGCCTCTAATCCGGCGGGTGATAGGACGAGGTTCTTCGTCCAGGGCATCCAGGTCGTCTAACTCCGCCCGATAAACCCGACTAACTGGGCGATCGTCATCTACAACGGGTGTTGTGCGCTTTGCCTGCTCGGTTGCCACAGAACGTAGACGAATACTCTCAACTGCAAAGAAAATGGCAGAACCCGTCAGCATAAACTGACCAAACTGCAAAATAGGGTCTTGCCGCCAACCATTAAAGAACAAAATACCGCCACAAACCAGCGCCACCGCCGCAAAAAAAATGTCGTGATCTCGCGCCAGATTAGGGCGCACCGATCGCAAAAAATAAAGCCCTACGCCTGAGAGGGCAAGCCCAACTCCCACAAGGCTACTCGCATTGGGATGATGTTAACCGCTGCTAGCGTCGGGGTAATCATGCTGTTCAAACCTAGCCCAGCATTCACCATTGCAGTTCTCCGTAAATTTGTCCTAATCCTAATCGACCCCAAGTTA
>JAAUTN010000312.1 GCA_012031415.1 Leptolyngbyaceae cyanobacterium SM1_4_3 | reverse complement strand
CGTGCGCGGCGGCGGATTCTGGTTGTGCCATAGGACTTTTACTTAGGGAATAGTTTTAGACAGAATCACCTCAAAGTATTCCCTAAGTAAAACCAATTGCCAGAAGCCGCGTATCGAATTCATCCAAGATGATCTGCCTCTAACAACCTTAATGACTTAGGGAATACTTAAGGGCATTTTGGCTTCACACTATACCCTAAGCAATTTGACCATTCTGCCAAGAATCTTGAGTCATAGGGTCTTTAGCATTTCTCATCTGCTAACGCAGGCATCCTTCGACGACCATTCAATCAGAGACACTGATCATGACTCAAGCATTACAACGATCGAGGGGCAAGAATGCAAAGCAAAAAAAGCAGACTGAGCAACCGACTTCTGAAGCTGCGATCGCACAGCGTATACCTAGAACATTCACTTCTCTAGAGCAACCTACCGACACATCAGAGGCGAGTGAAGCGGAAACAACCGTCGATGAGCCTGAAAATTCTGCTGAGCCTGAAGTATCGGCAGAGCCTATGCCCAAGAAGTCATCGAGAAAACGGGCAGCTAGATCGCAGCCCAAGGACACACCTGCAACAGAACAAGGGATGCAGGTGATTTGTTCGCAGAGTCAGTTTCATGATGCGCTGGCGATCGCAAGTTGTGCTGCCCCAGCAAAACCTAACCATCCAGTATTGGCAAATGCGTTGGTAGTGGCAGACGTTAAAGCTCAACAGGTTCATCTGACCGTGACCGACTTAGCAATGACGATTCAGGTAAGCTTTGAGGCACAGGTGCTTCTGGGCAGTGAAATTACGGCACCTGTCGAGATGCTTTCAGGGATGGTCAAACAGTTTCCAGCAGGTAGCATCACGCTCAACAGTCAGGCGCAGGTCACAAAACCAGCGTCAGAAGAGGAGCAACCGGCTAAGACTTGCTCCATTACACTGTCGGATGCTGACGGGAAGTATGAGATTCGAGGGATTCCGGCTGAGGAATTTCCACCCATTGCAACACTCAAAGCGGCTCCAGTTTCCCTACCGAACAATGTGTTGAGAGAAGGACTGAAAGGGGTGCTGTATGCGATTAGTACGGATGAAACTAAGCGTATTTTGACAGGTGTTTATATTCAGATTGGGCAAAATGCCCTAAAATTCATTGCAACAGATGGACATCGAGTGGCGATCGCTGAAGTATCAACGGAAAGTCTTGGCAGGAAACGGCGCAAGCGATCGGGAACTGATGAACTTACCCAGTTTCCGATTTCCGGCAAAGCGTTGAAGGAACTGATTCGTAACCTGGCTGATTCGGTTGATTCGATTCAACTGCTGTACGATGTGGAGGCAAGCCGCACTAGTTTTGCATGGCAAGACATTATTTTGAGCTGCCAGTGCATTGAAGGGCAATATCCAGACTGTGAACAACTGTTGGCACGCTATAGTTTTGACCAAGAAGTGGTGCTGGAGAAATCAGGACTACTCAAAGCGTTGGAGCGGCTATCGGTGCTGACCGATAAGAAAGAGAGAGGGATTCAGTTTCGCTTTGATGGAGCGACCCAACAAATTCACCTTTCGATCGAGCGAGAGTTTGGCAAAGGCGATGAAACAATTAGTGCTCATATCCCTACAGATATGACATTAGATATCCAATTCAACCTCAAATACCTGGGAGAAGCGGTTAAAGCCATTCCCAGTTCTGGAATCAAGATGCATTTGAAGCAACCGGACTATCCGGCAATGTTGGTTCCTGCTGGGGATTTCAATAATCCAGAGCTAGAAATCGAAATGCGCCACTTTCTCTTTCCTCTCTATAAGCAGCCAGAGTAAGTCGTTGTAGTGTGCTTAATAGTACACACGACCATCCCCGTAGTAAACCTGAAAATATGTGGAAAGATTCCGGCTATCCACCTTCAACAGAGTTTTATATGAAAAGCTTCCGCCTAAGCACTGAATTTGAGGTATTAAGCCCACTCACTCACTGTAGGATCTAGCGGAAGCTTTCTGTCTAATTGTTAGCCCTCCGTGTACCTCAATTTTGGGCTGGTTTCAGAAACAAAGTGACGAAGCCGAGCGGTTAATGCCAAAATGTCTTTACTATGGTGCATCAGACTCAATTACAGTACATTTTAAGGGCTTAGTAGTATAGACAGATACATAAAATATTTGGTGATTCAAAAGTCGGGACTAATTTAGCAGAGTTGAAATGGTGCTTATGATTCAATCGATTGAAGATGGTAGAAGAGAAGCTGGAGAAAGATCAATTGCCGATAAAATAATAAAGCGCCTAGATGAGCTGGAACAAACTATTGCAAAGAATCAAGGACGTTGGGCTTGGGAGCTTTTGCAAAATGCAAAGGATAGTATTGCTGAAGATGATACTAGAATTGTATCCATTCAAATAGAACTTGATGAAAATAGCGTTACGTTTAGGCATAATGGAACCCATTTTAAAAGCCAGGATGTCATAGGATTAATAGACCAAATTTCCTCTAAGGAAGTAGAAGAAGGACAGGAAAACAGGAAAACAGGTAGATTCGGAACGGGATTTTTGACAACACATCTACTTTCAAGAGTCATCAAAATAAAGGGAATTGTAGATTGGGCAGATGGAAGTTTCCGCAAATTTGAATTTTTGCTGGATCGACGAGGTAATACAACAACACAACTCATGCCCCGTATCAGAAATTCTTGGAAAGAATTTGATGATTCCATTGAACAAATAAGCTCCAATTATGATAAAAACCAATTCAACACATCTTTTTGTTATCAATTAGACACAGAAGAGCAGAAAGCAGTAGCTAAGATTGGTGTGGAAGAGTTTTCAAGATTAATTCCCTTCGTCTTGGCATTTATACCTAGAATAGGAAAAGTTGAAATCATAGACAACGTTGCCAGAGAAAATACTTCTTATGAAAAGGATAGAGAGTTAAAAGACAATCTTATTGTGTGTGTTTCAAAAACGAAGAATGATAGGCAAGAAGATATTTCAATTTTATATCTTTCCAATGAAAGAGTAGCTGTTGCTACTGAAGTTGAAAAATGTGAAAGGGGATATTCAGTTAAAGGTATAAGAGATCTTCCGAAACTGTTTTGTGACTTCCCTCTTATTGGGACTGAGAATTTTCATTTTCCTGTGATTGTAAATAGCTTTTTCTTTAACCCGCGAACCGAAAGAGATGGAATTTGGTTAAACAATACTGATAAAACGAAAACAATCGAGAATAAAAAACTTTTAGAATCTGCTGTTGACTTATACAGAGATTTAGTTTCCAGGATTTTACAGGATAAATTTTTCGATCTTTACAACATTGTAGAAACTAAAACGCCCGCTACACATGACACAGACTTTGACGAAAACTGGTATCAAGAGTTCATTCAAGAACCAATTATGGAATTCGTCTATACTGCCTTAATTGTTGAATTGGAAGATGAATCTGCAAAAAAAGAGCTATTAAAGATTTATGCTTTCCGAAAACCTCTTTTTCAGAAACTCTAAGAGATAAAGTCTGGCAGTTTGTTTTTGACCTAGCGCCAAATGCTGTTTGCAAAAAGCTTCACCTGCATAACTGGTGTGAAGTAGGCTGGAAAGCCT
Source organism: Leptolyngbyaceae cyanobacterium SM1_4_3 (assembly GCA_012031415.1). Lineage (GTDB taxonomy): Bacteria > Cyanobacteriota > Cyanobacteriia > Elainellales > Elainellaceae > JAAUTN01. The sequence goes on along the minus strand of JAAUTN010000312.1, from coordinate 4,712 downwards.
GGAAAACGGTAGATTATCAAGAATTGGTCAATGGAGTAGTCAGAAAAGAAAATATTCATAACCTCGGTCAGATTTTGAAAAGAAATGAGAGTAACACTTGTGAATGGCTAAATTCTCTAGGCACTTTTCTGCTTGAGGACGGTAACAACCTTCTCCTGATCCAAAAGAATCCAATAACACCTAATCAAAATGGGCAGTTTAAGAGAATAGCAGACTTGTATGTTGATGCTATACAAGATGACGAATTAGTCTATGTTTTGAAACTACTGGGCGAAGATTGGAAAGATATTCTGCTCCATAACAGTATGAATTATGTAAAGGAACATATTCAGAAAAAGGAGAAAAGAGATATTGCAGTTAGGATAACAGAAAATTTAAATAGAGAGTTAAAGAAACCCTCTTATAATGAGAACGAGAATCTTGTTAAAGCTATCAGTCTTTTATCTGAATGGTTTGAAAATAATCCAGAACAGGGAAAGGAGTTATTTTCGGAAACATATCGTAAACGTGCTGAAATTTTCATGAATACGATACGAGATAAGGAAAGCCTCTACAAAGTAATGCGAACTTGCACAGATCTATCGAAGCTTGCTGAAGTTGCAAAGGCAATTGAAGGTGATGCGGAAATAATTGAAAAAATTCAAGATGTGAAAGAAATAACCAGCCTTCTAGAAGAATTTGAATTTGATGACATATCTGATTTGAAGACTATGCTCAGACTAGCTCAGAATGTTCTTGCAGATGATTCTAACAAAATAGAAATTACTCAGGAAATCCTATTGAGTTTAGGAGTAACGTCTATTGAAGAATTAGAAGAAGCTTTGCAGGATAAAGGGATTGCAGCTAGTTTTATGCACACTTCTACACCGACAGTTGAAATGTTTATAACTGTTCAAACATTAATAAAACGAACTAAAAACAATGTGATTAAACATCTGCAATCTCTTGAGGATTATGACTGTACTGATGTAGAGGAATTGGCTACTACGGTTATTGGAGGGATAAAAAAGGATGGCTTGCCTATATATATTGTTGTAAGACCCTCAGACAATGGGGAAGTAATTATCTATTATAGTTCTGAAAAAGATACTTTAGATGATCCTAATTCAGAGCTATGGATTGATAATGGATCTGAGGAACCTAGACGATTAACATTGGGAAAAGTTCTTAAATCGACAGGCATTAATAGAATTCCAGTTAACTAATGGACATTACAAATGAGGTAGTCGAAATAATTGGGCAGACAGAAAGCTCTAAGCTTGAATATAAAGCTGTCTTGCCACCCTCCAGAAATATTGCCCAGCTAATCAGCTCATTCGCTAATACTGATGGTGGTTACATCATTTTAGGTATTTCGGATAATCTCGAAATAAATGGCTTGAGCGAAGATTTTCATGCTAACGCAATTACTCATAAAGCATTAGACCTTCTTTCACCTCAACCGCAAATATACTATCAATATGTTGCTTATGAAGGCAAAAAACTTTATGCAATCAAGGTTGATAAATCGGATTCATTAGTTGCTGTCGAAGGAAAAATTTATCAAAGAGTCGGTGCTAGTGTAAAACTTATAAACCCTACTGAGATTCAATTTAAGTCAGGTGGGTATCCAAGGATAAAAATCGTAAGCCAACAGATTGAAGCATATAAAAAGGCAGCAACAAATGCTAAAACCAAACTGATTGAACACTATCAAAGTATCTTGAAGATAATAGATGATCTTGGCCATATGCTTTATCCGATAGATCCGACTGTACCAACGGTTAATCAAGAGGGAAAAATTCTTGCAAGAATACTATTTTCCTCTTTTGTCGATAATTTTGAAACATATCTATCTGATTTGTTATATGAAATCTTTCTTGCAAAGCCAGAAACATTAAAATCTAACAGCCCAGTTACAATTAAAGAGGTTCTAGACTGTTCGGATTTGCAAGAATTTGTAAACTATTTGGCAAAACAGAAAATTGGTAAATTGCAAAAGGGCAGTGTAAAAGGCTTTATTTCAGACAATGCACAAATCAATAATTTGAATGTTATTGATAATCTCAAGCAAAATGAAATAGAAAAAATTTTGCAAATAAGACACCTATACTCACATAGAAATGGCATTGTAGATGAGAAATTTCTTCAATACTTTACTGGAGAATTCGTCCTGAATTTAGAGCATCAAATGTCCATAGATGAAATTTGTGACAAGCTGTGCTACTTGGCTGAAATTGCTCATCAAATTGATTCAGCAGCAATAGCTAAATATAAACTTGCACAAATGAATGACTAATGATGATAACCCTTCTAGAAGAATGTAAAGCCTTTTAAGATTCGTGCTTTTCTAAAAGGATAGGTGTAAGGTTTCATTGAATATGCTGAAATTTTGATAAAGTTGCATATCCTTTCGATTGAACCCAATCATTATGTTCATCCTGGGAACTTCTCTCAGGATGAGAACGTTATAACAGGTTTGTAGCAAGAGAGATTACCTGATCAGGTGCCAGAATACCTCCGACTGTGATCACTTCCAGTCTTCCAGTTTCCTGGGGATGCTGTGTTTTGACTTTGGCGATCGCCGCTTCAATTCCAGTTTCTTGAACGATGTAAATCTGTGTTTCACCTCGCAGCACCCATATGGGCTTAGACCATGTATGTCGGGGTTGAAGTACTGCTTTATGAATAATCTGATGGCTCCACTGAATCAATTGTTCTAAGGTGTCTTCAGAGCAAAAATCAGCAATCTGTGATTGAAATAGTTCTCTAAGTTCCGCTGTTGGAATATGCTCTGTAACATTTGTTGAATCTAATAAGGATGCAGAACTCAAAGAACTATCTAGGGATTGCACAACAAGAGATTCAAGCCGCCGTTGAATCTGGGTTGCAATGGAATCAAAATCTGGTTCCATCAAAATGTGCCCCAAGTGCTCTCGCAACAGGCTCTTCAATTGCTCATCGTCAAGAACAACCCCGCGAGTGCTGAAATAACCCGAAAGCCCCTTTCCCAAATCCCGTCCGCAACCCACTTCGCCATTGGCAGCGTCCTCTGCTTCAACCAGATCTAGCAGGCGCTGATGACGAGATGCTCTATCAGGGGTGGCTTTTAACTGGGCAGGGATCGATTGAGTCATAGGTTGTCTATCCTCAAAGTCTCGAAGTAAACGAGTTTATCAGGTTCTTCAGGATCGGGACCGCAATTGAGCAGTCCAACTCTCAGCTTTCTATAGAATCCTAGCGCACCTGGAAGAGCGTGTAACCCGATTCTGCCTTGATAACCCAGTTCGTGGCTGCGGGTAATTGCAAAATCCACCAGATTGCCCCCAACGCCTTTGTAAGTTGGAGGGTTAGTGATGAGGGGGCGATTCCAGGGGGCAGTTGCTAAAGCACTAATGTATACCAACCGTCGTCGCAACTGAGATTCAATCTGACAGCGTTTCTTCAAGACATCAAGCATCATCAGCCCCTGAGTGACACCCTCGCACTCGATCGCGTATAACTCATCCCCTGGGAGCAACTTCGATCGACGGCTCTTGCCCACCCAGTTCCAATACTCATCGTCTTGACCGCTTCCTGCCAAGATCGGCTCCCAAAGCGTCTTAGCATCCTCAAGGTGCTTATCAGTCACCTCCGTCAGGATGGCATCAACGATCTGTTGATCTTGGACTTGTAGTAGCTGAATGACGCGGTTCAACGGAATAAAAAGATTCAACAACGGCTCTCATCATAAGGCTTTGGAGCTTGGGATTTGCTCATCATCAAAAATCCTAGCGCCTAATTTTTTACTAGCTTGCCTAAAATTAAGAACAATTGTACTATTAAACCAACTTAGCTACTTCTATCAAATGCAGCGCCCGTCTCCTCACCTAAGACTTCTTGAATACTTGGAAGCTTACATTCGGCTTCATGGTTATTCGCCTGTCATTGACGAAATGATGGCAGCAATGGAGAAGCCTCGCGGTGCAATCCAAAATAGTCTTAGATATTTAGAACGAGAGGGCTACATCGAACGGCGGTATGGAAAAGCCCGTGCTATCCGAATTCTTAAATCAAACCGAGGTGGCATTCCTATCTGGGGGACGATCGCCGCAGGCTATCTTAGTGAGGTATTCACTGATAGTCAGGATGTGCTGCCAATTTCCAGCCCAAAGCTAAAGCCTGGAGATTTTGCACTTCAAGTTGCTGGAGACAGTATGATTGGCGATCACATTCCGGATGGTTCATTTGTGATTATGCGTCCTGTCTCTGATCTTGCTGCATTAAAGGATGGAGAGATTGTGGCAGCGTGGGTAGAAGGTAGGGGTACAACGTTGAAGCACTTTTATCGTGAAGGCAAGCACATTTCGTTGATTGCATCTAATCCTAACTACCCGCCCATCACAGTTGATGCAGAAGAATACCAAGTAGAGGTGCAAGGTGTCTTGTTATGGGTTCTGCGGGAGTATCGATAGATGTATTGGTTGGACTTGTTTACGGGTTCTAGCGGTTAGAAAACGACAAGCTGGGTTTTGTGAGGGCTGGAACAATGCGATCGCTTGTTGCTCTTGCGCCTGACAAATTACGTGCGGTGGAACCCACTCGTAATGCCGCTAACCCACCCATGACAAATAGCTCACAACCTTGCCAGCGCAGATATTCATCGACAACGGGTAAACCATTCACAATCTCAATGGGGTGAGTGTTCAAAACCTGTTGGAGCAGTGGATGGGTTGTTGCATCTAATTGGCTTC
>JAAUTN010000311.1 GCA_012031415.1 Leptolyngbyaceae cyanobacterium SM1_4_3 | reverse complement strand
GGGGCTGGGGCTAGGGATTGCGGTTTGGTGTGGCCGTTGCTGACTGCCAATTCTTGACTATCTTCCTTGAACACCGGAGGTGCCAGTAATTCTTCTACTGGACGCTCTTCTAGATTTTGTTTAAGGAAGGAACTGTTGGCGGTGTTTTCGAGCAGGCGGCGGATTAAGTAAGCCATGCCAGGGATCAGTTCACCGTAGGGGCAGTAAACCCGGACGCGGTAGCCCATGTCGGCGATCGCCTTTGCCAACTTGTCACCCATGCCGTATAGCACCTGCAATTCAAAGCGGCGACGGGGAATATTCAGCGTTTCGGCGATGGCGATCGCGTGTGCCTGCGATCGGACGTTGTGACTGCCAATGGCGGCGTAGAGATAGTCGTGGTTTTCGAGCAGCAGCGTCGTCATGCGCTCGAAGTTAGCATCGGTCGAGGCTTTGTCAGCATAAACGGGCTGGGGCCAATCTTTTTGCGCGGCTTTGATGGTTTCCTGATCCCAATAGGCTCCTTTGACCAGACGCACGGTGAGCGGGGTGCTTCGCTGTTTTACCCAGTCGATTAAGCTTTGCAAGTCCTCGTAGCTGTCGCGCAGGTAAGCCTGAAGCGTCACGCCAATATCGGTACGGCTGCGGAATTCGTCTTCTAATAAGATCTTTTTCAGAATATCGAGCGTCAAATCTTTGTAGGCGTACTGCTCCATATCAAAGTGAACGGCAGCACCCAGTTCCTGAGCGCGACGGAGTAAGAGACGAATGCGATCGCTCACCCGTTTTTCACTGCCCTCCGCATCCAGCGGATCAAATTGGGAATAGAAGGCAGTCAGCTTCACCGATACTTGAACTTGGGGCAATGCTTCCCCCTCTACCTGATCGATTGCGTCTACCTTTGACCAGCGTTTTGCCGCATCGGTCAACTGCTCCATTAATTCTAGATAGCGATCGAGGTAAGACTGCGCTTCAGCTTCGGTGATCACCGCTTCGCCCAACAGATCGACCGTAAACGCCATCTTGTCTTTGCGAAGCTGCTCGATTGTTTTGATCACCTGCTTGATGTTCTCTCCAGCAATATATTTGTGTGCCAGGGTTTCTACCGCTGTTGAAACGGTCGAAGCGGCAACCTGTCCCGGCATGGAGTCGGGGTTAGCAAAGTTGAGCATTCCCTTTAATGCTCCCGGCAGTTCAACCGTTGAGTCGCTCAGGTATTCCTGCATATGACGGGCAATTTCAGGCTTGCTGCGGAGCGCAGGCAGGCAGTCGATAAAGCGAAAAAGCTGCACCCGCAAGCCCGGATTGTTCATCGTCCACGACAGCATTTTGTCATCCCAGCGCATCTGGTCGCGCATCTGAGCCAGGAAAGACCGATTCTCCCGCGTTGCAGAGAGGAGTTTGCGGGCGATCGCCTGAGTTTTGGTTTCGTAGGTACTCTCAGATACTTGTAGAACCACAGCTAATAAATCCCTAAAAGTAACTTTTGCTTGGCTAACGGTACATCAAGCCCCATTTCCATTTCAGCGCAATTACTCAGCTTTTACGCAGCTTGCACCATTAGCCGATCGAATCATCTAACTCTATTGTCAGGTTTAGAATGTGGTTCAGGGCTTAAAGTTTGTTGTGAAATGTTAACAATGAAGAGAGTTTAAGGAAAGACCGTTCAGAAGCCTGCACCAGTCTAACTTTTAGCCTTATACCAATTCAATTTAAGGATGCACACTCCAAAATGTGCATCCTTGTGTAGAAACGGTATTAACGATCAAAATTTCTCTATTGCTATACAAAGGCAAAGTTGATGCTTGAACATTCCAAGCTGATGTTTGAGCGTCCAGAGCTGACCGTTGAGCGTTTAAAGGATAAAGGCTGAGGGATAGAGGATAACGGTTGAGCTAACCGGACGGCAATAGCCTTTGCAACTCAATAGGCAACCTATGTTCCGGGTACATCCCAGCTTTGTAAGTGCGCGGGCTTCGCCCGCGCCACTTACAAAACTAAATGCAAAATTGGGATGAACCCTATGTTCCGTTCCGGTTCAGCGATTTGTTATGCCATATCGATTGTGCTTTACACAAGAGAGCTTATAAGGGGCAAGCTTTGTATAAAGCTAACCCCTCTGACTAGCACTTAACGTAGGATTTATCGTGCAAGGAGTTTTAAAGCCGAGGACCTACGTTTGACATATTTAGTCCGTTGTTAAAAATGTCTTCGGCAATCGTAATTCCAAGCGGAACACCGCCAACATTCCGAGAGAGGTCGGGGTTATCTGAACGGTCTACTGCAAAAGAATCAAATACCCAATGCACTCCTAAAAGAACCCGGCTGATTCCATTTTCTACAATCATCTGCCACAGCCCACCCGGAAAACTGCGATCGTGTCTTGGTCGTATGGCACCCTTGTTATCTCGGCTAATGCCGTTGAATTCATCAGAGACAAAGGTAAGATTATCGAACAAGTCGTCATTGCTGCGGCTAGTTACGCCATAAAACAATCGAGTAATGTGCAATGCTGCTGCACCGAAAGTCGCGTGTCCAGATGGATAAGCTGGGAAGGGGGGCGTAAAGTTCTTCTCCATCGTCCTGGAATTGGTCTTGGGTGCCCCTAGTGGAAGCCAAGAAGGGTCAGAATCTTCAGATAAAGTGTTGCTACTACTATTGCCCATCCCTGCTGGACCTAGAGACGGATCATCTTCTCGAATCCCAACGACAGGTCGCCAAAGATCATGAATGTATTTCTGATCCCAAGCTAAGATACCAGCATCTCCCATCGCAGCATTCACTAGCGCAAAAAGACGGGCATTTTGATCAACACTATTGTTCCGTGCGATCGCCACAGCACGAACTATCTGGTTATACAACCGGGGAGGTGTCCCTAACTCAGCAGCGCCATCGTAGCCCCAGTAGAGGCCAATGAGTGTTTCATTTGCATCTCGAGGAGAAAGACCTGGAGGCAACGTTCCCATTAATTCAGGTGCAATCCCTTTACCTTGTACCTCTTGTAGGGCGTTGCGATACTCAGAACTTCCTGGCTGAGGTGGAGCATCTAACTCATGGCGATCAGTCACAGCAAAGCCTCTTGAGTTTGCCCCATAGAAGGGGGCATGAAATCCTTGACCAGGATTATCTGGATCAGGACGATGATCACCACGAGCCATTGATGCAACATAGCCAGCATCACTAGCGTTGGGATCATCCTGCCGCTTCTCTAGAATTCTCTGTGCAACCAAACGACCAAATTCAACACCTTCCTGCAAACCGTTTCCTTGTAAACCTGCTTGAGCATATTTCAGGTCGAAGAAGGACTTTTGACTGGGAAACAAAATAGACAATGTAGCGTGGGCAGCGGCGGCTGTTGCCGCCGCTGCTGAGGCATTGAGATCTGGGTTCGGTAAGCCAGGAAGATAAGAAGACAAGTTAATCGGAGTGAGTGGATTCCCCCTTACCCCTGCATAAGCATCGTACATCGCTAAGTGAACAATCGCTAAAGCGCGAGAACTCAGGGTAGGACCGGTTTGCTCGTTCTTCCCGTTGGTATGACTAACCCGATTTGCTTCGAGTGCAACTTCATTCCAATATAAAATTGGATCCATTATGTTTCTCCTATGGGAAGCTAAGTATGGTTTCTTGCAACCGCCAATACGTTGGACTAGAAAAAGGACAATTTTGTTGAATTTAGTTAGAGCTAATTTCAGCTTGAGAGTACCCTTAACTTCAGTTGAAGTGAATTCAAATCGTTGATGATTACGATTCTGCTGAATGGAGTGCAAAACTATAACCTCCAGCAATTACTAATCCCTTAACTATTCAAAGTTAGAGCTTGCACCCAAGCGTTGACAGTACCCTTCCGGGTACTACTGAAAAATTTGCAATCGCGCTTCAGATGCGTTGACTAAACAAGATGAGCTTACAGATGCCAAACGGTATAACGGCAAAAGTGAGCGGTGGCATGAGAACTAGAACGAAGCGCGAAAACTCTGTACCATCCGCTCCACTGTGTTATTAGCTGGCTGCCCTCATCAAGATCTCCAAACTATGATCGCGATGTCCTGCAATCAACGTAATCCTGAGTTTCAAGATAGGTGGAGAGCAATGTCCACTCTTTTTCACTCAAACTCCCCTGAAGCAGTTCAAGCTGAGTGAAGCGTGTCAGGAAAACGTCACGATCATTAATCGCCGTTTCGAGTTTTTGACGAACTTGACCCGTGCGATCGCGAAAGACCTGATCCAGACAGACGTATCAATCAGCAGCATGATGAGTCTCGCGCAAAGCCTTGTGATCAAAATCCCCGGTAAATTGGATTTGCCCCGCGAGATCGAGAAGGTTTTTCTTGCGGCGCGATCGCACAAATTCTGTCAAAGCAAGATTTACCAACTCTTCTTGAGTCGTAAGGTTGGTAAGTTGAAAAGCTTCATTGAGAAGAGATTCATCCAGGTTCAGGGTAACTTGCATAGGTTATGGATAAAGGCTGAAATAAGTATGATTTCTCACATTTTATAGCTGTGGTCAGCTAGGTTAGGACATGGACATTTTAGTGGCGTGGCTCCGCCACGCCACTAAAATGTCCTGATCAATATGGCTACCGCTATAACTCTACAGACCAATCAGCTTTCACTGGTAACGTAGTAATCCTTGTAAGCATTAATCCAATTTAATAAATTTTGGCTTGGGAGAAATTATTTTGGTGCCATTGGTTTGATATGAAGCCAATCTGGAGCATTCACACTAACGAGTTAATGTGAACTGGCAACTAAGTCTTGCTGTGCTGCTTCATTCCAATGCGATCGCCTTGCCGAGATATTTTGGTCTCCGACAGACCCACCGCAACAACATCAAACAGCCTGCACAAAATATTGCGTTTAGCATCTAATGGGCTATTGATTCACCTCAACCTGCGCTTCTGCTTTTACCCGACGAATGGGTAGGTTTGCAATTAAGGCAGTTGCCCGCTGATCGTTTTCTAAAGAAAATTCCGACCCTTCCGGGTCAATCTCTACGTATCGCGAAACGACTTCCAAGATTTCCTGGCGCATCTTTTCCAGCGTTGCCGCAGGCAAATCGGCTCGGTCGTGAGCCAGTACAATTTGCAGCCGACGCTTGACCTCCTCACGGCTAGAAGTGGCATTTTGACGCGGAAAAAGTCGTTCAAGAAGTTCGCTGATCATGGAGCTTGGGGGAGAGAGTCAATCAAGGCTAGATAAGAAACTGAATCTAATTGAAGCTTAGTGACGAGGTGAGTTGCGAAATAGCCGACGAATGCGGGTAAACAAGTCGTCGTGCGCCGCCATCAGATCGAGGAAAGGCACCTTTTCGCCCTCTAGCCGTCGCGCAATGTTGTTGAAGGCTAGACCCGCCATTGAAATATTCTGCGATAGCACCAGCGGTTCGCCTCGGTTGGTGGAGACAATTACCCGCTCATCATCGGGAATCACGCCCAGCAGCGGCACCGCCAAAATTTCCTGCACGTCTTTGACTGACATCATCATGTCTTCCTGCACCATTGCAGGTCGGAGACGATTGACGATCAGATGCACTTTTTTGATGTCGTTTGCCTCAAGCAAGCCAATCACGCGGTCAGCATCGCGAACGGCGGCAATCTCAGGCGTGGTGACAATAATTGCCTCCTTAGCCGCAGCCGTTGCATTCTGAAAGCCCATCTCAATCCCAGCGGGGCTGTCTACCAGAACATATCTGTAGGTGTCAGTGAGTGAATTGACCAGTTGCTTCATCTGGTCGGGGTTGACGGCATCTTTGGTGCGGTTTTGGGCGGCTGGAAGCAGCGCCAGGTTGGGCTGGCGTTTGTCCTTAACCAGGGCCTGATCGAGGCGACATTCGCCTGCTAGCACTTCTACGGCAGTGTAGACGATGCGATTTTCTAGCCCCAGGAGTAGATCCAGGTTTCTCAAGCCAAAGTCGGCATCGACAACAGCAACCTTATGACCGCGCTGAGCTAGAGCCATGCCCAGATTGGCGGTGCAGGTGGTTTTGCCCACCCCACCTTTGCCAGACGTGATAACGATAATGCGACTCATTGAATTGCTGGGGTTGATAAATGGACGATGGGTTTAGGGGATTTTGGTTGGTAGATGCTGGCGGCATAGCTGCTGAAGCGCTGCTTGTAGGTCTTTAACCAGACTACGAGAGACGCATTCTGGAAAAGTCGGCGGCTCTGGCAATGCGAATTCCTCCTGAAGATACGTAGGCAATTTCAGGATGAAACTGTTCGGGGGGCGTTTCGGGGGCGCGAGCCACAAATTCGGCAATCCGAATCTGGGTCGGCTCCATTCGCAGTGCCATGATCAGGCATTGTCCGTTTCCGGCGGCTCCGGCCTGAGCCAGACCGCGCAGCCCCCCCCAAACCAGCACATCGCCATCGGCAATTACAGAACCACCAGGGTTTACATCTCCCAAGACAATAATTGTACCGGGATGACGAATTTCGACACCAGATCGAACGACGGTTTGTACATAAAGTGGATCTGCCAGGGATTGTCCCGCTTCGGTAGGCTGGTTCAGGTGGGCAACGGGTGAGTGCTGCTCAACCGAATAACCTGTAGTGGCGGCAGCGACAGCAGTTTGGCGGCGACTGGTGTAGACTCGCTTGAGTTGAAGCTGGGCCTCTGCCAGGGCATCGGCGATCGCCTGCAATTGACGTACATCTAAAAGGCGATCGCGGGCAACCAGATGAACCGCCGTTTCGGGTTGCCAAAACCTTTCTCCGGCATTGAGCCGCTGTTTTAGCTGCTGCCAAAGGTCATTCCAGTTACTTGGGTTAGCGCTATTACCCGGTGGGTTGCTGCTAGAAGTGGCGCTATCGGGATTTGGACTGTCCTGGTTCGCATCATTTTTGCTAGCGCTGCTGTGATTCGCGCTGTTTACCTCTGCCTCTGGCGGCAAAAGTAGCAGCAGGCGACCCCCTTCGCTCTTAAACCGTACCTGTAGATTGGGGTTGTCCGAAGCGGGCTGTAAAATTGCTGGCGCTGGCGCAGAAGAATCATTCATGCAAGGGCTTGGGCTGTCAAAATCTAACAGAAACTAAGTTAACTATCTATCTTAGTGGTCAGGTTGTCATTCAAAACAAAAGCAACTAGAAAAGTTATGGCATTTGAACGGCATATTCTAAATTCATTCTCAAAACATACTGGATGCTAGCCTGATAGAGCAAAAGATTCAAAGAATAATGGATTACGTTGGCAGGTCAGCCTAATTTCTGGGCAAATGAAATCCTTTTCGGACAAAAATTACAGCGTTAGTCAGTTTAGATTCAAGCATTGACAGTCGGAATTAGCCAACGTAATTTACCTTACTCTATGCCTTTGATTCGGAATCGAACCTGGCGTTATCTGATCATGGTGGCTGTACTGGCGCTGTGTCAGTTTGGCATCACCAAGCTGATTTTCATGGTGCCGATTGAGCAGCAGGGAGTGCGGGTCTGGCCGCTGTGGTTGCCTGCGGGGTTGGCTCAAGCAGCCCTGCTGCTGTTTGGACGCAGGCTGTATCCGGGGATAACGATTGGGTCTTTCCTGTTTTCAGTGTGCCAATCCCAGGGAATATCCTGGTTCCTGGCAGTGGCGATCGCCTTCAACAACACCCTGCAACCTCTCCTGGGGGCAACGCTGCTCAAGCGGGTCGGCTTTCGCAATGACCTTCAGCGCCAGCAGGATGTGATTGCCCTGTTTGCCCTGGCGACGATTTTGCCGTCTGCGCTCAGCGCCACCTTAGGAATGCTGACGGTCAATCTGGGAGGGATGATGGACTGGGACACCTTTGGCAGAAATTGGTTTCAATGGTGGATTGGCAATATCACGGGCACGTTGACGCTCATGCCCGTGCTGTTGACCTGTCGGCAGTGGGGGGCGATCGCCAAAACCCCTCGCCGCTGCGCCGAAGCTTTGGTCTGGCTAGGTTTACTCACAGTGGCTAGCTGGCTGATCTTTTACCCCACCAGTGAAACGCCCTTTGCGCCGTATTCTATGGCCTCTCTATCGTTTCCGCTAATCATTTGGGGAGCGCTGCGGTTTGGGCAGATGGGCGCGGCTCTATCGACCGCCATTTTAACCAATGTTGCCACCTGGGGCGTGATTCAAAACAAAGGGCCGTTCATCGTTGCGGCGAGGGCAAATGCTGCCGTGCAGCCTGTCGAGTCGCTGCAAGCGTTTATTTGTGTGACGGCGCTGACGGCCCTGACCCTGGCGGCGGTAATGGCAGAGCGAGAGCAAATGAAGGTGTGGTTAGAGGCAGAAAAAGAAAAGTCAGAACAGCTATTGCTCAACATTTTGCCGCTGCCGATCGCCAAATCAGCATAAAGC
>JAAUTN010000310.1 GCA_012031415.1 Leptolyngbyaceae cyanobacterium SM1_4_3 | reverse complement strand
TGCACTTGCAGTCAGCAAAACCGTAGCCGCCGCCACAACTGAACCGAACGCAAGCATTAATCTCTTTTGACTCATGGGAAAAATACCTAGATACAGGTTGAATGTCTGCCTCTAGACTGCCCAAAGATTTCGATGTGGTGAAGCAAGTTTCACCAAAGTAGTTTGAAGAAATCGTCAAGATGGGAAAGGAATGGGGCGAGTGTCGCTTTTGACATAGAGCGGATGGCGCGGCTGTCCTGATTGATTGATGCTCAAACAGCAAACTTGCCGATGCTCAGAGATTAATTGCAAAACGGATTGATCTCGCTGGTTCAAGCTGCCCCAGTTGCCCCATGCCACGACTAATAGATTCGCAGTTTGCATTGCTGCAATCAAATAACGGTCATTTTTGTCCCCAATGGGGTCAGTTGCCTGCAACAAATCCTTTAAATGCGTGGCGCGGTAGGCGAATAGATTCACCACTTCCAAACCACCGTATCCCCAAGATTGAGCAAACCCGATGCAGCGGCAAATCGTTGGATCGTTCTTTTCGGCATCTGCGGAACTGGGATTCAGCATGATGAATCCAACTTTTGGTGCGTCTGCGTCCCATTCTCGCCATAGGGAATAGCGGTAGGTGTGGGTGGGGTCGAAGGTGGCTCCGGTTTTGGGGGGCACGGGAGGTGGGGAGGTAGGGGAGGAGAGGGAGGTAGGGTGTTGCTTAAATTGCAACTGTTCGGATTTTGGCATTTGAAATAGTCATACTCGCAGCATTCAACCTTGTGATTTAAGGGAGTTGACGATGATGAACGGCTCTAAAGTTTTGCTGAAGCGGAGTTGGCTTTTAGCGGTTTTGTGGGGTGGCGCGTTGCTGGTCGGCTGTGCGAGTTCTCCTTTTCCTGCGGCTAATTCGACGGCTGGCGCTCCTTCTGAAATGGTCGAAGCGCCAGCGGCGGGAGAAAATTTTGCTGAAGCAACGGATGTGGCGACAACGGGTGTAGCTGAGGTGCCGCGCTCGCTCCCTCAACTGATCAAAACCGCAGACATTACAGTCGTGGTGGATGCGGTAGATGAAAGCCTGGATCAGGCAACGGCGATCGCCCAACAGCAGCAGGGCGACGTGTTGAGTTTACAGAATCAGACTCCGCCAAACGACTACTACCGCCACACCGCTTCACTGCAAATGCGAGTGCCCCAGGAGCGGCTGGAGGCTACTCTGGAAGCACTTGGCGAATTGGGAACTGTACAGCGTCAGGCAATTACGGCTGAAGATGTCTCAACTCAGCTTGTCGATTTTCAGGCGCGACTGAGAAATCTGCGAAAGTCGGAGGAAATGCTGCTGCAAATTATGGAGCGATCGGGTGACATCGGGGAAGTGCTGAAGGTTGCCCAGGAACTTAGCACGATTCGCAACTCGATTGAGCAAATTGACGCTCAGTTGAGCAGCCTGCAAAATCGGGTGGCTTATTCAACGATTAATTTAAGCTTGGAGGGGGCGATCGCCGACACGCCACCCCAGCGGGCGATCGGCATTCAGCTTCAAGAGACCTGGGAGAGTGCCTCCCACTCAATGGGCAAGCTGACAGTTGATTTCGTTCAGCTTGGCATTTGGTTGGCGGTCTATAGCCCTTATCTTTTAATTTTTGCTGGAGGCGCTTTTTGGGGAACTCGCTATTTGAGAGGGCGGCGATCGCACTCCGTTCCGACTATTTTAGAGGAAACACCTCCAGTCGAGTGACAAACTTCCTCATGGGTGGAAATGCTGAGTTTTGTTAGTTACGCTGGCGCTAACCCAACCGACGAATCAGGTAAAACATTTGACCCGATGCCAATTTTTATCCTCATCCTGGCAATAGTAGCAACCTTCCCACCAGGTACATTGAATGTAGGAGTCTTCTACCATGCGGCTTTTGGCTGGTTGTTCGTTGCTCAGCACATTCACAACTTCTTCTTTTCGGTCAGCGGCTTTAGCTGCGATGTTGTCTAACGTCTTTTTCAGAGATTCAGGGATTGCATTATTGTCAACTGAAAAGTTTCCTTGCTTTACCTTGATTTGTTTGATCTCTGGTTTCATAGCTGATAGATCTCCCTCTATCATTATCATCATTTCATTACTGTGTATCACGGTTCTAGCGCACCAACTGCATCAGTTTGAAGATTCTCAACTTTATTTAAGGTAAACGCAAACAAAATTCTCAAAAACTTGACCTCTATGATTACCTGTCCAAATTGCGCTCATGCTAATCCGGATACGGCGACAGAATGTGAGGCTTGCTATACGCCCCTACCAGCGATGATTGATTGTCCCAGTTGCGGTGCTACAGTATCGGCGGTAGCTCATTTTTGTGGTCAGTGTGGCCACGACTTGCAGCAGGTGCAGCCACAGCCATCAGCCCAACCTCCAGCACCACCAGCCCAATCTCTCGCTCCTACCGTAATCGGAGCAGGAGCGGAGACTGGAACGCTAGCAGAAACTTCTATGCCTCAGCCGTCTGTTCCTGCTGAAAGTGTGTCTTTACCGCCAGATGTTCCTCCTGCGATGGCGGTTCCTTCAATGGCGGTTCCTTCAATACCAGAGGGAGCATCTGACCCCGTTGAGGCGGTGAATTCTCAGGCAATCCCCGATTTACCAAACCCCACTGCTCAGTCGGAAGCTGATTTGCCTCAAAATGCTCCTGATTTGCCGCCAGGTGTCTCTAGCGATGCTGGGGATGTTTCTGTCCTCGAAAACGCTCAGCCACCTTCAAACCCAAATGCTAGTACTCGGCTTCAGCAAACGGCCGCCCGTCTATTTCACGTTCAGAGCAATAATGTTATCGAGCTTCCGCTTCACCTCAGTGTGATTCATATTGGCAAGCCCAATGGTCAGATTCCCCCTGACATTGATCTGTCAGGTGTGACTGACTCCGATATTGTGTCGCGGGTACACGCGGATATTCGGGTTGAGGGAGATACGTTTTATGTGGAGGATCTGGGTAGCTCCAACGGAACCTATGTGAATAATCTGCCGCTGCAAAAGGGCGATCGCCATCGGTTGCGCCCAGCGATCGCATTGCATTGGGTAAAGGCGACAAAGTGAGCTTTTTGTTTCAGTTTTCCTGAACCTGGGTACCCTTAGGAAAATTTACCGAATACGGGTTTTGCTTGTATCGTGTAACCTGTACACAAGGCAGCTTTTAAGCGGTTTCGTTGCACTTGCCCGGTGTGGCGTAGTTTGCTTAGAAGCGGTGCGTTGAAGGGTTATGGGCTTACGTGTATCCCCTCTGGTGCGATCGCTAGAGTAAAGAGTCCCTAAGGAAGTCGTCAAGATGCTTGTTTGTCCCAACTGCCAGTTTGACAACCCTGACAGCGGAAGGTTTTGCCAAAACTGCGGACTTTCTCTAACTGAGCGGGTTTGTCCTGTATGCAAATCTGATAATCCGCTCGGTGTTGAAAGCTGTTTGAACTGTGGCACGGCCATTGGCACGACTTGGCAGGCAATTGTCTTCACGGTTTCTACTCCTCAAAATGCTGTCAGCCAGGTTCTATCGGCTTTTGCTCAGGACGTTCAGGACGAGGCAGCTACGACCGCTTCACCCCCTACTGCTTCACCTTTAGAGGCACTGCCAGCGGGGAGCTACCTTGATCTTCAGCAGCGCTATAAGCTGCTTGCACCTTTTCCTACTCCATCGGCTACGGCTGCGGGTGTAGAGGTTAGAGTGTTGGATTGCCAGCCTTTTCAGCTTTCCCCACTGGAGGTTTTGTTGGGTTACTCGCTGGATGAGGACTCGTCTGAAGCGGCTGAAGTGGCGGCTGAAGACCAAACAGAGCCAGAACTTGACTCTGTTCAAGCAATCGATTTGATTGGTCATTCTGAAGCGGCAGTTAAAACCGCAATTCCGGCGATCGCCCAGATTTACTTAACCCTACAGGAACAGCTTTATCCGTCATTGCCGCTGATTCACGATGGCTGGGAGCAAGACGGACAAACCATAATTTTATTAGAAGATCGAACCCACCTACCGCTACTGCTGGATCTATGGAGCGATCCAGACGTGCTGCCAATCCAAACTTTACATTGGCTACACGAGATGACGGAACTTTGGGCGGTGTTACAGGTTCAACATTGCTGTCAAAGCCTCTTAGAACTCAACAACCTAAGGGTGGATGAAGATCAGCTTCTGTGTTTGCAGCGCCTGTATCTGGAAAAGCCCGAAAACTTGCTAGAGCTAAAAGATTTAGGGCGAGCCTGGCTACTTTTGTTCCAGCAGTCTCAACGAACTCAGCTTGGATCTCTAGCGCAATTGTGCCAGGATTTGGAGGTGGGGAACATTTCAACGCTCAATGAACTGCGATCGCGTCTGGAAGCAATCGCCGACGAACTTCAGCCTGACGACTACAAACCCGACCTAACGCCAACGGCTATGATGCCCGAACTTCCCATTGATTCAGCGACTTCTAGCAGTTCAGACTCCAGCACCTCAGAGCCTTCCCAGCCTTCAAAGGCTGACCCAAGTGCCCGTGCAGTGACAGATTTCGAGGTAGGAAGCATCCCCTCGCCAGTCGCCGACCTGACTACCCCTGATAGCCCCACACGACTCGAAGTGGATGAGTTAGATGAGGAAATGCCAGGTGATAGCGACGATGTGCCGACGGTCGTGTTGCCTATGAAGCTGATGAGTCTGGAAGATGCAGGTCGCACAGACATTGGTCGTCAGCGTGACCACAACGAAGATTATTTCAGCATTCAGACGGAAATTGAAAAGCTAGAAAGTCCAACCGGACGCACGATACACGCCAAGGGGCTGTACATTCTCTGTGACGGCATGGGCGGACACGCAGGTGGTGAAGTTGCAAGCGCTCTGGCAGTTGATACGCTGAGGCAGTACTTTGCCGAAAACTGGTGCGACAATCAGCTACCTGATGAAGAAACGATTTTAGCGGGCATTCAACAGGCAAATAAAGCAATTTATGACTTGAATCAGCAAAATTCTCGCTCTGGCAGCGGCCGCATGGGGACCACGCTAGTTCTGGTGCTGGTGCAAGACACGGAAGCGGCGATCGCCCATGTAGGAGATAGCCGCCTTTACCGCTTTAGCCGCAGACGGGGTCTAGAGCAGGTGACAGTTGACCATGAGGTGGGGCAACGGGAAATTCAGCGTGGAGTTGAGCCTGCGATCGCCTATGCCCGTCCAGATGCTTATCAACTGACTCAAGCATTAGGTCCTAGGGATGAGAATTTTGTCAGCCCAGACGTAGAATTTTTAGAACTGAACGAAGACTTACTGCTCGTCCTATGCTCAGATGGGATGACTGACAATGACTTGCTGGAAACCCACTGGCGTACCCATCTCGACCCGCTGTTAAATGTTCAAACTAACCTAGAGCAAGGTGTTAACCAGTTGATTGACTTAGCAAATCAGTATAACGGGCACGACAATATCACTGTCGTCACGATTAGAGCTAAGGTTCGCCCTAATCTAGAGCAGTTGAAGTCTTAGAGGATGTTTAGGAAGTTTGATCTGTAAGCCCCAAAGCTTGTAAAGGCGTGGCGTTCGGGCAAAAGCCTCTGGTTTGTTCCGGAGTCTGCCCGCCGAATACTGCGCTCTCACAGAGGCAATTTGTTGCTTTTCAAATAACCCTCTTGGGGAAGCTCTGTATAGGCAGTAAATATTCAGCTAACAGGCGTTTTTGCTGAACCTACCCCCACAGTAATGCTGTTGCTCCGGGCTGCTTTAGAATCGTGGATAAATAAAATCCAACATCTTTTGAAAGTGCTGTGCAGCACTTTCAAAAGTGTTGTCAGCTAACTAATTTACGCCTCTAGTTATCTTCTTCCCAAGTTTCAACCTCCAAAAGGTCACAGACCGGATCTTGCATGGAAAATTCAAAATCTTCCAGTTCTTTCTTCCAATGTGACCAGTTATCGCCGTACAGAAGAGCAATTTTCCAGATGCTGTCTGTTGGCTTTAGCAGCTTTGAATCTACGAGCGATCGCACTTGACGTTGAAGCTTCACCATTGGGTGAGCAACTTGTTGCTCCATAACACTTTCAGTCATGATGATTGAATTTTGCAAATGTCTTCAAAAAAACTTCCTGACTGTAACGCTGCACCTCTGTATGCGGCTTTACGAGATGCTTGCAGGAAACACTTCCAGTAAAGTATCATATCACATAGAATTTTGGTATTTCTACCCCCTGGCAGTTTTTCTACCAAAAGTTAGGTATTAGCAAATGCCATCAAAATTTATAGTTTGGTGTGCCAGAACCATTGGGGCTATAATAAGAGTTTTGGAAAGCCTTAAAGGTTATAGAGGGAGATCTAAATGTCGCGATATCGAGGTCCGCGCCTCAGAGTTGTACGTCGTCTGGGCGAGTTGCCAGGTTTGTCACGCAAAAGTCCGAGACGGGCGTATCCACCAGGGCAGCACGGTCAAGCGCGGAAAAAGCGTTCTGAGTATGCAGTTCGCCTAGAGGAAAAGCAAAAGCTGCGGTTTAACTACGGTTTGACTGAGCGACAACTGCTTCGTTATGTGCGAAAGGCAAGACGAGCATCTGGTTCTACAGGGCAGACGTTACTGCAACTGCTCGAAATGCGTTTAGACAATACCGTTTTTCGGATGGGCATGGCCCCAACTATTCCTGGTGCACGGCAACTGGTGAATCATGGGCACGTAACGGTCAATGGACGGGTTGTGGACATTGCCAGCTATCAGTGCAGACCCGGAGATGTGATTGGCGTGAGAGATCGCGATCGCTCTCGTAAGCTGGTAGAACAAAACCTCCAGTTTCCGGGTTTGGCTCACCTTCCCAGCCATCTAGAGTTCGACAAAAACAAGTTTGTCGGCAAGGTCAATAGCGTTGTTGAGCGAGAATGGGTCGCTCTCCAAATCAATGAGCTACTTGTGGTTGAGTACTATTCCAGACAGGCTTAGTGCTGGCTACTTCAGGATCGTGAATCGATTAATCTGTAACATTGTTTGAACGTGTTGCGCTTAGCACGTTCAAACAATGTCGGTTTTTTAATCATCGCCTTTAGAAACCGACAGGTGGGATGTGATGCGTCATGCCCCATTTTTTGTACCAATTTTTAGGGGTAACGGGTCAAGCCTTGCCCGTTATCCAGTCGCTTTAGCCACCAATCTGAGACATTGTACGGGCATAGCTTCCCGTAGTACCAGAGTCCCGCTGTTTGTAGTTGATTTCAGGTTTAGCGGTCAGCAATTGCTGCACCTGTGTCTGAATTTCAGGGAGCGGTATGCCCGAACGCAGGGCCGTTTTCAAGTCAAGCTGTCCGATTTCATTCAGCAGGCAAGGGCGTAGCCAGCCGTCCGCTGAGAGTCTCATGCGGTTACAGCGATCGCAAAAGCATTCTGACATCTGGCTGATGAAGCCCAGGGTTCCTTTTGCACCAGGAATTTTGAAGACATCGGCGGGGCCATTGCCGCGCACGGTTGCGTCAACTAAGCCCCAACGATCGCGAATCTGCTGCCGTAGCGTTTCTGAGGCGACCCAGCCCTTATCTTGAAATAATCCGGCATTGCCAATTGGCATGAATTCGATAAATCGGACGTGCCATTCGCGCTCAATGCTCAGGGCAGCAAGATTTGGCACCTCATGATCATTGACTCCTGGAATCACCACCACATTTAGTTTTAGCGGGTCAAACCCGACCTGATGAGCAACCTGAATGCCTTGCCAAACCTGCTTCCAGCGCGATCGCCCTCGATTTCCAACGATGCGGTCAAAGGTTTCTGGTTCCAACGAGTCCAGGCTGATGTTAATGCGGCGCAGCCCAGCATCATACAGATCTTGCGCCAGATCTGCTAGCAAAAAGGCGTTGGTGGTCATGGAAAGATCCTGGGTTCGGGGGAGGGTGGCGATCGCCTTTACCAATTCCACTACACCCGGACGCAGTAGCGGTTCACCCCCCGTCAGCCGAAAGCGGGTAAATCCGTTGGGAATGAATACCTCTCGCAGCAGTGTCAGCAACTCATCCTGGGTCAGAAGATCTTGCCGTCTCACATATTCCAGTTCTGAGCCTTCGGGCATACAGTACTGACACTGAAAGTTACAGCGGTCAATCAAGCTGATGCGAAGATAATCAACCTGGTTCAAACTTCTCACCCCAACCCAGTTCTGGTTTAACTGCACCCCTTCATCCTACCTAAAGCATTGAGGTTGCACATGAGGCTGGACTGAGATATGTGGTAGGAGAAAGTTAGATGAAGTTACCGCTCCCATGACTCATGACCCATTTGCGGCTAAAGCTCGTCCAGGCTATACATTACCTGTGTTTGCTTGTGCTGCGGCGATCGCCGCCCTTCGACGGATTCATCAGGAC
>JAAUTN010000309.1 GCA_012031415.1 Leptolyngbyaceae cyanobacterium SM1_4_3 | reverse complement strand
CCCTACACATCACGATTGCTGATGCGCCAACCAACCGAATTGACGCGACGGATGATCCGTTTTGGCGATCGCCAACGATGCTGTTCTAGACGTAAATGATCTGATTGCCGCCTTAACCGGAGGCGCGAATGTGATTGTCTCTACTGGAACGGCGGGAACGCAAGCTGGCAACATTACCCTTCAAACAGCGCTGGATTTCGACGGGACGGGCAGCAACACGCTGACGCTGCAAGCCGCGAACGATATTAACATCAACGCAGAGATCTTTGATGGTGTGGTGGGCGGCGATCTGCTTAATCTGGTTTTGTCCGCAGACAGCGATAGCAGCGGTTCGGGTGTTTTACGTATTCAACCTAATGGACGGATCAACACAGGCGGCGGCACAATTACAGGCAGCGGCGGCGGCAGTCTTAACCTGAATGGAATAGAGCTATCGGGCAATATAGAATCCGATGCCAGCGCCATTACGCTTACAGGCACCAGTTTTCAAAGTGGGGTATCTCTCACCAATGGCACCTTTACCCTGACTGGCAATGGCACTCTGGAACTAGTCAGTGCTAGCCCCGGTACGGCGGTCAACATCAACGGTGCCTCACTGCAATTGGGGGATGGCAACCTGATTTTGACGGCGGATGCGATCGAACTGCCTAACAGCACCATCTTGGGCACGGGTTCCGTGTTGCTCCAGACTGCCAATCCCGAATTCACGATTCGAGTGGGTGGGGGCACGGCGGGAGGGCCGCTGTTCCTCGATCTTTTTGCAACAGAATTAGCTGTATTCCAGGATGGCTTTGACCGCATCACGATTGGACGGGCTGATGGTAGTGGACAAATCGATCTGTTGGGAGATGTCACCTTTAACGATCCGGTGACGCTGCAAGCAACCGGGGCAGGTGGCTCGATCGATACAACGAACGGCACCATCACCGGACAGGGCAATGCTAGCGTTTCGCTGCTGGCAGATCAGAATGTGGTGACAGGCAACATTACAACAACGGGGCAGGGAATCACGCTCAGCAGCACAACAGGCGGAATTGATACGACTGGTGGAACGCTGACGACTAACTCAACGGCTGAAGCGTCAGGCGCGATCGCCCTCTCTGCCACAGGAGATATCGTCACCGGACCCTTATCTTTTGGTGCAGCACCGGGTGAAAATGCCTTGATCGTTGACACACCTGGCACGGTTGACCTGACGGGTGGTTTAACCTCTACAGGTGGTGAAATAGTCATTGGTGGCGTTACCCGTCCCAGCAATATCCTACTGCCTGAGAGCCTGGATACTAACGGTGGCGGTTTTAGTCTGTCTCCCGCTGGCGACATTAACCTGACAAGCAACATCATCACCGACGGAGGCAACTTCACCCTCAATGGCAACGGCAACACGACGTTTTCTGGAGTGGTGCAAACCGTAGGGGGTGACTTTAACATCTTCAATTCGGGCGCAACTTCGGTGATTGGTTCTGTCTCGACTGAGGGCGGCAACTTTACCGTTGACAGCGGCGGCACTACTTCAATTGACAGCCCTATTACAACTGCTGGCGGCAACTTTACGGTCAACAGCGTCGGTGAAGCGCTAATTTCAGGCGCGATCGCCACTAACGGCGGCAGTTTTACCCTGACCAGTCAGGCGGCAACTTCTGTGTTTGCCCCTATCAGCACAGGCGGCGGCAACTTCCTGCTAGATAGCCAGGGGAATGTAAGCTTCACGGAAGCGGTCACGACGGGCGGCGGCAGTTTTAGCGTCGATAGTGAGGGGGCGATCGCCTTCTCTAACCCGATTACCACTAGCGGTGGCAGCATTTTGCTAGACGGTAGCCAAATCAGTACCGTCGCTCTAGATGCTAGCAACAGTGCGGGTGCAGGCGGAAGCATTAGCCTCCTGTCGGATACCAATATCACCACAGGCAACCTCAACAGTTCTGGTACCAGCGGCGGCAATATCTCAGCCAATGCCACAACTGCAATTACTGCGGGGGCGATCGCCGCAACAGGCACCACAGGCGATGGCGGCAGCGTTACGCTTGCCTTCACAGATAGCACACCTGACCCCAGCGGCGGCAACACGCCTGACCTGACAGAACCTCTAGGCGGCAACACGCCTGACTCTAGAAGTGATATTCAAGTGACTTCAATCGATACCTCCAGCCAGCTTGGGCGCGGTGGGCAGGTCGATATCACGGCTGAGCGTTTTTTTCGGGCAACCGACCCAATTGCAGGAAACTCTCAGGGAGCCAGTATTCTTAGCGCTGGAGGGGCTGGCAGCGGCAGCATCACCATTCGGCATGGCGGCAATGGAGTCACTCCGTTTATCGTCGGAAATGGCAGCACTAACGGCACTGCGGGCAGCATTACCAGCGGTGATTCCGCTATTTCTTCCCCACCTACCCAGTCATTCTTAGGAAACTTCACCACTGGCAACATTAGTATCATTACCAATGCCCCTGACGATGGCGGAACTGGCGGTGAAGGACCTGATCCCGGTGAAGGACCTGATCCCGGTGGTGGGGGTAGACCTGGGATTGGCATTCCCGGTAGAGAAGATCCCGATGACGTTGGGGTTATAGACAACCCGATCATTCCGCGACCGGAGTGCCAGGTCAATTGCGATCGCCCCGCTCCTGAGCCTCGGTCTGAGCCAGACTCCAGCAGTGACAGTAGCCCTACGACCCCACAGCCGCTTGTCGTTGCCCGAAACACACTGCTGGGAATTCAGCAAGAAACAGGCGTAAAACCCGCGCTCGTTTACATTGGTTTCGTTCCCGTTGAAAGCACCTTTAACTCTGGTTTCCCTGAACGAGAAGCAACTGCCAGCCAGCAGTTTGAGCAATTTTTAGACCGCCAATCCAGCGAACCTGAAAGCGTTGCCCTCTCATTTGAACCTCAGCCCACTGACGAACTGGAACTGCTGCTCGTCACTTCAACTGGTAATCCCATCCGTAAACGGCTAGCAGGTGTAACCCGTGCTGAAGTTGAACAAGCCAGACGCAGATTAGTCAGTCAAATCACCGATCCCCGCTTGCTAGGGTCGGGCTATTTACCTCCGGCTCAGCAGCTTTACCAGTGGCTCGTCGCTCCGCTGGAGCAAGACTTGCAGGACCAAGAAATTGAAAATCTTTCCTTCATTTTGGATACTGGCTTGCGCTTCACTCCTCTAGCGGCCCTGCACGATGGCAATCAGTTTCTCGTTGAGAAATACAGTGTTGGGCTGATGCCTAGCCTTAGCCTGACCGACACTCGCTACACCAATCTGCAAAATCTGGAAGTTCTAGCGATGGGTGCCTCTGAGTTTACCGACCAGGTTCCCTTACCCGCTGTGCCAACAGAACTTCAAACGATTGTGCAAAACCTCTGGCCCGGTAGAGTTTTTCTGAATGCCGAATTCACCGTGCAAAATCTTAGAGAGCAGCGAGAACAGCGTCCCTACGGCATTCTGCACCTGGCAACGCACGGCGAATTTAGACCCGGTGGACTAGAAGAATCCTACATTCAGTTTTGGAATCAAAAACTGCGGCTGAACGAGATTCGCCAGCTAGGGCTGAACGACCCTCCTTTAGAATTGCTGGTCTTGAGCGCTTGCCGGACTGCATTAGGAGACGATCAGGCAGAGTTGGGCTTTGCCGGATTAGCGGTGCAGGCAGGCGCAAAGTCGGCACTGGCTAGCCTCTGGTATGTCAGCGATGAGGGAACGCTAGCTCTAATGACCGAGTTTTACAGCCAGTTGCGCCAGGTCCCGATCAAGGCCGAAGCACTGCGACAAACTCAGATCGCCATGCTCAAGGGCGAAGTACGGCTGCAAGACGGTCAAATCTATAGCTCCCGCTCAGAAACAATATCCTTACCAGAAGGAGTGGTGAGAAATGAAACTCAAGACTTATCGCACCCGTTCTACTGGGCAGCATTCACGCTGATTGGGAGTCCCTGGTAAAGTCGCAACCCCTTTCCCCTTACCAGGGTAACCGACTGCCATCCCAGGAAAAGAATTCGCCGCTGTCGCTTTCCTGAAGCTGATCGAGGACGGCTAGCAGTTGACGAACGGTGCGATCGCAAGAAAACAGCTTCTCAGGCGGCACACTGCGTTGAAACGGACGGGATAGCTGAGTGTCTGTTGTGCCTGGATGCAGCGTTACCACGATCGCCCTGGGACAGGTCCGCCGATATTCAATCGCGGTGGTTCGCATAAACATATTCAGCGCTGCTTTAGAAGCCCGGTAGCCGTACCATCCGCCGAGTTGGTTGTCACCAATGCTGCCTACTTTGGCAGAAATCGTCGCTAGAAGGGCGCGATCGCCATGTTTCAACAGCGGCTGAATGTGTCTTGCCAGCAGCACCGCCCCAATGCTGTTGACCTGAAAATAGCGCACCAACTGCTCTGAGTTGAGATGACGCAAACTCTTTTCGGGCTGCATTGCGCCATCGTGCAGCACCCCAGCACAGTTAATCACCGTATGAAGAGCGGCTGTTTCAGCCTTAATTTTGTCGATGATAGCTGCAATCTGGTCGTCCTCAGTGATGTCCAGAGGCAAGCAGCGCAAGCGAGAATCGTTGATGGACAACAGTTCTGATTCTGGGTTGCGATAGGTGGCGAAGAGGTGAGTGGTGCGATCGCCCTGCAAAAACTGCCGCACAAACTCCAGCCCAATTCCCTGACCCGCTCCCACAATTAACGCAGATCGGTTGGGAAGCTCGGACTCATCCACAAAATTATTCGACATACCAGGCAAATCACTCATGTATGGCAGTACAAAAACGGGTCAGGACAGGCAGTAAACGGCAAGCTTCGAGCAGCAAGGTTCGGCTTCATCCCTCATCCCTCATCCCTCATCCCTCCCACTTGTATGCCTGATTAAACATGGAATCCCATTTCCTGTAAACCCTGACGCAATCGCTGAGCTTCGGTGGGGTTGTGCTGTTGGTGCAGGGCGATCGCCCGCTCAAAAGCGGACAGGCTCTCGGCTACCTTGCCTAACTTCAGCAGCGTTACGCCCAGATTTTGGTAGGCTTCGGCGTAGTTGGGGTTAAGCTGAATTGCCTGCTGGTAGTGGGCGATCGCCTCCCCCAGTTGCCCATCGCTTTTAGCGTCATGCCCAGGTTGTAGTGACCCATTGCGAACCTGGGGTCAACCCGCAGCGCCTGCTCGTAAACGGCTTTGGCTCCAGTGAGATCGCCCTTTGCTTTGCGTAGATTTCCTAAGTTGTTGTAGGCTCCTAGCTTTAGGCGGGGCAAAATCGGCTGCTGAATTGCCAGTTGATAGTGCATGGCTGCCTGGTCAGGGTGCTGCAAGCGGCTGTAGGCAATGCCCAGGTGATAGTGCAACTCATAGCAAATCGGGGAATCAGCCTGCGTAGACTTTAAGCCACGCTCCAACAGTTCGATTCCGTAGCTGGTTTGATTGATCTGCACGTACAGCGCTCCCAGTTTGCTGCAAACGTAGGGATCGCCAGGATGTTTGACCAGAAACCGCTCCATTGTCAGTCGGGCTTTTTGCAGCTTGTCGCGGCTGGCGATCGCCCCCGCTTGATAGCCTTCGTGAAAAATCGCCACCTCTGGCAACTCAATCACCTGCCACTGCGGTTCATGCTGGAGAATTGCTGCAACGCTATCATCCACCATTGCGTGATAGGGACGCGAAAACTGAATCTTGGGGTGACGGCGAAACAGCCGCGACACCAGCGAATAGGGCGACTGTGCCGCACCAATTTCATAACGCACTAGATTGACCACCAGACAGGTTTCTAGCTGCATGACTTGCTCAAGCTGAGGCACAATTCCTGGTTCTAGCCGTTCATCTGCGTCTAAAACCAGCACCCAATCACTCGTAACATACTGAAGCGCGGCATTGCGGGCGGCTGAAAAGTCATCACACCAGCTAAAGTGATGCACCTGTGCGCCGAAGGATTGGGCGATCGCCACCGTTTCATCGGTTGACCCCGTATCCAGCACTACCATTTCATCCACCATCGCCGTGACACTGTTCAAGCAAGACGGTAGATTCTCCGCCTCGTCTCTTACAATCATGCATAGGCTCAAACTCATCGCTGCCCACCTGTGCGAAGAGAACATTTTTGGGGGCTTTGGGGGCGATCGCACTTAACCAGGAGATCTCTGATATGTCACCCCAAGCCCAAGAATTTACCCTCGGTGTCGAGGAAGAATATCAGATTATCGACCCGACCACACGTGAACTGCGTCCTCACGGCTCCCAGATTTTAGCAAATGCCCAAGAAATGCTGGGCGACACCGTGCAGCCCGAAGTGTACCTTTCTCAAATTGAAATTGCTACAAAAGTGTGTCACACGCTCGCGGAGGTTCGCTCGGAACTGAGTCGCCTGAGAGGAGCGGTGATTGCCGCCGCTGCCAAAGACGGAAGCCAAATTGCCGCCGCCGGAACGCACCCCTTCTCTGATTGGGCAAAACAGCAGGTGACACCCAGAGAGCGCTACCAGGGATTGATCGCAGACTATCAGCAGTTGATGCGCGACCTGATTATTTTTGGCTGTCATGTTCATGTAGGAGTGAGCGATCGCGAAATTGCGGTTCAGGTAATGAATCGCGCCCGTCTGTGGCTGTCTCCCCTACTGGCGTTAGCAGCAGGCTCTCCCTTTTGGCAGGGTGAAGACACAGGCTATTCCAGCTATCGCACAGAACTCTGGAGCCGCTGGCCAATGGCTGGTTTACCCCTGGCGTTTGAGTCTAAGGCAGACTACAACGCTCTGATTCAAGACTTAATTTCCACCGAAACGATCAAAGACGGCACCAAAATTTACTGGGATGTTCGCCTCTCAGAACGCTTTCCCACTATTGAATTTCGCGTTACAGACGTATGTACCACCATTGATGAAGCCGTTATGATTGCAGGCTTAACTCGGGCCCTGGCGCAAACCTGCTATACCGAGGTAGTTCAAAATCAGCCATTCACCGACGTTCGCCCTGAGATTTTGCGGGCTGCTCACTGGCACGCTGCCCGTTACGGCATTACAGAGCATCTGATTGACGTAATGGATAAACGGGCGATTCCGGCTGATGAAACGATTGACAAATTACTGAACTTTATCAAACCTGCTCTAGAAGCTCAGGGAGATTGGGATGAAGTCTCGCAACTGGTTCAACATACCCTACAGCATGGAACCAGTGCCGACCGCCAGCGGCAAGCATACCAGCGCCGAAACAGCATGGAAGATGTAGTCGATTTGCTCGTAGCAGAAACGGCAAAAGGCTTAAGCTAGGGCAGGTTGAATTGGGCGATCAGGATGCCTTACCTCTAATCCAAATAACCCATCAATTCATCCGGGTTATCGGTATCGTTGTCGGCGATCGGTCGGTTGTTGGGTAAGGGGGACTGGGACTTGCGGTAAAGCGAAAGCTGCTGACGCTCTCCTTTGGCTAGCTTTGCGGATTCCGGTTGAGCCTGAAACTCTTGAAAAGACTCAGTTGGAATAATGTTTTTTTCATCTGAAGCCATAATGAACTCCCCTGTGCTGACTGCATCAATTGTGACCTGAACCTATCCTATCAAGGGGAGGGAGGGTGAGGGATGAAGGATGAGGGATGAGGGATGAGGGATGAAGGATGAGGGATGAGGGATGAGGCGGAATTCAATGGTGGGAGCAGGATGGGCAGAGCGGAGTGTGCTACCAGCATCAAAATAGGCTGAGTTGTGAAGGGGAAGGGGCGATCGCATTCCAGGGCAATACTGGGACGGGCGCACCGTGCTGCTCTAGTAGCTGCTGGATGTGGCGGGCGTTGGCGGGCGATCGCGCTTCTACGGGGCAATGCACAAAGAAATAAATCTGTTTTCCCTGACGTAGCCACTGGTCAATGTGAGTCACCCACTCTGCCAAAAACCTTTGATTCATCTGCTGTTCAGGGTGGCTGATATAGCGAATCAGGCTGAAGTCGGTTGTCACGACGGGCTGTAAGGGCACTTTGGGTTTGCGTCGCTCGGAACTAAGCTGCGGATCGTCGGGACATTCGTAAATCGGGCGAGTGTCAAGCAGAACGCGCCCAACGCCCAAGTTTTCTAGCAGGGTGTTAAGTTGCTGGACGTGAAGCGGTTGAAACCAATCGAGATGTCGGACTTCGACGGCTAGTGGCGTTTGGGTGGCACAGGCAGCGAGAAATTTGCTCAGGTCATCTAGGCTGGCAGGGCTGTAGCTAGGCGGCAGTTGGGCAAAGATGGGGCCGAGGCGATCGCCCAATCCCTGCATCTGTTCCAGGAAGCGATCGCCCTGCCGATCTGAGGCACCAGCAATCCTTGATGCGTCACATCTCTCGGTAACTTCAGGCAAAACTTAAAGCCAGGAGGTGT
>JAAUTN010000050.1 GCA_012031415.1 Leptolyngbyaceae cyanobacterium SM1_4_3 | reverse complement strand
TATAAATCCGATGCGTTGCGTGAGATTGCCACAGCTTATGCCCAGTTAGAAGATGAGGCAACGGCAGCAGAAGTGCTCAATGCTGCTCTCACTAGTGCCCAAACCATTCAGGATGACGGGTATAAATCCGATGCGTTGAGTGCGATTGTAGCTACATCCTGGGCATTAGGAGACGTTCAAGAACAGCAATCATTATTAGATGCGGTGCAAGAAGTGGCGCAAAGAGGGAGGCATGGTGGTGTAATCCTGGAGATGGTTCTTTTATATGCCAAGCAGGAGCAATGGAATCGTGCCCTATCGCTGCTGCGAGGCTATGGCAATGTTGATACGTTTGCTGAGCTGTTGACGATTCGAGCCGAGTCTCGTAATCCAAAACTGATTGATGGGGCAGTGGTGCTTCAGGCTGTGGCAAGCGGCAATCCGGGTAGCTACATTCTGGAGACAACCATTCAAAGTGATGACCAAAGCTGTGAGCAACGCGCCGATTGGTGGGAGATAACTACCCTAGACGGAGAGTTGATAGCCCGTCAGGTGTTGGATACGGCGCATCGAGAGGAACAGCCATTTACCAGTCAGCGTGACTCTGTAAATATTGCTGCGGATCAAGAAGTTCTAATTCGCGCCCACTTCCATAATGATCTTGAAGGTTCCTCTGGCTATTCTGATCAGGCGTTGCAGGGCAGTGTTGAAGGGGGTTTCAAATCAGTCCGGCTTTCACCTCGTTTTGCCGGATGGTTGGAGAGTGAAGAACCTCAACCCGGACAATGTGCAGAGTAAATGAATGAAGGCAGGATGTAGGGGTGGGTTTAACAGGTAAAACCTTGATAGAGCCGATGTCTGACAACGAAACTTGTCCTACAGAGATATCCTCCTCATAACCAGTGAAGGGGATGTACTGTGCGATCGCCCCATCCCCTTCATCTCATTTATAAACAATCAGCCCTCACGACCCATTCATTCAGGGTCTTAAATCGGTACCGTTTTCTGCCTCCGATTGCACTTTGCGAGATTTGCGAAACCGTCGCCCCATCTCATCAAGGGAACTATCGATTTCACCTTTGTTAGTTGCTTTTGCCGAATTATAAACCTCTCGTGCAGCAGCATAGGCTTCACTGCCAGCCAGCATATAGGTGTTGTGAACTAATTCTTGCAGGTCATTCAGTGCTACCCAGATGGGATAGAGCGCCATGAACAGATCTACATCCTCCCGCATTGCATCAAAGTCAAATCGGCGAGGCAGGTAATCCGGATGACGAGCCGCAAACTCGACTGACTTTTGCACAAAGGCACGGGTTTTGTCACCTAACTTGGCCAGTTTTCGCTGTTCCTCAGCCGTCAGGGTGACTAAAAAGGGGAGCTTATCACGGACAGTCTCCAGGGCTGCTTCAATCACAGCTAGGTCGGCAGCAGAAAGGCTGGCACTTAAAGGTTGAAATGGCATTTTGATTTCTCCTAAAATCAGTTAAACGAGCATCAGAAGCGATCGCTCTGTCTTATTAGGAGTTCCCAAAATTGAAATGCTGCTAACCGAGCGAAGGTTGTGCGAAATACGGAATTTTTAGTTGAGCTATCCTAAAGACTCAGTAAATCTAAGGGCGACACTGCTTCACATCTGGTACTTGATTAGCTGGTATTCAAGTTTGAACATCCGAGATACAAATTTGACTGTTGAATATAGAAGTTTGATCGTCCAGCATTCAAACTTGACCGTTTGGCATACAAATTTGATTGTCCAACATACAAATTTGATTGTCCAACATACAAATTTGACCATTTAGTATATAAATTTGATTGTCCAGCACGCAGACTTGAATCTTTGAGACAAAAGTAAGGATCGTGGATTAAATAAAAACGTTGAGTTTGCTGTAGGGGTGAACGACCATTCGCCTGTACGAGAGAATGTCGAAGTTATCTAAATATTTAACAACTCCGAATTCTTGCGTAGGATGTGTTAGGCGTAGACGTAACGCAACCATTCCTCAAACAGCATGGGTTGCGCTGCCACCAACCCATCCTACGATAGCCTCCAAACGACCCATGACCCATGACCCATGACCAAAACCCATGAAAACGGCGATCGTCCACGAATGGCTAGTCACCTATGCCGGGTCAGAGCGAGTCGTCGAACAAATGCTGACGCTTTACCCAGAGGCTGATCTGTTTAGCCTGGTTGAGTTTTTGCCGCCTGAATTGCGATCGTTCATTCACCATAAACCTGTGCAAACGTCTTTCCTTCAGCGTTTGCCCTTTGCTAAAACCAAGTTTCGTCACTATCTGCCGTTGATGCCATTGGCGATCGAGCGGTTTGACCTGTCGGACTATGATCTGGTGCTATCGAGCAGTCATGCCGTTGCGAAGGGCGTGATCACCCGCGCCGACCAGCTTCATATCAGCTATGTGCATACGCCCATCCGCTACGCCTGGGATTTGCAGCAGCAGTACCTCAAGGGCAGCAAGCTAGAGCGCGGTGCAGGCGCATTTTTGACTCATCTGGTGCTGCACTACCTGCGCCTGTGGGATCTGGCAACCGCTAACCGGGTTGATTACTTCCTGGCAAACTCTCGCTACGTCGCCCGCCGCATTTGGAAAACCTACCGTCGTTCGGCTCAGGTGATCTATCCACCCGTTGCGGTCGATCGATTTCAGCCGAAGTATCAGCGTGATGATTTTTACCTGATTTTGTCCCGATTTGTCCCTTACAAACGAGTGGATCTAGTTGTAGAGGCATTCGCCCGATTGGGACTGCCGCTGGTCGTGATTGGGGAGGGGGGCGATCGCCTCAAAATTGAGCGCCTCGCCACTCCTAACATTCAGCTTTTAGGACACCAGCCAGATGCGGTCGTCGCTGACCACATGGCCCGCTGTAAAGCCTTTGTTTTTGCTGCTGCCGAAGACTTTGGCATTGCCCCCGTCGAGGCACAAGCCGCCGGAGCGCCCGTCATTGCCTATGGCAAAGGGGGAGTCACCGAAAGCGTCATTGCAGGCAAAACAGGCATCTTCTTCCCCTACCAAACCGTAGAGAGCCTGGTTGAAGCCGTTCAAAAATTTGAATCAGGACTCTACTGCTTTAGCCCCGAAGAACTTCGCCAAAATGCAGAGCGATTTTCTCCAGAACGCTTTCGCCAACAGATGATTCAGTTTATTGACCAAAAATGGACGAAATTTAGACGGAGGGATGCCATAGAGTATTAGCGTGAGGAGAAAAATCGAAATGCAGCTTAACCGTACCTTACAGCCGACCATCTCGGCTCTAAGCATATCCACGCGCTCGTTGCCTACCATCTTATTTATGATCGGCTCAGACCTGATAGCGCTAAGCGTTGCGGGTCTGCTGAGCATTTACCTGCGGCTATTTTTTGACGGCAGATTTCATCCCAGCCTCTACCTTCAGCTTTATCCTGTCCTGGGTTTGTTTATCCTTGCTTACGCCACTGTGGGACTCTATCCCAGCGTTGCTGTCAGCCCAGTAGACGAACTGCGCTGGACGAGCATGACCACCACCCTGATTTATTTAGCGCTGGGGGCAGCCATCTTCCTATTTCGCGAAGGGGAAGTCTACTCCAGAGGCGTTTTTTTGATGGCGTGGGCCCTTTCTTTGGTGCTGGTGCAGGTCAATCGAGCAATTGTGCGTCACCTGTTTGCGGCAAGAAGATGGTGGGGCTACCCTGTTCTGGTGTTAGGGGCAGGTAAGACCGGAGATCTCGTCATTCGCACCCTCAAGCGCCGTCCTGGAATTGGACTAAAGCCTGTCCTGGTGCTGGATGATGATCCTCAAAAGCAAGGATCGCTGCACGACGTGCCCGTTGTGGGTGGCTTGGAATTGGCTCCTATTCTGGCTAAGTCGCGCCAAATTCCCTATGCGATTGTAGCGATGCCTGGAGTTCCACGCGGCAGGCTGTTAAGTCTCCTGGAGCGCTACGGTCATACTTTCGCCCATCTGCTCATCATTCCCGACCTGTTTGGCTTTTCTAGTCTCTGGGTTGTGGCCAAGGATCTAGGCGGCGTGTTGGGGTTGGAGGTGCGTCAGCAATTACTGTTACCTGGTCCGCGTTTTGCCAAATTTCTGATTGACCTGGTTTCTACGTTGATTGGCGGGCTGTTAATTTTGCCGTTCATTGGCTTAATTGCTCTATTGATTCGACTTGACTCGCCGGGCCCGATCTTCTACGGGCAGGTTCGCATCGGTCAGGGTGGGCGCTATTTCAAAGCCTGGAAATTTCGCTCAATGGTGCGAAACGCCGACAAAGTGCTGCAAGAATATTTAGAGCAGCATCCGGAGCTAAAGGAATCTTGGGAGAAGAATCACAAGCTGATGAATGACCCCAGGGTTACGCGGGTTGGGCGCTTTTTGAGACGCACTAGCCTGGATGAGTTGCCCCAACTCTGGAACATTATGCGGGGTGAAATGAGCCTGGTTGGCCCACGACCCATCGTTGATGAAGAAATTTGGCGGTATGGAGAAAAGTTTTCTCTCTACACTAAAGTTTCACCTGGGTTGACGGGACTCTGGCAAATCTCTGGGCGCAACAACATCACTTACGAGGAACGTGTCAACTTAGATGCCTATTACGTGCGAAACTGGTCAGTCTGGTTAGACGTTTACATTTTGGTTCGCACAATTTGGGTGGTCGCATTCGGGGAAGGAGCCTACTGAGGGGTCAATGGTCGAGAGTCGTGCCTTTCGGTTTTATCAAAAAGTTTCACGCTTCAGTTTGATTAGTTTGCCTTATCTCAATTATCTGAGTTTTCTAGGATTGTTTGTGGTTCTGGTTTTCCTGAGCAGACGATTCTATAAAATCGTTTTGCAATCTCAAGTTTGTCTGGGGCTGCTTGTCGTTAGCGGGCTGATGATTTTGAGTTCTAGCTTTGCTTTCAGCAAAGAAGAAGCTTTCCTGCAACTGACCAATTTTTTGCCTTTTTTTATCTTTTTTGCGTTTTTGCGTTTCCTGCTTAAAGGATCAGAGAAGTTAGAGCAGCTTGCGACGGATTTGGTGATTACTTCTATTCCAATTAATATTGTCGCGTTTGTTGAATATCTAATTAAGTCGCCTTACATTCCAACCCAGATGCAGCGGTGGAAATTTATTGACTGGCTGCGTTCTGCGCCGCATAAGGAAAGGGCGATGGTGATGTTTGAACATCCCAATGCTCTAGCGAGTTATCTAGTTCTAATTTTGGGATTAGGGTTGGGGTTAATTTTGCTGCAATCGGTGCGAAGGCGGGATGGCGATCGCGCCTTAAAGGGGACTGCTTCACATCGCCCCTCTTTACCGCAGTCCACTTACCTTCCAAGCTGGCTAGTCTACGCAGCAGTTTATTTGAA
This sequence comes from Leptolyngbyaceae cyanobacterium SM1_4_3, assembly GCA_012031415.1. Lineage (GTDB taxonomy): Bacteria > Cyanobacteriota > Cyanobacteriia > Elainellales > Elainellaceae > JAAUTN01. The sequence continues at coordinate 23,671 of JAAUTN010000050.1, read as the reverse complement.
TCTATTAGGCATTTTTAGTTCCGGGTCGCGCAATGGCATTTTGATTGCGATTTCTCAGCTTGTCGCTTTCAGCTTTTTTGTTAAAGCCAGTCGAACCATTTTGGTCAGCGGATTGCTAAGTCTGTTAGGAGTGCTGATCAGCGCTGCTCTGGTAGGAATTGGCGGTCGGGCGGTTTCGCTTGAGGGGTTGACGGCTGATCCGAGGGTCGGAGTTTGGCAAATTGCGCTGGAGTTAATTTGGGAACGTCCTCTGCTGGGGTGGGGGTTAGGAAATTACAAGTTTCTCTATCCGGCTCGAATCATCGATCCGGTTTACGACAAAATTTTTCATCCACACAATTTCTGGCTATTGCTAGCGTCTGAAGCTGGATTGCTGGTGATGATTAGCTTGACGGCCGTGATTGGCTACATCTGTTTTCGCGCTGTGCGATCGCTAGTAACAAAACAGCTTGCGACAGGCGATCGCCCCCTCCTGCTTGGCTATCTGTTTGCCTTTTGGGGCTGCGTTGCGTTTGCGCTATTCGACGTAACGTTTTACGATGCCCGGATCAATGTGTTGAACTGGGTGATTCTAGCGGCTATCTACTCGTTTACCGAATCATCTGTCGCCAAACCGATCGCTCCTTCCATGCTTTGCTGAATGACCTGACGCTGCTCTGCATCGTAGCCCCAGCGATCGAGAAAAGCTTTATATTCACCCAAGCCAGTCGAGGCGCTTTCGTGCAGCTTTTGCGCTTTTTCGACTACAGCCGCTAGCCGAAGTTTTTCGATCAGGTGAGCAGTGCGCGATCGCACCCGGTCTGACCCCTGCGCCATTTCCTCATTCTCATTGCGCCGATGGATAATCGCCATTGCGGACGACATTGCCAAATTTTTCACCAGCAAATCGGACACGATCTCTGGCGACGTTTGCAACGCCTGCATCACTGCTTCTGAAGGCTGGTCAGCGATCGCCCGTTCGTCTGACAAGTAAGTGACGAAGAAGCCCCTTGCTCCATTCATGCTGCTGACTAGAGCGGCGATCGCTTCTCCAATTTCTGCCTCTGACAGTTCACCCTGTTCTATTTGAGTCACAAGGGACTGGGTGCGGGTGATCGCTTGCTCAAAGGTTAAATCTTCTGCTTGCTCAGAGGTTAAGTTTTCTGAGGACACATCTTCAGGAGTCAGGTTCGGTTCAGCCATATTCGATTCAACGTACTCTTAATGCTGATGGTAACTCAGGACATTCTGGTAGAGCAGGTCAGATGCACTGGGTGCATCCCAGTTTTGCAAATTCGCCCTCATCCCCCATCCCCTTCTCCCAGAACGGGAGAAGGGGAGCCGGATTGAAGTCCCTCTCCCGTTCTGGGAGAGGGATCTAGGGTGAGGGCTATCCGTTTGTCTGTAGCCAAGTAGCTGCTGGTAAATGAAGTGGCGATCGCCCATGCAATAGAGATGCGATCGCCAACAAAAGCATTGTGAGCGCTAACAAAAGCATTGTGACGACTGACAAAGGCATTGCGATGGCTTACACAAGTTACCCAATACTCCGCCCTGGAATTAATTCCGGGCTAAAAGCTGAAGTCAGTTGAAACTGACTAGAACGCTTACCAGAACCTCTTTTTGACTCGTTAAAAAGAGTTTTAGCGTTGAGCCTGAGATTGATCTCAAGGCTCTAGTGCAATGCTTGCTGCCACTGCTGCAAGATTTAAAGTTTCAACAAGTTTGGGCGTTGAACCTGAATTTTAATTCAAGGCTGGTTGAAACAAAGTTCTGGATAAACCCTAATTCAAGGCACTTTTGTTACACAATCTTGGACAGACTCATTGCTTCAATTTGCTGACTTGATCCATCTTTCAATCATCGTTTGCCCATTTGTATGGACTCTTCCCCCTTTTCCTTCCCCCCTTTCCCAGTTGCAATGCGTCGTTGGTTGGGGCGATCGCTCCCCCTCGTTCTGCTCATTGCCCTGCTGCTGAGTGGATGCCGCAGTTTGATTGCCCAGACCAAAGCCAGCGACATTTCTCAAATCGTGCTGACTTCGCTGCAAGATCCGTCCACTTTCAACCCCATGCTAAATCAAGAATTTCCCAGCATTTTTTTGTTTAGCTTTCGCGGGTTAACTAAAGAAGATGGCATAACGGGAGAGGTCAAGCCAGACCTGGCAGAATCGTGGGAAATTTCTGAAGACGGGCAACGGGTCGTATTCACCCTGCGGCAAGGGCTGCGGTGGTCGGACGGGAAACCGCTAACGGCAGACGATGTGGTGTTCACGATTCAAGATGTGATTTTGAATGAGAAAATTCCAACTGACACCAAAGACGATCTGAGGATCGGGGCAAACGGTGAATTTCCTCAAGTTCAAAAGCTCAGCGATCGCCAGGTTGAATTCCTGCTACCAGAACCGTATGCGCCGCTGCTGCGGGCACTAGCTGGGCCGCCAATAGGCGTGATGATTCTGCCAAAACATATTCTGCAAGAGTCGGTCGAAACGCTCGATTCGCAGGGCAATTCGCTGTTTACCTCAACCTGGGCGACCAATACCGACCCCACCAAAATCGTAGTGAATGGCCCTTACAAACTAGAGCGCTATACGCCTGGGGAACGGCTGATTTTTCAACGCAATCCTTACTACTGGGAAAAAGATGCAGCGGGGCAGCAGTTGCCTTACATCGATCGGATTGTCTGGCAGTTTATGGAGTCTACCGATACGCAACTGCTTAGCTTTCGCTCTGGCGATTTGGATGCGATTGGCGATGTGCGACCGCTGCGTCCTGAGTATTTTGAGTTGCTCAAGCGGGAAGAAGAGCGAGGCAAGTTTACGGTCTACACAGGGGGTGAATGGTCGGGCACGACGTTCATTACCTTCAACCTGAATCGCGGTCAGAATGCTCAGGGGCAGCCTCTAGTTGACCCGATTAAGTCGCGCTGGTTTAACACGCTGGAGTTTCGGCAGGCGATCGCCCACGCCATCAACCGCCCGCGCATGATCAACAATATCTTTCGCGGCATCAGCGAACCGCAAGACTCGCCCATCTCCGTTCAAAGTCCCTATTACCTGTCGCCAGAGCAAGGGCTAAAAGTTTACGACTATGACCTGGACAAAGCAAAACAACTGCTTCAGTCCGTTGGTTTCACGTTTGATCCGAATGGACAGCTTTTTGATGCAGACGGCAACCGCGTCCGCTTTTCATTTCTGACTAACTCAGGCAACGAAATTCGAGAGGCGATCGGGTCTCAGATTCGCTCAGACTTAGCTCAGATTGGCATTCAGGTTGACTTTCGCCCAATTAACTTCAACACGCTGATCACTAGAGTCACCACAACCCGCGATTGGGAATGCTTCATGATTGGCTTCACAGGCAGCATTGAACCCCACAGCGGCGCAAACCTGTGGACGAGCAAAGGCGGTTCGCATATGTTCAATCTCGCGCCGCAGCCGGGTGAACCGCAAATTACAGGCTGGCAACCCAACGATTGGGAATTAGACATCGATCGCCTCTTTGTTGCCGGAGCCAGGGAACTCGACGAAGCCAAACGCCAGGAAATCTATGGCAACTTTCAGCAAATCGTCCAGGAACAGCTACCTGTGATTCATCTGGTACACGAAATTGCAATTGTGGCAGTGCGCGATCGCATTCAGGGACTCAAATACACAGGCTTGCCCAGTTGGGGACTATGGAACATCCAAGAGCTTAAAGTGGTAGATGAAAGGGATGAAGGATGAGGGATAGGGATGAGGGATGAAGGAGTAAGCAACATCTGGTAGAGTTTACTCGTTCAACTCGTCAACTCGTTCCCAGGCTCTGCCTGGGAATGCAGTTCCGGAGGCTCTGCCTCCTCCCTTTCACGAGGCAGAGCCTCTCGAAGGGCGTTCCCAGGCAGAGCCTGGGAACGAGATTTCCCCTTCATCCCTCATCCCTCATCCTTCATCCCTCATCCTTCATCCTTCATCCCTCATCCTTCATCCTTCATCCTTCCGCATCCCTCCCATGTCTCAATCTGAAGCTCTCCAAAACCTACTCAACGCCGTCGCTCTGGGTGAAATCAGCCCAGAAAATGCACTCGACAAACTCAAGCATTTTGACTTTGAACCAATTGCTGACTTTGCCAAAATCGACCACCATCGATCGCTCAGAACTGGCTTTCCAGAAGTAATTTGGGGCCCAGGCAAAACGCCCGATCAGATTGCTCACATCATGACCGCCATGCGGCAGCGCAATCCCGTTGTGATGGCAACCCGAATTACGCCAGACGTTTATGAGCAGCTTCAGCCAAAGGTTCCTGGTTTGCATTACTTTGAGCTAGCTAGAATTTGTGCTTTAGTAGACTCCTCAATCAACGGCACAGTGCCAGACGTGCAGCATGAAGGGGCGATCGCTCTTCTCTCTGCCGGAACTGCTGACCTCGCCGTTGCTGAAGAAGCAGCCGTCACCGCTGAGCTATCTGGCTTTCGGGTAAACCGACTGTGGGATGTTGGCGTTGCCGGAATTCATCGTCTCTTGAGCAATCGCCAGGTGATTGAGGAAGCCGACGTTTTAATCGTCGTCGCAGGCATGGAAGGCGCACTGCCCAGCGTCGTAGCAGGATTGGCAGACTGTCCTGTGATTGCCGTCCCAACCAGCATTGGATATGGAGCAAACTTTGGTGGACTTGCTCCCCTGCTCACCATGCTCAATTCCTGTGCCGCCGGAATTGGAGTCGTCAACATCGACAACGGCTTTGGTGCAGCCGTTCTCGCCGGACAAATTCTCCGCACCGCTCAACGCCTCAAGGAGCGCTAAGCATGACGCTATAGTTGAAACGGAGCGGCTTTTTAAGGGCGTTTAGCCTATGACATTATCTGAACCGTCAACGACCAAACTCTCTGCTCTGTATGACCAGGATTATTATCTCTGGCTCACCACAACGGTTGAGCTACTGCGAGAAAATCAGCTTTCTGCCCTTGATGGCACAAATTTGCTAGAAGAAGTGGAGGACATGGGCAGGAGCGAAAAACGAGCCGTTTACAGCAATCTCAAGGTGCTGTTGATGCATCTGCTTAAATGTCAGTATCAACCAGAAAAATGTTCAAATAGCTGGATCGCCAGCATCGTTGAGCATCAACAGCGGCTCAAACAGTTGCTCAAGGAAAGTCCTAGTTTGCGATCGCACCTCACCGAAATTTTCAACGACTGCTATCAAGACGCAAGGGAATTAGCTGCTGCTGAAACCGGGCTTTCCATTGAGCAGTTTCCAGTTGCCTCTCCCTTTGCTGCTGAGGACATTCTCAAGTCCCCGTCCGATTTGAGAATCAATCAGCACAAGAAGTCAGAATCTCCAGATTAAGCAATGCGCTAAACCTCGTCAGGGTCAATTCCCATTGCGCGTAGCCGCTCAGCAAGCTGTTCTGCCCGCTGTTGAGTAGAGGCTAACTGCTCTGCCTCAGTGGGAATCCAGTTGCCCGTCGCGTCATACCAGCGGAGCCACTGACGGTTGATGCCGCGACATTCACCCTGCCATAGTCCGAGTCCAACGTTCAGCGTAGGCATCCAGATGCGAGGTTCTGTCAGGTCAAGCTCTTGATACTGGTTAGCAACCAGGTTAAATGCACGTAGCTGGTCAGTATAGCGATCAAAGACGACATAGTAGGGAACTCGTAAGATCTGCTCGTACACTTCCCATTTGGTCGGCGGCTGATTGCTGCCTCGTTGTGTTCTCCCTAAATCTTCGTTTTCAGTGCCTGGTGAAAGTAATTCCACGACGATGGAAGGACTGACTCCTTCTTGCCACATCACATAGCTGAGTCGTAAGTCATGTTTGTCATACAAACGCGGCACGCCCAAAGCGGCAAACCAGTCAGGACGCTTATGCCAGAGGGGATGGCGAACGTCGTAGTAGATGTTTAAATCGCCAGCCGTAAAAACTTCCTCAGCCGCATAGTCCGAAAGGCGAAAGGTGGCGCTGAGCAGTTGGGGTTGCAGGTAATGATATTCGTCAGGCAAACCAGGTTCATTCGGATCTTCACTGGGCAGATCATACATGGTCGGCAGCGTTTCCCTGGGCGTGCAGCAAGGCTGATCCGTACCGGATCGCGGCGGATCGGTCTGCTCGACATAAGGCTTGCTTGAGAACATAGAAAATACTCCTAAACGCTCTACCCAATTGTTTCTAGTTTAGGGGCGATCGCCACCTTGCCCCAATTCTCCAGTGGGATAGGCATCTTGCCCGTCCGAATTTAGCAGGCAAGATGCCTGCTCCACAGTTACTAAAGTTTTCAGAACTTCAATCGCACCTTCGTGACTAGAGAATCTGCTGACACAATAGACAAATACGAGATTACTAATCCATCGGGCTAGTTCTGAAAGGAGGGCTAACATGACCCCATCAACTCAGCAAGCATCGGACTTAGCTGAATGCGGTTGGCGATTTGAAATAATCACTAAACCAGACGGCACAACCGTTGAGATCCAGGTGCCGCTGACCGAGGAAGAATTTTTGCATCCACAAGAGGGGTTCCACTTGCCCAACAGCACCTTTCACGATGATGCCGCTGGAGATGCGAAAGATATGCTGGCTCGGCGTTATGCTAACGACCCAACCGCAGCCGTTTTCCGCGACCTAATCGTTAAATGGGATATTCCCACGCTTGGCGACCATTGCCCTGACACCTGTGTTGTATTCGGGGTGAGCGACAAAGACCGAGTTCGCACCGAATTTTTGGTGAGTGAGGAAGGAACCCGTCCGTCGCTTATCATCGAAGTCGTTTCGCGTCGCTATCGCAAACAAGATCGAGAAACTAAGGTAAAACAATACGCTCAAGCAGGTGTGCAGGAATACATCATCATCGACCAGCGCACCCAGCGTGGACAAGTGATTGACGAAGTACTGGGCTATCGGCTGATCGAAAGGGTGTACATTCCCATCACGCCCGACGAGGAAGGGCGAATCCTATGTGAAACCGTTGGAGTGCGAATTGGTTTGCAGAATGGGCAAGTTGTGATGGAAGATGCCCAAACGGGACAAAAGTTGCTCAACTCCCGCGAACTCGAAAATCGGGCAACTAGGCTAGCGGAGTTGCTGCGTGCCCAGGGCATTGACCTGATCAGGTTTAGGGCGATCGCTTCTATGACTAATGCGATTAATTCCACAAAACTCCCTAATAAGATTAGAGATACCAGGAGAAATAGGCATCATGGCAACTACAATTTCTTCCAGCAACACCCCAATCCTTTCATTAGAAGACTGGATGCAAAACCCCCTGAAACATACAGAGTGGGTGGATGGGGAATTAGTAGAAAAAACCGACGTGACGCTAAAACACAGTAAAGTTCAAGGCAGTTTGTACTTCTACTGGAGGAGCTACAGAGACTCCAGTGGACATGGAGGTAGTGTATATACAGATGTTCCCTGTCGCACTAATAAACAAGGGCGATCGCCTGATGTTGCCTACCTTACCTCAGCGCTAGTCGCCCAATATGGCGATGCAAAAGTATTGCCCCAAAGCTTTCCTTTGAGTGCCGAAATTGTTTCCCCCACTGACTTTGCCGAAGATGTAATTGCCAAAGCGAAGGAATATTTAGAGTCTGGTGGCGAAGAAGTTTGGCTGGTTTTTCCTGAGAATCAATGGGTGATTGTCGTAACTGAAACATCCAGACAGGTCTTTACCTCTAGTGAAACGGTCAGCACTCAGAAAGTGCTGTCTGGCTTTAGCATTTCTGTAGACGAATTGTTTGCCTGAAGCGGTAAGTCTATGTCAGTAAATTAAACGGTTGGAAGGTCAAACAGTACTGTTGTCAGGTAGCGCTCTGCCCATTCATCCCCAAAAGCCTTCTCTAAAACGCGGCGAGTTTTATCATTTTTCTGCTGTTTAGTGCAGTAATAGTGCTGTCCAGCAAAGATTTCAGGCTGTTGCTCTGGGGTAGAAGGAGTAGCGATCGCCGCCTGACAATGAATTTCCAAAAATGCTGCTACCCGTTCCAAAAACAGCGTTTCTTCTTCAGGATTGCCTGGACGAATAAATAGACAAAATTCAGAAAAAATATCGCCCCACTCCGGCAAATCACGTGGCTGAGAAAACGGGATAGAGGGAAGTGCTTTTAGCTTGGATTGATAGGATTCAGGTAAGGTGCGATCGCCGCTGGTGGGAGAGAGATCGGCGATCGCCGCGCTAATTTGTCCCCGTCCACCCACCAAATCTGTGCCAAACATGGGTAAAGCATAGTCAGGACGCGGAAACATGACGCAGTGCAAAATGTCTAACGTTGTTCCCACTCGCGCCAGTTCCAAATGCATCTTGCGGAACTGGGGCGATTGATAGCAGCGATTCTCAATCGTCAGCCTTTCCCCTTCCAGTCGTCCTTCCACATAGCCCAAATCTTCAGGAAGTTGGTAAGGAGACAAATCCAGATGCTCTTGCCAGATGGCTTCAATGCGATCGGCAAGCCGCTGAATTAAAGGATGCTGCTGGGTACGAATGGAAGTTTTAGTAATTTCTGACATATGAAACAACGTTCTAATAAGGAGTAAGGAGATTTCCAAGGAAAAAATTACTGAGCAATCAACAATGCTTTGGTAGGGGCGAACGGCCATTCGCCCTACAGAGGTAGAACCTTTCTCAGAAATCTCCTAAGTGCTTGATCTAGCTTAGAGGAATCTGGGATTAAGGGCAGCAGGGTCACCCTTTCAGGTGATTTTTCTCATCCGAAAAAATGAGCTATAAAAGACGCACAACGATAAGGGAGCAGCTACGTATGACCCAATCCCAGCAAAATGCTCCCGATGAGGTGTTGTGCGATCGCTACCAGATTCAGCGGCAGCTTGGCAAAAATGCCGGACGGCGAACGCTGCTAGCGCGTGACCTGCAAACTCAAGAGTTAGTCGTTGTTAAGCTTTTGTCCTTTGACAACGATTTTGAGTGGGATGATTTGAAGCTATTTCAGCGGGAAGCCGAGACGCTAAAAGCGCTTTCTCATCCAGCAATTCCTCAATATCTCGACTATTTTGAACTGGAACTGACCTATGGTAAGGGGTTCGCTTTTGTTCAAAACTATGTAGAGGGGCGATCGCTCGAAGAACACATTCAGGCAGGACGCACCTTCAGCGAACTAGAAGTGAGACAACTTGCTCAGTCTCTCCTGGAAATTCTGATTTACCTGCACAGACGACAACCGCCCGTCATTCACCGAGACATTAAGCCCAGCAACATTCTACTCACTGACCGATCGGGCAACAGTCCAGGACAAGTTTATCTCGTAGATTTTGGCTCCGTACAAACGTTAGCAGCTAATCAGGGAAGCACGATTACCGTTGTGGGTACTTATGGCTATATGCCGCCCGAACAGTTTGGTGGACACGCCACGCCCGCATCAGATTTATACAGTTTGGCTGCCACTCTCATTTATGTGCTAGCAGGCAAACATCCTACCGATTTACCTCAAAAAGATTTCCGCATTCAGTTTGAGTCAGAAGTTCAGCTTAGCTCAGCCTTCACCAGTTGGTTGACCTGGTTGACAGAACCGAATTTGGGCGATCGCCCACCTCCGCCCAGCAAGCCCTAGAAGCTTTGCAGCAACCCGCTCAAGTCAGCCCACACGCACTACAGCCCAAAGAAGTTGTGCCAATGGGTGAACTGTTGTGGAACAGCATTTGGCGCAGTTGCACTATGGGATTTGTGGCTGGAGGGGTAATTTCTGTAATTAATATTGTGTCCAAAATAATCCTTGAGGGGTTAATTTCCGACGCAACTGTTTTCAACATTCTCAATATTTTCTATTACGTTGTTTTGGGAGGCTTATTAGGCGCAGTATTGTACAGTTTACTTGCAGGAATTCCGATTGGTCTTGTAATTAGTATCTGGACTCGTTGGCAATACTACCCCCTTCACCACCCACGCAAATACAGACAAACGATCAAGGCGGTTAGTACTCTTGCTGGCATCGCTGCGGCATCGATAATTTTTGGTGGTTTCATTGCAGGGCTAGCATTTACGAATTCTGATGCTGATATGGCTTCCTATACTGTAATAACCTTGACTCTGATTGCTGTAAGAGCTTTCTCGTCAGTCGTGTTGTGGGGGTTGGCGGGAGGAGCAATTGGGCAGAGCGTTGCCCAGTGGTATGAGCGGCGATCGCGCATTGGAGATGCCGAAGAAGTAAAGCCTCGCCGAGCCTTACCCAATTACAAACTTTTCTTCATCAATCGCAGCTAATTCCGCTTTGCAATATCGACGAGTTTTACAGTCGCAATTGTCAGCTATTTAACCGACATGACAGATTTTGCTAGGGAAACTCTACCCAATTCTTCTCATGCAACCTCCATTAATCTTCTCAATGAGGCATTGCACGGACGCTATCAGATTCAGCAGCAGTTGGGCAGGCGAGCTGGACGGCGCACTTTTTTAGCTCGCGATTTAAGCACTCAAGCACAGGTGGTACTGAAGCTACTGTCATTTGGTAACGATTTTGAATGGCACGACCTGAAGCTATTTGAGCGAGAGGCAGAAGTTCTTAAGACGCTATCTCATCCAGCCATTCCCCAATATCTGGATTACTTTGAGCTAGATTTGCCGGGTTTAAGAGGTTTTGTGCTGGTGCAAACTTATGTGTCAGGTAAAACGCTAGAGGAACATCTGAAAGCAGGGCGATCGCTCAGCGAAGCGGAGGTCAAACAAATTGCCAAAGATTTGCTGGAAATCTTGGTTTATTTGCACGGACAGCAGCCTGCGGTTGTTCATCGAGATATCAAGCCGAGTAATGTATTGCTGGGCGACCCTTGCGGTATCTGCGAAGCAGCACGCTCTGGCAATAGTCCAGGGCAGGTTTACCTGGTAGACTTTGGCTCCGTTCAAAATCTTGCTGCTAAAGAAGGGGGAACTATTACCGTAGTAGGCACCTACGGCTATATGCCACCGGAACAATTTGGCGGACGCACCGTTCCAGCTTCCGATCTCTATGGCTTGGGAGCAACCTTGATTTATCTGGTAACGGGCAAGCATCCCTCGGATTTACCTCAGCAAAATTTTCGGCTTCAATTTGAATCTGCTGCCAACATTTCTTCAGGCTTTGCAAGCTGGCTTAAACATTTGACAGAGCCAAGTTTAGAGAAGCGATTTGCCTCTGCCCAAAAAGCACTAGACGCACTTGGACAGCCCAGTTCTATTCAGCAAATGGGGTTGGGAGGGTTCGCTCAACCTGCCGGAAGCCAAATTTCACTGACCAAACAGCCCGATTTTCTAGAAGTCCTGATTCCGGGAAGGTTTAGCCTCGGTCAAGTTGCACGGATTGCGCTCTATACCCTGCTTCCCGCTCAGCTTCTTACCTTCATTGCGCTACAAACGCCAGAGTTGACACTTCTCGGCTTGTTGCTGTTACTGCCTTTGCCCAAAGTCTTGTTTTCCGTGTTTGGGCGAATTCGACTACGCATTGATCAACAGCATATATCCACAACGCACGAGCTATTTGGCTTCAAGTTTAGGAGCAAATCTAGTCCCAGACAAAATATTCGGGCAGTCCACCTGATTCAACCCAAGCGATTTGGAGCTAGACCAAAGTTGGTCATCTGGACTAAAAATGCGGATTCAAAGCCTCAAAAACCTAAAAAATACGAGCTTCGCAAGAATGATTTGCTAGATCAGTGGGAGTTGAAATGGTTAGCGGATGAAATTAGCGCTTGGTTAGGCTTGCCGCTGACCCGAAAGTGAGAAGAACAGAAAGGCTTTCCCTTTCCTCATCGAATCGCCCTATAGTAAATGGGAGAAAGGGCTTAACGATAGGAGATTCTGTATGGCATTAGGTTTAGGCTGGGCAGAAGTAAGTGTGATTGGGGTTGTGGCGCTGCTGATTTTTGGCCCCAAAAAGATCCCAGAACTGGGTAGCGCTCTGGGCAGAACCTTGAAGGGCTTTAAGGAAGAAATGAATCAGCCCTCAGAAGATGAGGAGCAAGAACTGGATGAGGATAAGTATTAGTTGGGAGGATGAAGGGTGAGGAATGAAGGATGAGGAAAGTATCATTCCACTTTTCATCCCTCATCCTTCATCTTTCATCCCTCCACTTATCCCCGATTAAGCGTTGTTTCCTCTGTCTGTGCCTGCACTTCAACAGTTTGAAAACCGTTTTGAGTATTGGCAGCGGCTTCAACCATCACGGTATACTTGCCGTTGGAGTTGTTGGCGCTGGCAGTTTGGTAAGGATTTGGCTGCTGTAGCGGATTGCGGGATTTAATCAGGCTGATGGCGCGGCTGACGGTTTCTGGCAGAATGACGACCAATCCATCTGAAGGGGCGCTATCCAGAGCGGTATTAACGGCTTCGGTTTCATTCAAAATGACTTCGTAGGGGCGATCGCCTCCCACTTCTTGAATGCCCTGAACGATGAGTGCAGCCGCTTCGCCTCGCGGCCGCCCTCTGGTGTCGTCATCTTCTTTGACGATGATCCGATCGAAAATATCAGCGGCGAGTTTGCCTAGTGTGATGAAATCTTCATCGCGGCGATCGCCCGGCCCGCCTACAACGCCGGTGCATTCCCCGGGCCAGTTGCGGACAAAGCTGCCCAATGCCTCATAGCTAGCAGGGTTATGGGCATAATCGATCAGCGCATGAAACTTTCCCAGGTCAAACAGGTTCATTCTGCCAGGGGTTTGATCCACCGATGCCTGGAAGGTCATCAGCGCGGCCCGGATATTTTCAATGCTGACTCCCTGAGCGAAGGCAGCAAGGCTAGCAGCCAGGGCATTGGCAATCATGAAAGGGGCACGACCGCCCATCGTCAGGGGTACATGAATTGCTTGCTCGATTCGCAGTGTCCAGTCGCCTTTGAGAATAGAGAGATAGCCGTTTTCGTAGACGGCTGCCAGCCCGCCCTTTTGAGTGTGCGATCGCACCAATTCGCTTTCTGGGTTCATTGAGAAGTAAGCAACCTGCGCTTTGACCCGTTGCGCCATTGCTGCTGCCAGCGGATCGTCGGCATTCAAGACGGCATAACCATTAGGTCTGGCCGTTTCTACCACAACGCTCTTGAGGTGCGCCAAGTCTTCTACAGTTTCAATGTCGCCGATTCCCAGGTGATCCGCTGCTACATTCAGCACCACGCCGACATCGCACTGGCTAAAGCCCAAGCCCGATCGCAAAATTCCACCTCGGGCCGTTTCTAGAACGGCGACTTCTACCGTTGGGTCTTGCAAAATCACCTGAGCGCTTTGCGGTCCAGTCGTGTCGCCCTTCTCTACCAGATAATCCTGAATGTAAATGCCGTCGGTCGTGGTGTAGCCAACGACCTGCTGAGTTTGCTTAAAAATATGGGCAATGAGTCGGGTTGTTGTAGTTTTACCGTTGGTGCCCGTGATTGCAATGATTGGGACGCGGGTTGGCGTTCCAGGTGGAAACAGCATATTGATTACGGGTTCTGCTACGTTGCGAGGAATACCTTCGCTGGGGCAGACGTGCATCCGAAAGCCAGGAGCCGCGTTGACTTCGACAATTACGCCATCGGTTTCACGCAACGGGCGAGAAATGTCTGACGTAACGATGTCGATCCCGGTGATGTCTAATCCGATAATCCTGGAAACTCGCTGCGCCAGCCAGATATTTTCGGGGTGAATGTCGTCGGTACGATCGACTGCAATTCCTCCCGTGCTGAGGTTGGCGGTGGCTCTGAGGTAGCAGATTTCTCCGGCAGGTAAGATGGTATCCAGGTTATAGCCCTGGCGATCGAGCAGTTGCCAGGTGGTGCGATCGATTTCAATGCGGGTGAGAATGTTGTCGTGCCCTTCGCCCCGCCTGGGGTCGCGGTTTGTCTCGTCTACCAGTTCAGAAATGGTGGATTCGCCATCTCCAACGACGTGTGCTGGAACCCGCTCTGCAACGGCAACAACCTTGTGATTGATCACAAGAACACGATGATCTTGTCCCACGTAATAACGTTCAACGATGACCGCTTTAGAAACTTCTTTCGCCGCGTCATAGGCTTCTTCTGCCAGTTCCCAGGAGTCAATGTTGATCGTGATCCCGCGACCGTGATTGCCGTCCAGGGGCTTGATGACGATGGGGTAGCCACCTACGTCGCGATCGCCTGCTCCAGTTCATCCAGGTAATAAATCACAGCCCCACGCGGCACTGGAACGCCTGCATCCTGCAAAATTTTCTTTGTGCCCTCTTTATCAGAAGCCAGCTCAACGCCCAAAATTCCGGTGAAGTTGCTCAGGGTTGCCTGCACTCGCTTCTGGTAAGCTCCGTGTCCTAGCTGGATCATGGCACGGGAGCCAAGCTGCATCCAGGGAATATCACGCCCTTCGGCTTCCTTGACAATACTTTCAGTGCTGGGTCCAAGAGCAGCCTGGGCACCGAGATCCTGCAAATCGCGCAGGTCTTGCTCCAGTTCCTCAACCGAGTAATGCCCGGTTTCAACAATGCTCTGGCAGAGGCGGAAAGCGGCTCTGGTAGCGTAGCGTCCGGCTTGCTCATCCATATATTCCACGACCACCTGATACACGCCAGGGGTTGCGGTTTCGCGGGTGCGCCCAAAGCCGACGGGCATTCCTGCCAGGGTTTGAAGCTCCAGCGCGACGTGTTCCATGATGTGCCCCATCATCGTGCCTTCTCGCACCCGACTGAGAAATCCACCGCGACAACCGGGTGAGCAAAAATGATCGATCAAGCTGGGTAGCGCTTCGGTCAATCCTTCATAGAAGCCCGGAATCTGATTGGAGGGACGTTCTGCCAGTTCTTCTAAATCCAGACGCACGATCACCAGTTTTTGGTGTCGAATGCTCCAGTAGTTTGGACCGCGTAAAGTTTGGGTTTTTAGAATTCTCATAACAATGTTGGCGGATCACAAGGGGGCGAAAAAGGACGCTATGCAATATTCTCTAGTCTCAAGCTTGGGAAAACGGTTAGACCGTTCACAGTGAACAGTTCTCAGCTTAGGTAGGTTGATTTAGCCCGAAAATCGGCTGATTTCTCAGGCTTTAGTCGCCAGGGTCAGCCGTTTGTTCATGTCATAGCGATCGCCATGACTGAGAATGTGGACTCTCAAATTGTGGATGCTAAGCGGATCGGTTGTATCCACATCCGACTGATTTGTATGAGAAACGTTGCCTGGATCGATCACCGTGACCGTTCCCTTGCCGATTACCTGAAAAATACCACTGTCTTCAAACAAAGCGCAGGTGTCTTCGTCGATGCCGATCCCTAGCTTGTCGGGGTAAATGGCGATCGCGCTCATCAGCCGCGCCATCCGGTTTCGGTTGTGGAAGTGCTGATCCACAATCACGTCAGGAATAATGTTTAGCCCGGTCGCCAAATCGACCAGAGAGCGATTGGGTGATTCACCACTGCCGCCGCCCGCAATCATGTGTTCTCCCATAACGGCAGCTCCTGCACTCGTGCCAGCCAGGGTAATTTCACCCAGTTGGGCCCGAACGCGGACTCTTTCCATGATAGGGGTATCTGCCAGCAATCCGCAGAGCCGAAGCTGGTCGCCACCCGTCATGAAAACGCCCGTACATTGCTCCAGGTAATCTTTCCAATCGGGATTTTCGCTTTGTTCGCGATCGCGAATATCCAAAATCTCAATTGCCTTCGCCCCCATTTCCTCAAAAATGGTTCGATAGCGATTGCCAATCACGCTAGGTTCACGCGAGGCACAGGGAATAATGGCAATTTGAGCATCGGTTGCCCCGGCTCGATTGAAAAAAGTATTGAGAATCTGCCGTCCGTGAACCTTGTCTTCAGCGCCGCCAATGACCAATACGGCAGCTTTCGTCAAATAGGGCATCCTCTGCTCATGGAATTGGGGTTCTAATTGCAGCATGATATCGCTCCTGGGCATGAAGTTCATCAATCGCTCCAGCAGCCTACCAATGGAGATACTACCTCTGTTCATCCTTTTGCTCTACCCTTGCGGTTTTGCACAATTCAGGATGCGTTTAAGCTGAGAAACACAGAACCGTTGTCCATTCTACCCGTCGCCTCCGCTATGTGAACCTAAGCAGAACTGTTAAGGGAACAGGCTTTTACCTAGCTGTTCCAGCCTGAACTAGACCGACTCAAATTGCTTCCGTCTCTGGAGCGTACCAATAGGCACTATGACAAATATTTAAGCATAACTTAAGAGTTTCTTGAGTTTTTCTTATGCGGGGCTAGCACGCGGGATCAGCGGTGCAATCATGTAGCCTTGAAAAAAAAAATAAGCCTGCGGCAGTGGAGAGCAGCCAGAATAGACGTTTGTGCTGCTTCATCCGATACTTTAGGTCAGCCTCCTCGATATGCTTAGAGGTAAGGGGATGTTCAGACATGATGGTATTTAGATATAAACTGCTGAGGCGGATTGAGTTGGAGAAACCTGTTACTCGACAAGCCTTCTCCACGCCGCGTCTGGTTGCCTTGCGGCTTTTAAGATGCGATCGCGTGTATGGGCGATCGCCCACAAAAAATTGCTCACCGTCAGCCAATGGCAACCCGGAAAAGTATGCAAAACCTACATTTAGAAACACATTTTTTACATTTCTTCACATCTTACAGGTAGTTTGGAAATAAATTTAAAAGTGTTCATTGAGAACTTCTTGGGTTAACCATTAGTGAATCTAATCCCCACCCCATACCCCACACCCAACACCCACCTGTGCGCTTCGACATCATCACCCTCTTCCCCGACTTCTTTGCCTCCCCGCTACAGTCCGGCTTGCTCGGCAAAGCTCTGGCAAAACAAATTGCAGAAGTGCATCTAACCAATCCACGAGACTTCACCACCGATAAACATCGACGGGTAGACGATGAACCCTACGGCGGTGGCGTGGGGATGCTAATGAAACCAGAGCCAATTTTTGCGGCGGTTGAGTCGCTTCCCGTTCTGCCCCGGCACGAGGTGATCTTGATGACCCCTCAAGGGGAAACAATGCACCAGCCGATGTTTCAAGAGTTTGCAGGAGGTTATGACCAGCTAGTTATCATTTGTGGACATTATGAAGGGGTAGATGAGCGCGTTTTGCATCTGGTCACGCGGGAAGTATCGCTGGGAGATTTTGTTTTGACCTGTGGTGAAATTCCGGCGCTAGCGCTGCTCAATGGCGTAATTCGACTTCTGCCCGGAACGATTGGCAAGGTAGAATCGCTCAAGGCGGAAAGCTTTGAAGCCGGACTGTTGGACTACCCACAATACACTCGACCGCTCCAGTTTCGTGGCTGGCAGGTGCCAGAGGTGCTGCGCTCTGGCAACCATGCGGAGATCGATCGCTGGCGCAAGGAGCAGCAAATTCAACGCACTCGCGATCGCCGCCCTGACCTCTATGAAACCTGGCTCAACCAGGCTACAAACTGACGACATGGCAACCATCAAGCTTTTTATCATGGCTGGCCAAAGCAACATGGTGGGGCGGGGAGACCTTCAGGAATTGCCCTACGAGTTGAAACAGCCAAACTATCAGGTTTTGTGGTACGGCTCCGATGGATGGCGACCGCTTAGCCCACCCACTGAGCCTCTACCCTGGAGCAGCGATGACCTCCAGCTTCGATTTGGCATGGAGGTTTCCCTGGGGCGATCGCTTTCCGAATCGCTCTATCAGTCTGTTGCCCTGGTCAAATATGCCGTCGATGGAACGAACCTGGGAGAACAGTGGCAGCCCAGAAACTGTGCGCTCTATTGCGCCATGCGCGATCGGGTGAAAATGGCGATCGCTGACCTGGAAGATCAGGGCTATGAAGTGGAAGTTGCAGGTTTTTTCTGGATGCAGGGGGAAAGCGATGCGCTCTATCGTCCCTGGGCGATTCGCTATGACAGAAACTTAACTCGGCTTTTTGCCCAAACCCGCAGAGACTTTGGCTCTGACCTGCCGATGGTTTATGGAATGGTGTCTGGAGATCCTGAACAGATACCCTACCTGCACACCGTGAGAACCGCTATGCAGGAATTTGATCAGCGGAACCATCGAGCGATCGCAGTTGAAACGGAAGACTACACGAAGCCAGATTCAATTCATTGGGATACAGCCAGTACACTCAAAGCGGGAGAAGAGTTTGCCTCTGCCTGGTTAGAACTGGGTGAACCTCAAACGTCTCTGCCTTTTACCCCTCAGCCTCAGTTCGTCATGGGGCTGATTGCCTTTATTTTATTGCTCATGGGGGTAGCCGTCTTTTCCTGGTTTGCTCGACAAGCTAATCGAAAAGCTAAGGCTTGATTTTAGAGACTGATTTTGATTTTTGGGTAAATGCGGGCAGAGTGTCCACATTTACCCAAAAATTTGAACACACTCGGTTTTTAGGAGTATTTTAGTGTCAGTCAATCTTCGGATAGGAAATGGTTACGACATTCATCGTCTGGTTAGCGATCGCCCGCTCATTTTAGGCGGCATCACCATTTCCCATGAATTGGGGCTGCTGGGTCACAGCGATGCGGATGTATTAACCCACGCCATTATGGATGCAATGCTGGGAGCCTTAAGCCTGGGAGATATTGGGCACTACTTTCCCCCGACCGATCCGCAGTGGGCAGGTGCCGATAGTTTGCGGCTGTTGGCTCAGGTCAACCAGTTGATCCACGAGCAGGGATGGCAGGTGAGCAATCTAGACTCAGTAATTGTGGCAGAACGTCCGAAACTCAAGCCCCACATTCAGTCAATGCGCGATCGCCTCGCCAGCGTACTAAACCTTGCCCCCGATCAAATCGGCATCAAAGCCACGACTAACGAAAAATTAGGGCCAGTCGGGCGAGAAGAAGGAATCGCGGCTTACACCGTTGCCCTCTTGGAAAGGCAAAGCAGTTAGAGAGTTCGTTTGGGTATAGTTAGAGAGGTGTAAATTTTTAAGACATATGGCTGCCAATCTTGCTCAGGCTTCCGCTCAGATAGCAGCGCAGGATGCATCAGCACTAAAGTGCGTCTTTGCCACCCTCACCCCAGAAAGCTGTCCCGGTTTTTACAACTTCCATATGCACACGGTCTGCTCGGATGGCAGGTTGCAGCCCGACCGATTGATGGCACAGGCGATCGCCCTCGGCTTAAAAGGTTTAGCTATCACCGATCACCATACGGTCAAGGGCTACTATGCCGCTCAAGAGTGGCTCCAGTGGTACACGCCTGAATTGTCTCAGACCCACGCCATCCCTCACCTGTGGACTGGCGTAGAAATTAACGCTGATATGTTAGGAACTGAGGTACATATTCTGGGTTATGCCTTTGATCCCACTCACGCAGCGCTTCAGCCTTACCTAAAAGGGGAATCTAGCAGGGGGGATGACTATCGCGCAGAGCAGGTCATTGATGCAATTCACACTGCAAGCGGGCTAGCTGTTTTAGCGCACCCCGCCCGCTATCGGCTTTCCCATGAGCAACTGATACCTGAAGCAGCCCACCTGGGGATTGATGGCGTGGAAACCTACTATGCCTACAACAACCCTCAACCCTGGCAACCTAGCCCCAAACAAACTCAAGAAGTAGAGCGACTGAGCAAGACTCACAGCCTGTTTAGCACCTGTGGCACCGACACTCACGGCTTGAGTTTATTGCAGCGGCTTTAAACCCAAAAGTATTTGCTCGAAGTTCGCTCAAAGTTTTCTCAAGACTGTCTCCAGAATGAGATTGCCTCTTAGAGTTAAGCAATTTTAACCAATTCTCATTTAACCCTCTGCGATGTGCCAGTGCTTCCGGTTTAGACGGGCAAGATATCCATTCCACAGAAACTTTGGGAGAAGTTGCACACCCGTTAAGGGAATAGAGCAGCAAAAAGGCACCTCTCAGGAAGTGCCTCAAATTGAATTGGGTAAATTGGATTAGATAAATTTAACGAAGGCGCAAGTTTATCTAGAAACACCTTTTTCTATTACAGTGCGCCGCTTTGCATGGCGATGATGCCAATGACTCCGGCACTGGTTAGCGCCAGCAAAACAACCATCGAAAGGGACTGACCTAAATGATTTGAAGTTTTCATAAGTTTCTTGCCTCTTCCTTAAGTTTTTAAGAATGTTCCTCAGAATACCAAAACTTCTTAAGGCGAAACGAAACATGATAAAAACTTAAATCAACTTAACCTTTCTTAAGATTTGCGATCGCCCCATTGATCACACGCTGAGCGAATTCGCTATAGTGCTGCAAACGGCTTGAGTTGGGCAAGTGTTGGAGCAACTGTGAAAAAAGTTGGACTGATTGTTTTCGCAATTCTTTTAGGGGTCAGTCTCGGCACACTCGCGGCGATTTCCCTATCCTGGAAACGGGCAACGCAGCTACCGGAGTGGTATACCAGTCAAAAACAGGCAGCTAACCTGGACGCAACTGAAAACGCGCTCGCCAGAGACAGAATCATCCAAAAGA
Source organism: Leptolyngbyaceae cyanobacterium SM1_4_3 (assembly GCA_012031415.1). GTDB lineage: Bacteria > Cyanobacteriota > Cyanobacteriia > Elainellales > Elainellaceae > JAAUTN01. The sequence goes on along the minus strand of JAAUTN010000050.1, from coordinate 3,417 downwards.
TAACTACAACGAGTGGCGGAACTACCCGCATTGATGGTGAACTGAGCGCAACTGAGGTAAACCAGTTGGTTGTGGGGGCGATCGCCACAAACCCTGGCTACGGCCCTGTCCTGGAAGGCACGAGAGACATTAATACAACGATTCAAAATGGTCAGGTGCAGAGCGGGGTAGTGATAAATCTGTCTGAAATTCCGACGGAGCAACTAAATCCTGCTGAACAAGCTCTGTTGGAGCGGATTTCTCGCACCTTTCCAGCGCTAACAGACCGAGAAATATATGTGGGTCTTGAAGGAAGTCCCAGCTTTGAGCAGGGGCGCTTGCTGCTCAGTGAAGATACGGTGGTTCGCGTTGGCGACCTTAGACTCACGCTCAACCAACTGCAAAACCTGTTCGGAATTTCTAGAGAGCAGATTGAACAGCAAATCAACCAAAAACTTCAGCAGGAAGGCTTGGACTTAAGCTCAGTTGAGTTTCAGGGCGATCGCGCAGTGGTTCAAGGAGAAGTGCGATCGCCGTGAGTGTCCCGGATCAATCACTCATGCACTACAACTGAAGTGCCCATCTCAGCCCAGCTAAACAGCCATTCAGCCTGATCGACTGCAACATTAACGCAGCCATGACTCATCGGTACGCCAAACTGGTTGTGCCAATAGGCACCGTGAATGCCGTAGTTCCCGGAATAGTACATCACAAAGGGCACATCGGGAATGTCATAATCTTCTCCCCGCATTCGCGCCACGCGGTGCATTGATTGAATTTCAAAGGTGCCCGTCAGGGTTGGAGTTTCATCTTTTCCAGTTGAAATAACTATTGCCCGGACTGGGGTGTTGCCCTCCCAGGCGGTCAACCGCTGCGTAGACAGATCAATCTGAATCCATCGCTGGCTCGACAACTGCAAATCAAACATACGAGTGGCGATCGCCTCTGCATCTTCAGAAGGTGGCTCGACTGCCCAAACCGCCTCTGTCACCCCGAACCCACATAGCGCCAGCATCAAGGTTACAGTTAATGACCAGAGTCTCGCCTCTAGCGACGGGAACAGGTCAGCACAGGTGAAGCTTTTCATATCGCAATTTGCACAGTACTAAAAACAGCGACCTGTTTCAAACGGCTAAATGTTCCTATCTTGCCCTGTGGCGCAATATTGCTTTAACTTACAGAGTGTTTCAGGTGAATAAACTATAGGTAATACCAATTCTTTACGAAGTCGCACCGAACAAGGGGCTTAAGCCCCTTGTTAAGGTCAGCTTCACAAAAGATTGGTATAAGAGCGAACAGACGTTCGTATCTGTAGCGATTGGTGTCTTATGCAAGTGAAAATTGCTGCAAGTAAAATACTGAACAATCATAAAGAATCTCTCATTGGTATGAGGTTAATTACCTACTTAGATGAGAGGATCGTCAAAAAAGGTTTTGATAATTGGTCTTTTTACATATTGTTGTTGAACGTTGGTTTGCATGAGCTACTCCCCCTTGTTTGGTAAATCTTCCAAAGTTGATCGTGTTCTGGTTGTGGATGACTCGCCCGACAACACATTTTTAATTCAAGCAATCTTAGAAGAAGAGGGATATAAGATTGACGTTCTCAACAACGGCAGCGATGCTCTTGCCTACATTGATGCGTCTCCCCCCGATTTGCTGCTGCTGGATGTGATGATGCCAGGAATGGACGGCTTTGAGGTGACGCAGCGAATTCGCAAGAACCCCAAGCTGCCTTTCATTCCCATCTTGTTAATCACCGCTCACGATCAGCCCCGTGTGTCGCAGGGTTTGGATATTGGCGCAGACGATTTTATTCGCAAACCTGTTGAGTTTGATGAACTGCTGGCACGGGTGCGATCGCTTCTACGGCTCAAGCACAGCGTTGATGAGCGCGACCAGATCGCCCGTCAGCGCGAAGATTTTGTCTCGCGTCTTACCCATGACTTGCGGACTCCGCTGGTGGCGGCTGACCGGATGATGTCGCTGCTTCAGCAGGGAGTGTTGGGTGAGTTGTCTCCTGAAGTTGCAGAAGCGCTGGCGACGATGGAGCGCAGCAATCAGAATTTGCTCGATATGGTCAACACTCTGCTCCAGGTTTACTGTTATGAAGCAGGACGCAAAACGTTAAGTCTGACCTCAGTTGACCTGCGCCAACTGCTTAAGGAAGTGGTGCAAGGGCTAATGCCGATCGCGCTTGATAAAGGACTGTCTCTACAAACTAATCTTAACGACGATGACAAACTGATTGAGCTAAGGGGCGATCGCCTCGAATTGCACCGTGTTTTTACCAACTTAGTGGGCAATGCGGTTAAGTTTACTGACTCTGGCTCAGTCATCGTTCGGCTCGGCAAAACCATTCGCCTTGAACCTGAGAAAGCGGATCAGCCCTGGGTTAGGGTAGAAGTTGAAGACACTGGTCCAGGAATTTCACCGGAATACCATAGCTCTTTATTTGAGCCGTTTCGACATGGCAACCACAAGCGGTCGGGCAGTGGTTTGGGGCTACATCTCTCCTGTCAAATTATCAAAGCGCATCAAGGCACAATCGAAGTTCAATCTGAGGTAGGCAAAGGCAGTCTGTTTGAGGTGGAGTTGCCGACTTGCCTCTAGAGCAAGTTCTTGCCTGTCTACCAAAATTTTGATGGAACCTGTCACAATAAAAGCGATTGCCCTTTGAAGCAGGCGGAGGCAGCATGGTGCAGTTAGCGCCCAGTCAGGTTCATGAGATTGTGCAGCGGCAGCGGCAGTTTTTTAATAGCGGCAAGACGAAACCCGTCGATTTTCGGGTTGCTCAACTTCAGGCGCTGAAACAGGCAATTACTGATCATCAGGCTGCTATTCTCGAAGCCCTGACAGCAGATCTAAAAAAACCGGAGTTTGAAACCTTCGCGACCGAAATTGGCGTAACTCAAGAAATTGACTATGCACTCAAGCATATTCGCACTTGGGTTAAGCCTAAAAGAGTTGCGGCACCGTTTACTCAGTTTCCGGCGATGGCAAAGATTTTGCCGGAACCGCTGGGAGTTGTGCTGATTATTGGCCCCTGGAACTATCCATTTCAACTGATGATTTCGCCGCTGGTGGGGGCGATCGCCGCTGGCAACTGTGCCCTGCTCAAGCCTTCTGAAATTGCCCCAAGCACCTCTCGGGTTGTGGCAGAAATAATTCAGAAAACCTTTGACCCTAACCATGTCAGCGTCGTAGAGGGGGGGATAGAGGTCAGCAAGGCGGTTTTGGCAGAAAAGTTTGACCATATCTTTTTTACAGGCGGTACAGCGATCGGCAAGATTGTGATGGCCGCCGCCGCTCAACATTTGACTCCCGTGACGCTAGAGCTAGGCGGCAAAAGTCCCTGTATTGTCGATCGCAACATTCCCTAGAAGATGCTGCCAGACGCATTACCTGGGGCAAGTTTATCAACGCGGGGCAAACCTG
>JAAUTN010000049.1 GCA_012031415.1 Leptolyngbyaceae cyanobacterium SM1_4_3 | reverse complement strand
GAGGCTAGCTTCGCGAATGGTGAGGCTAGCTTCGCGAATGGTGAGGCTGGCTTCGCGAATGGTGAGGCTGGCTCAGGATTGCCAAATTAAATAACCTGTGGGGTGGGTGTCTCACCCGCCCGGACGGGCAAGATGCCCATCCCACAAGAGACCTGGGAAAGTCGCACATCGCGTTAAGTAGGCAGGCGATTAAGTACCCGCAAAAGATAGGTGGGCACTGCCCACCCTACTTCATCCCTCACCCCTCACCCCTCACCCCTCATGCTCAATTGCTCGACTGGGAGGTTGAGTTGCCAAAAGGAAGCAGATTTGGATTGAGGGCAACGAGGGCAACGGGTAGGGCGACGGCGACGCAGGCGACAATCGTAGTGAGGGTTAGTCGCTTGCTCATTTGGCGGAGCTGTTTGTTTGTCTCCTGAGCAGAGGATTGAACGCCGCGCAGTTGGGTGTCGAGCTTGTCGAGCTTTTCAAAGCTGGCTGGGTTTAGCCCTGCTTCGCGTAGGCGGGTGAGGTTGGCCCGCAGTTCAGTTCTCAGCCGCGCCTCAAATTCTTCCATCGGCGCACGCATGGCTTCCCGCTGGTTCATCCATTCTTGCAGGATGGTGCCTAGCCGTCCTTCAACTTCTCGTTTGAGTCCGTTGATTTGCTTGACCATTTCAGAGCTAAGGGTGCGATCGGCGGTGCTGAGTTCTTCCTGGGCCTGCAATAGCTCGTTGCGGGACTGTTTCCAGCTTGCTTCGATCAGTTTTTCTAGCTCTGCTAGTCGCTGGTCGGAGCCGCCCTGAGTCTGGACGAAGGCTTCCAGGCTGGCTTTGGCTTCTTCGACCTGGTTTTTGAGTGCGTCGTGAGCGCGGGACAGTTCTGTGGAGATTTCGTCTCGCTGGTTGGTTAAGTTACGCGAAACGTCGCCAAATCGCTCCTCTAGGCGCTGAAGGTGGATCACCTGCTCGGTGATGGACTGGTTAAGCTGGCGATCGCCCTCTCCCACTTCACCCCGAATCTGAGACAGTTCTTTGCGAATTTCACTCCAGCCGGAGCCAATTTCCTGTTCCAGGTTAGCAAATCGCTGTTCTAGTTTTTGCTGCTGTTGGGTAACGGTGCCCAAGACGGCTCCCGCTTCACCCACCCGCGCCTTGAAATCCTGGTAGGTTCTTGCTAGTTCTTCAAATCGTGCCTGTACTTGGGCTAGCCCGTCCAGTACGCCAAAGGACTGTTCGAGATGGCTTCGCAGTTCTGATAGCTCTAGCTCGACTTGCTCTAGCTCATTTTGTTGATTGGCCATGATCATATTAGATTCCTCGCAGATTCAGCGCCTCGTAGGTTGACGGGTAGGTAGGTGGAGAATGCAGGTTGGGGACAGGCGTAATGGACAGGTGGTACTAGCAGATTGGGCACTGCGGCTAAGCGGTACTAGTGGGCTATCTTCTGCCGTTTTGGGGAGTGCGACCGCCGAGGTGGGCGATCGCCGGAACGAGTGGCTCCAGTTTCGTAAGTCCCTGGCGCAAGACGTGTAGCTTGGGAGTGAGCGATCGGCACGTTTCGCTTAAGACTTTCAGGCTTCTAATCTGCCTGAGCGCCAACAAGGTTCGATACTGAACCGAATCTTGACCAAAGGTATGGGCGGCTTCCTGGCTGAGAAATACCATTCCCGCCTCGTTGTTCCAGGGGCTTCCAGCTTGCGACAGCCAGTTAAAAGATTCTTCTGCTTCCAGCTTTGCCCCCTCGCGATAAAACAACAGCAGATGTTCAGCGGGTAGCCCTTGCCGAATTCCTTCCTTAAAGCCAAATCGGAGATACTGCATTGCCGAAGTCTGCTGCTCGGGGTCTTGAGCCGCCCAATTTCCGGCTAATGCTCCAGAGAGGTAAAGCGTCGCTAGATTGGTGGGGGCACTTCTCAAGTGGTGGCTCAAGGTGTTGAGCAGTTCAGGGGTTGCTCCCTGCGCTGTTGTGCGTTCGACCACCCTTGATAATGCAGATGGGTCAAAGCTTTGCAGCAGCAACAGCAGTTCTGTTTCAGACAATACACTCTGAGCCAATTCAGGTGCAGGAGATGGAATGGCAACGTCTTCCTCCTCCTGGCGAGACGACATCATCTTCTCAAACAGTCCTGGACTCATCTGCCCATAGCCGCGATAGGCAGACCGAATTGCAGTCGCTAAGTCTTCCGCTCCCGTATCTTTGAGTAAGTAGCCCTGTGCGCCTGCACTAAGGGCAGCTTTGAGATACGCGCCATCGTCATGACCACTTAGCACTAAAACCTTAACGCCTCTAAAGCGTTGGCTGATCAGGCGTGTGGCTGCGACTCCATCCAGTCCTGGCATTTGAATGTCAATTAGTACTACATCGGGTCGCAGGGCTGCGACTTGCTCGATTGCGGTGTAGCCATCTGCGGCAATGCCAACAACTTGAAAGTCTTGCTGGCGGTCGAGCAGAGCTTTCAATGCTTGGCAGATGATAGTTTGGTCATCGACTAGCAAAATCCGAATCATGCGCTGAATCTTGGATTTTTCATGAGGTGCGATCGCGGTAAACAACCTGCCCAAGCCAATAGAGAACCTGTGCAGCCAATTCGCGGGGTCAAAGGCACCCCCTGATATCCTTAATCAGGCAAATGGGGCGGAATCAGAAAATTCTCTAAGGGAGAAATAATGGGGGCTGGGGCTAGGGGCTTGGGGCTAGGGAGGAAAAGGGTTCTCTGGTTCCCAAGCTGGAGCTTGGGAACCAGAGAGTAACTCAGAAGGAAGCGAGAACTCGTCTCCAGGTTCTACCTGGAGATGCTTGGGGCGAGGCTCTGCCTCGCGGATGATGCAGGAGGCAGAGCCTCTCAGGTGGCATTACGAGGCGGAGCCTCGTAACGAGAAATATAGCCCCCCTAGCCCCCTAGTCCCTAGCCCCTAGCCCCTTAAAGCCCCATCACTGCTCGATAGCGAATCTCCATCTCTTCCATCGTTTTAGATCTGCGATTGGTGTGCCATTCGCTGTGGTCGAAGAGTGCTTGTCTAAGCTGATCGACATCGACAGTGGTGACTTTACCCTCGGCAATAATTTGTTTGCCATCCACCCAAGCGCTATCAACTGCCTGCACGGGACGACCTAATACCAGTAACCCGATGGGGTCAGTGCGGGGCAGTAGGGAAAGATTGGTCAGGTCGTACAGCACCAGGTCTGCTTTTTTGCCGATGGCGATCGCCCCCATCTGATCGCCCATGTTCAGCCCGGTTGCGCCACCGAGGGAGGCGATTTTGACTGACTCGCGGGGGGAAATCCAGTGGCGGTAGTCCATGTCGGTGATGTTGTGCAGGATGGAGCCGATTTTGATCGCTTCCAGCAAGTCTTGGGAATCGTTGCTGGCTGCCCCGTCACAGCCAAAGGCGACGTTCACGCCTGCCTGCCGATATTTAGGAATGGGGGCAATGCCGCTGCCCAGACGCAGGTTGCTGAGGGGGTTGTGGACGACGGTGGAGCGAGTTTCTGCCAGGATGCTGATGTCTCCATCATCGAGCCAGACGCAGTGGGCAAGAGAGGTGCGGGGGCCGAGGTAGCCGATGTGCTTCAGGTGTTCGACGGCGGTGCAGCCATATTTTTCCTGTGCCAGGATTTGCTGTGCTTTGGTTTCGAGCAGGTGGGCGTGGCGGCAGAGGTTGTGGCGATCGCTCAACTCAGCACACCCTTCAAACAGCGCATCCGAGCAAAGCTGAATGCCCGTTGGCGCAACCATGATGCTGATGCCTTCGTCAGGACGGTGAAACTTTTCTACGGCATCCTGAATGAGATCGAGCGTGGCTTGAGTCGTGCGAAGGTAGGGTTCGTGTTTCACCTCTTCACCGCCAGTGGGAACACCTGCCCCCAAAGATTCATCCTGAATGAGCGGACCAACAAAAGCGCGAATACCAACTTCTCGGTAGGCTCGTACCGCAGCGGCGATCGTTTCCGCCTCTTGTCCAGGAATTAGCACCAGATGATCGACGACACTGGTGCCGCCAGAAAGCAGCGTTTCGACTGCTGTTCCGAGGGCGCTGAGGTAGATTTGTTCAGGGTTGAGCGGTGTGAAGTCGTAGAGTTCGGCAATCCACAGTTCTAGCGGTCGAGGGGGAATGATGCCCCGCTGCCACATTTCCGAGGAGTGGGTGTGGGCGTTGACGAAACCGGGAAGCAGCAGTTTGTTGCGTCCGTCAATTAAGGTTCCAGTAGGCTCCAGGTTGGGAGCAATTTGAGTGATGCGATCGCCCTCAACCTGCACGTCAACTGTTTCATAACCCTGCTCAGTCGGAATCAGAACGTTTTGAATTGTAAAACTCACGATTTCTATCCTTTGCGGCACATCTTAAGGAATTTCCAGCGAGAAAATTCTTGTAGGGAGCAGCAATCTTAAGGACAATGGCACTGACTGTAGGAGACAAGATCTGCGACTTCTCAAAGAAGTCGCAGATCTGAGCGCTGCTTTTTACTTATTTCAGTAGCATTCATCTTAAGGAGCAATAACAATACGTTGCAAACCCCCCATTTCAGGATAGATTGTACAGTCGTAAACCTGATTTCGTGTGTAGCAGGCTTGGCTGCTAGTGGGATTGTCCAGATCTGATGACGGAGTGAGGGCTTTCACCGTTTACTTCTCTAGGCAGAACTCAATCAAGAAGTGCCCTCCAATACTGAAGCCCAGCCCAGTTTTGGTCTAACACAGAAGATTCAAAGGCTCAGTTCTCACTTTCAACGGCTTATAGATTTCGCTCCATTCTGCCCCTTTTGCAATCTTCATAGCTCTTGACCCGAACGACCTATGACTCAACTCCGGACTCTGGGTGTCGCACCGAATGCCTGGTCGGTCGATGCGACGACCGCAGACATTACCCGTTCGCCCTTGCCGCCTAAACCAATTACATTGGCGACTGATACGAAGAGACTGCGGCTGGATTTGGCGAAGGCGGCGATCGCCATCATCGATATGCAAAACGACTTCTGCCACCCAGACGGCTGGTTAGCGCACATTGGTGTTGATGTCACCCCCGCCCGTGACCCGATCGCCCCGCTCAAAACGCTGGTGCCAGAACTGCGGCAAGCTGGTGTCCCCATTCTCTGGATTAACTGGGGCAATCGCCCTGATTTGCTCAACATCAGCGCCGGACTGCGCCATGTTTACAACCCGACTGGGGATGGTATTGGTCTGGGCGATCCGCTTCCCAAGAATTCGGCACCTGTTCTAATGAAAGATAGTTGGGCGGCGGCTGTAGTAGACGAGCTAGAGCAACAGCCCAGCGATGTGCGGGTCGATAAGTACCGCATGAGCGGCTTTTGGGACACGCCGCTGGATAGTATCTTGCGAAATCTGGGCCGAACCACAATTTTCTTGGCTGGGGTGAACGCTGACCAGTGCGTTATGGCAACGTTGCAAGATGCCAACTTCCTCGGCTACGACTGCATTTTGCTGCGCGATTGCACCGCCACCACCTCTCCTGACTACTGCTTTAAGGCGACCATCTATAACGTCAATCAGTGCTTTGGCTTTGTCAGCGATTCTGAAACGTTGCTGAAAGCCATTGGAACTACACCTTGATTGGGCAACGCCCCCAGATCTGCGACTTCTTCGAGAAGTCGCAGATCTTAGCCCACTGGCGATCGCTCAGTACTACTTATCACTCCCCGGAGGAATCTCGATGGATTCTGCTTGTGTCATTCCGGTTTATAAGTCTCCTAAAGACTATCAGGCTTTTCGGATCAGCCCGCACGATAGCAATCGGTTGGCGATCGTATTTGACCCGACGATCGCCAATATGTCTCTGACCTATTGCGTAGAAATCTTTGACGTAGGCGGCAAAACGCCTCCTAACCGCCATCAGCTTGCCGTTGAAATGTTCTTTGTCCTCAAAGGAGAAGGCTTGGCAAGCTGTGACGGCAAAACGGTTCCAATTCGGGCAGGAGATAGCATTTTGGTGCCGCCCACCGGAACTCATGTGCTTGAGAATACGGGAACGGGTCGCCTATACACGCTTTGCATCATGGTGCCAAACGAAGACTTTGCCGAACTGATTCGCAGCGGCACTCCGGTTGAGCTAGATGCGGAAGACATGGCGGTTTTGAGTCGCTCTGATGCATTGGTACCCTGCTGATCATGCTAAAGGTTCGACCCAAACAAACTGCATCCATGCTGACTCGTGACAGCGTGCGGCTGGATGCAGATGTTTACTACCCCGATGCCGAAGGCAAATTTCCGGTGCTGCTGATGCGACAGCCCTACGGACGGGCGATCGCCTCCACCGTCGTCTATGCCCACCCCACCTGGTATGCCGCTCACGGCTACATCGTCGTCATTCAGGATGTCCGAGGGCGGGGCACCTCAGAGGGCGTATTTGACCTATTTGCCTATGAGGTTGAGGACGGCGGCGATACGGTCAACTGGGCAGCAGCACTTCCCGGCAGCACAGGGCAAGTGGGAATGTACGGCTTTTCTTACCAGGGAATGACTCAGCTTTATGCGGCTGGCGATCATCCTCCCGCCCTGAAAACCATCTGCCCCGCTATGATCGGCTACGACCTTTATGCAGATTGGGCTGACGAAGGAGGAGCCTTTTGCCTACAGACAAACCTGGGCTGGGCAATTCAGCTTGCTGCCGAAACTGCTCGGCTCAGGGGCGATGAAGAAGCATATCTTACCCTCTACGGAGCCGCCCGCAATCCCTCGATGCCTGATCCGGTTGACGTTCGCTCAGGCATTCTCAAACAGCTTGCCCCTGATTCTTACTACCACGCCTGGTTAGACCATCCTCAGCGAGATGAGTATTGGGAAAACCTATCGCCAGGTCGTCATCTAAACGAGGTAGATATGCCAATGCTGCACATCGGCGGTTGGTTTGACACCTATATGCGCGGAACGCTCAGATTCTACCGGGAAATGGCTGCCCGCAGTCAGTTTCCACAGCATCTCTGGGTTGGTCCCTGGGCACACCTTCCCTGGGGGCGAAAAGTTGGAGCGGTTGACTATGGCGCAGAAGCCGCAAATCCGATCGATCGCCTGCAAATTCGCTGGTTTGACCAGTTCCTCAAGGGCATTGATACGGGACTGTTAAACGAGAAACCCGTTCACCTGTTTGAACTGGGGAGCAATCAGTGGCGATCGCTCCCAAAATTCCCCATTGCCAACCACCAGCCCTACTTCCTCCACAGCACGGGGCTTGCCTGCATGAGCGAACAGGAAGGCACTTTGGAGAAAACACTACCCACAACCGATTCCCAGGATGTCTTCGTCCACGACCCCTGGCGACCCGTACCCTCTGTCGGTGGACACGCCGCATTCCCCGCAGGCTCGTTCGATCGCTCAGCAGTGGATTGTCGGACTGATGTTGTGACGTATACAACAAAGCCGCTGGATGAGGATTTGTATTTAGCGGGGGAGGCGATCGCCCACCTCTACTGCACCGCCGACACTCCCAGCTTTGATCTGTGCGCCGTCCTATCCGAAGTTCACCCTAACAGCAGCGCTTATAACTTGGCTCAAGGCTATCTGCGAATCGACTCAAGCTCAGACGATTCAACCTTAAATTCTGTCAAGCCGTTTCAGATTACCTTACAACCCCTCTCTGCCCGAATTGCTAAAGGGAATGCCTTACGACTGAGCCTTAGCGCTGCCTGTTTTCCTGCCTACGCCGTCAATCCTGGTACAGGCACACCGCCCGCTGCCAGTCGATTAATGGATGCTCGAATTATCACGTTATCTATATATAGTGGCAGCAGCTATCCTTCCCAATTGCTTTTGCCCGTTGCCAACGCACCTTTAACCGTGAAGTTGGGGGCGATCGTGGCTTGAGCGGTACGAATTTGGTAGCGCTATTGATAAGCTATTCAACATTAGTAACGCTGACTAATGTAGCGACACCTGAACACAATAGCTTCTACTCTGGCAAGCGTGTAATCTCTGTAAACCTTATTCCTAGCCCATGTTAGGGTTGCTAAAAATTTTGTAGCTAAGTCATGTAAATGCACCATTATAAGCTAGAGATTTAATGTCAATTGTTAGAAAATAGTTTTTATGATACGAAATTTTAGAAGCAAAGCATTAGAAAGACTGTTAAAAGAAGGTAATGCAAAAGGTATTCCAAAAGAGCTTGAAAAAAGAATTCGAGTAAGACTTGAAGCAATAGATTCTGCAATAAATATAGATGATCTTAAGAATACCAGGATATTATTTACACGAGCTTAAAGGTGATAGAAAAGGAACTTGGTCAATAAAAGTATCAGGCAATTGGCGCATTACTTTCACATTTAGAGATAACGATGTGTACGATTTAGATATTGAAGACTATCACTAGGATACAGAGCATATACCGAGAGATCCACTTCAAACATGAGGGCACTTACATGAAAGAATTGCAAGACATTATTGAGGGTAGGGAGGTAAGACCACTGCATCCTGGCGAAGTCCTTGCAGATGTGCTTGAAGAGCTTGAAGTGACTCAAGCAGCCTTTGCCGAAATTCTTGGAGTATCTGTGTATACCATTTGTGAAATCGTTCAAGGACGAAAACCAATTACGGCAGATATGGCAATTCGCATTGGGAAAGCGTTAGGGAATGGGCCTCAGCTTTGGCTTAATCTTCAGCAAAAAGTTGATATTTGGGATGCGATACAAGCCCATAAGGAGGAGTACAGCAAGGTCTCTGTCATAGGTTGACGGAATGGACTGAGCTTTGAAACTCCATTAACCAAGAAAATTGAGCAGCAACTTGCCCAGGTATAGCTGGCGATCGCAGAGCGGCAAGCCGTAGATCGGTATGCACGGATCTTATCGGGATGGTTAGGCGATCGCCCCACTCCCTACTCCCCAATCCCCTAAATAATTCCTTAAGTATTGTTACCAGCGAGTGATATGATCGGTGGTGTTCCGCACTCGTAAAGCCAGTTCTCTGAGCTAAGTTCTGACCTGTGAACTCGCCAGAAAGATCCCTAGAAACCGCTCCTGCTCAAGGAAACACCCCATCTGACGGCCTGCCGCCAGAGCCAGATTCCTCCATGCAGGAATACTTCAAGCTTCAACAAGATTTGTTGATAGTAACCCTCGTTCTCACTGGGATAATTTTTATCTCCGTATGGATTTTTTATTCCCTCAACATTGCTCTGAATTATCTGATCGGAGCGTGTACGGGTGTGGTTTACTTGAGGATGTTGGCTAAAAACGTTGAGCAGCTTGGCAGAGAGAAGCAGCGCCTGAGTAACACCCGGCTTGCCCTTCTGATTCTGCTGATTCTAGTGGCATCGCGCTGGGATCAGCTTCAAATCATGCCTATTTTTTTAGGATTTCTGACTTACAAAGCTGGACTCATTATTTACGTTCTGCGAACAGCAGTTTCGTCTGATCCAAGTTAGGTCAGGCGACTCTGGTACTCCACAATTCTCTGGGGAAACCTTGCGAATGGAAATGCTGAATTCTCTAAGTGCCTTCACCTCTTTTCCCCTCGCTGAGCTAGAAGTTGGTCAGCATCTTTACTGGCATATCGGCAATCTCAAAGTACACGGGCAGGTATTTTTGACCTCCTGGTTTGTGATTGGCGTTCTGGTCATTGTTTCACTCCTCGCAACGCGAAATCTTCAACGAGTTCCCTCAGGAACCCAAAATTTGATGGAATATGCGTTGGAATTTATTCGAGGACTGGCAAAAGATCAGATTGGTGAAAAGGAGTATCGCCCCTGGGTTCCCTTCGTTGGCACGCTATTTTTGTTTATCTTCGTCTCAAACTGGTCCGGCGCTCTGGTGCCCTGGAAACTGGTTGAGCTACCCGAAGGTGAACTGGCCGCGCCGACAAGCGACATCAATACGACGATCGCCTTTGCGCTACTGACTTCCCTGGCTTATTTCTACGCTGGGTTTAGCAAGAAAGGGTTGGGCTATTTCGGTAACTACGTGCAGCCTGTACCCTTCATGCTGCCATTTAAGATCATTGAAGATTTTACCAAGCCTCTTTCCCTTAGTTTCCGTCTGTTTGGCAACATCCTGGCAGATGAACTGGTGGTTGGGGTGCTGGTTCTCCTCGTGCCTCTGTTTGTACCGCTGCCAGTGATGGCTTTGGGTCTATTTACCAGTGCAATTCAGGCACTCATCTTTGCGACCCTGGCGGCAGCCTACATCGGAGAGGCGATGGAGGATCATGGTGAGGGTCATGAGGAACATTAGTCTCCTCAGTTGCTTGTAAGGTGCTGTAGCGGCTGGGTTAACCCCGCGCATGGCAACCTGAGCCAGCGTAAGAAAGCGCTGCTCGTTCGTTGACGCACATCTGTTTAATTTGTACTCAAGGTAAGGAAAACATCATGGATCCATTAATTGCCGCTGCTTCTGTTATTGCTGCTGCTCTGGCTGTTGGTCTGGCTGCGATCGGTCCTGGTATTGGTCAGGGTAATGCGGCTGGTCAAGCTGTAGAAGGTATTGCTCGTCAGCCCGAAGCAGAGGGCAAAATTCGCGGTACGCTGCTGCTCAGCTTGGCGTTCATGGAAGCGTTGACGATTTACGGTCTAGTTGTTGCTCTCGTACTGTTGTTTGCTAACCCCTTCTCCTAAGCTTGGGGATTTGGGTAGAGACATTATGCCTCTACCCACTAGCTTTGTTTAGAGAAGCTTTGCTCAAAAGTAATTGGTAATGATGGCTGATTTGTTGGCTGACCCCCACTTGGAGTTTTAGGAAACTGGGGCACTGAAATATGAGTTATTGGACGATTCTGCTTGCTGTCGAGGCTGCCGCTGAAGAGGGAGGGGGTGGACTGTTTGATATTGATGCAACCTTGCCGCTGATGGCGGTACAGTTTCTCGTTTTGGTTGCTATTCTCAACACCATCTTCTATAAACCTCTTGGGCAAGCTATTGATGGGCGCGACAGCTACATCCGCACTAACCTGACTGATGCCCGTGAGCGTTTGGCAAAAGCAGAGCATTTGGCGAAGCAATATGAGCAGGAGTTAGCGGAAACTCGCCGACAGTCTCAGGCGGTAATCGCAGCAGCCCAGGCGGATGCTCAAAAAATTGCTGCAACCAAGATCGCTGAAGCTCAGCAAGAAGCTCAGGCACAGCGTGAACAGGCACAGCAGGAGCTAGACCAGCAAAAGCAAGCGGCGATGCAGTCGCTTGAACAGCAGGTGGATGCACTCAGCCGCCAAATTTTAGAGAAGCTTTTAGGCTCAGCAGTGGGCTAGGTTCGGTGTAAGGTCGAGCAGACAGGTCGAGCAGATTAGAGAAGGAATCATGGGGACTTTGTTATTTTTAGCAGCCGAGGCTGGGGCGATCGCCAACGATTTCTCGGAAGCGGCCGAAGAAGGTGGATTTGGGTTAAATTTCAACATTCTGGATACCAACCTGATTAACCTGGCGATTATTCTGGGAGTGTTGTTTTACTTTGGTCGCGGATTTTTAGGAAAAATTCTACTAGAGCGCCGCGAGAAAATTGAAACTGCCATTCAGGATGCAGAGAAGCGGAAGAAGGATGCCGCCGCAGCCCTGGCAGATCAGCAGCAAAAACTAGCTCAAGCGCAAACCGAAGCTGGCCGCATTCGTGCTGCTGCTGAAGAAAGCGCTAAGAAGGCAAAAGAGGCAATTCTAGTTCAAACTGAGCAAGACATTCAGCGCATCAAAGCCGCCGCCGTGCAAGACCTCAATTCGCAGCAAGAGCGAGTCATCGCTGAACTGCGCCAGCGAGTCGTAGCACTGGCATTGCAGCAAACTGAATCGCGCCTCAAGTCTGACCTGAATGAGAATACGCAGCAGCAGTTGATTGACCGCAGCATCGCCATGCTAGGAGGGCAGTCATGAGAGATACACTGGTTATCGGAGAAATTGTAGAGCCTTATGCCCAAGCACTCATGTCTGTGGCACAGGCTAACGAGTTAGTGGATCGCTTTGGCGATGATGTTGCTCTCCTGCTCGGTTTGCTGAACGAGTCAGCAGAACTGCGTCAGCTATTGACCAGCCCTCTGGTTAAGTCACAAGTTAAGAAAGGAGTGTTAGAACAGATTGCTGGAGAGCAAGTGCATTCCTACACGCTGAACTTTCTACGAATTCTGGTTGATCGCGGTCGCATCCTTTTTCTAGAAGGAATCTGCAAACAATACCAGACGCTTCTACGCGAACTGAGGCAAACCGTCTTGGCAGAGGTCATCTCAGCAGTAGATTTATCGGAAGCTCAGGAAGAAACAGTTCGCCAAAAGTCTTAACTTTGGTGGGCGCACAGCAGGTGGAGTTAGAAAAAACCATTGACCCTGACCTGATTGGCGGCGTAATTATCAAAGTTGGCTCCCAGGTGATTGATGCTAGTCTGCGCGGGCAGTTAAGAAGAATTGGGCTTCGCTTGAGTAGCGCCACATAAGCGCTCAAATCGACTCCGTTAATCATCTTGTGTTCATCATCTTGTTAGAGAGAAGCAATCATGGTAGCGATTAGACCAGACGAAATTAGCAGCATTATTCGGCAGCAGATTGAGCAGTACGACCAGGATGTGAAGGTTTCCAATGTGGGAACCGTCCTGCAAGTGGGAGACGGTATTGCCCGGATCTATGGTTTAGATCAGGCAATGGCAGGAGAACTGCTGGAGTTTGAAGATGGCACCGTCGGTATCGCCCTCAACCTGGAAGAAGACAACGTAGGCGCGGTGCTGATGGGTGACGGTCGCGGCATTCAAGAGGGTAGCTCGGTCAACTCAACAGGCAGAATTGCTGAGGTCCCAGTCGGAGACGCGATGATTGGTCGCGTGGTGGATGCGCTGGCCCGCCCGCTTGATGGTAAGGGTGAAATTAACACAGGCGAAGCCCGCTTGATTGAGTCTCCTGCACCGGGAATTATTGCGCGGAAGTCGGTGTATGAGCCGTTGCAAACGGGCATCACAGCGATTGATGCAATGATTCCGATCGGTCGGGGACAGCGAGAACTGATTATTGGCGATCGCCAAACCGGGAAAACCGCCGTTGCCGTAGACACCATCCTTAACCAAAAGGGCGAAGATGTCATCTGCGTTTACGTGGCGATCGGTCAAAAAGCGTCTACCGTTGCTCAGGTCGTCGATACCCTGGCAGAGCGTGGCGCAATGGACTACACCATCGTTGTCGCGGCGAACGCTAACGACCCCGCCACCCTGCAATACCTGGCTCCTTACACGGGCGCAACCCTGGCAGAGTACTTTATGTACAAGGGCAAAGCGACGCTAGTGGTTTACGATGACTTGTCCAAGCAGGCACAGGCTTATCGCCAAATGTCACTGCTGCTGCGCCGTCCACCCGGACGGGAAGCTTACCCTGGCGACGTTTTCTACCTCCACTCTCGCTTGCTGGAGCGGGCTGCAAAACTCAGTCCTGAATTGGGTGAAGGCAGCATGACCGCCCTGCCTATTGTAGAAACCCAGGCGGGTGACGTATCGGCTTACATTCCTACCAACGTCATTTCAATTACGGACGGTCAGATCTTCCTGTCTTCTGACCTGTTTAACTCTGGACTGCGCCCAGCCGTGAACGCGGGTATTTCCGTGTCCCGTGTGGGTTCTGCCGCTCAGATCAAGGCAATGAAGCAGGTTGCAGGTAAGGTGAAGCTAGAACTGGCGCAGTTCGCTGAACTGGAGGCATTCTCGCAGTTTGCTTCTGACCTGGATAAGTCCACTCAGAACCAGCTTGCACGGGGTCAGCGCCTGCGCGAAATTCTCAAGCAGCCGCAAAACTCACCGCTGCCTGTGTCCGAGCAAATTGCCATCATCTACGCAGGCATCAACGGCTACCTGGATGACTTACCTGTTGACAAGGTGACAGGCTTTACCGCTTCTTTGCGCGAGTACTTGAGAAACAGCAAGCCTCGTTTTGACGAAATCGTTCGCTCCGAGAAGAAGCTGACCGACGAGGCAGAAACCTTGCTGAAAGAGGCGATCGCTGAGCAAAAGAAAACCTTCCTGGCAACGGCGTAGAGGAGAGGGGCTAGGGGCTAGGGACTGGGGGCTAGAGAAAAACCAGAATGTTTTTTCTCTAGCTACTCCGGATTCCAACCCCTAGCCCCTAGCCCCTAGCCCCTAACCCCATCCTACCTATGGCAAATCTAAAAGCAATTCGCGATCGCATCAAGTCGGTCAAGAATACTCAAAAAATTACAGAAGCGATGCGGCTGGTAGCGGCGGCGAAAGTGCGTCGCGCTCAAGAGCAGGTGACTGCAACCCGTCCTTTTGCCGATCGTCTAGCTCAGGTGCTTTATGGACTGCAAATTCGTCTGCGGTTTGAGGACGCTGACTTACCGCTGCTGCGGAAGCGGGATGTGCAAACCGTTGGCCTATTAGTTGTGTCGGGCGATCGCGGCCTTTGCGGCGGCTACAACAGCAACGTGATCAAACGCGCCGAAGCGCGAATCAAAGAGCTACAGGCTGAAGGCGTTAACTATAAGCTGGTGCTGGTGGGTCGCAAAGCCAATCAGTACTTTCAGCGTCGGGAACGTCCTATTAGTGCATCCTTCTCCGGTCTAGAGCAGATTCCAACCTCATCCGAGGCTTCTCAGATTGCAGATGAGCTACTGTCTCTGTTCTTGTCAGAAGACGTAGATCGGGTCGAACTAATTTACACCAAGTTTGTCTCGCTGGTTAGCTCTCGTCCCGTTGTTCAAACGCTATTGCCACTTGATCCACAGGGGCTAGAACCCCAAGACGACGAGATCTTCAGATTGACCACTCGCGGTGGTGAGTTTGAGGTTGAGCGGCAACGAGTTGAAGCAACAACCCAGGCACCTTTGCCCCAAGACATGATCTTCGAGCAAGATCCAGTGCAGATTTTAGATGCACTGCTGCCGCTCTATCTAAATAATCAGTTATTGAGAGCGCTGCAAGAATCTGCCGCCAGCGAACTTGCTGCTCGAATGACCGCGATGAATAACGCCAGCGACAACGCCAAAGAGTTAATCAAAGGCTTGTCTCTGTCCTACAATAAAGCACGTCAGGCGGCAATCACCCAGGAGATTCTGGAAGTTGTTGGCGGTGCGAACGCACAAGGCTAGCGCTGGATAATTTGACTCATGCAAAAAAAGGGGTAGGTACTGTCCTACTCCTTTTTTTTGGGTTCCCAAGCTGGAGCTTGAGAACGAGTAGAACTGGGAAGACAGGGCGATCGCCCCCACCCTATGCTCAAACCAGTTCAAAAAGGGTAGGAGACAAACATTGCTTGGATTCATCGGCTCAATGGGCTTAGCAATTGTGGGCGTTGTGCTTTATCATCTGGCAGTCAAGTTACAACCACACTCCGTTAGCCCGTTCCTAATTCTGGCAATGGCTTACTGTGTTGCGGCGCTGCTTAGCACTGGGATTTACTTGGTGATGCCATTTGGCACAACGGCGGTCAAAGATGCCTTGCTATCGTCGTCCTGCTTTGGGGTTGTGATTGTTGTGGTTGAGTTGGGGTTTCTGCTCGTCTACCGCGCCGGATGGGATACCAGCGTTGCAGGCGTGTTCGCAACGGTCGCCGCAACTGTTTTCCTTGTTCCTGTCGGAGTATTCTTTCTCAAAGAAAATGTTTCCAGAGCCAATCTGCTTGGCATTTTGCTTTGCCTGGTCGGGCTATTTCTGGCTTCAAGGAAATGAAACTGAATATCCGAGAAGTAAGGGCGAAGCATTCGGCAAGCGATCTCTGGAATGATGGAAAGTCGTTGCCCGAATGCTTCGCCCCTACCAATCCCTCAAACTCCTAGCCTTCAAACAGGTCAAGCGGCAGGTGTCCATACATTTCATTAACGCCTGACTCATAGGCAGACTGGCAGGAGACTAAAACGCCGCGATGTTCTCCTGTGTAAGACTCGGCGTAGCACAAACCCGACTTAGGATTGAACTTGATGTAAACTGCGCCTGCGATCGCCCCCTGTTTCAACTCAGGCTTGTATCCCAGGACGGCTGAATAAGCCTCAAGCGCTTGCCGACCCTCAGCCAGCGTGTCTGCACAAATACCCAAAATTTGGTAATCCGAAAGCTGCACAACCGTCAGCAACGCTTCGCGGACACGAGATTTTTCAGCAGATTGCGCCTCATCGCGCTTGAGACAGTCAAACGGCTTCAAAATTTGGTGGGCTTCAGCGGCGGTAAGTGGAGTCATCGGTTTTAGATAGTGAGCAGTCGGGCTAAACCAATCGAGGGATACAGGAGCCAATTTTCCCTGATACTTAAAGAG
This sequence comes from Leptolyngbyaceae cyanobacterium SM1_4_3, assembly GCA_012031415.1. Taxonomy (GTDB): domain Bacteria; phylum Cyanobacteriota; class Cyanobacteriia; order Elainellales; family Elainellaceae; genus JAAUTN01. The sequence goes on along the minus strand of JAAUTN010000049.1, from coordinate 12,876 downwards.
AAGGTGTTGTAAGCGGGAAGACGACAGTGCTGCTAACCAAAGGGTTTGAAGTAGAAATGTACACGGGCACGCCAGACGGAGATATTGTTGGGCTGTCTGACCGGATTGTAGCGGCACTGGATGGGTTTGTGCGCGAGCCGGACAGCCGCAATGTGGAGTATACAACGGCTCCGCTTTGCCGCTACGAGCGGTTGCTGTGTGATTTGGTGCGTCCCCGCCGCCAGCTTAGAGCTTACTTGAAACAATTGGGTAACTACACGTTGATTCCGGGTAGCACTCTGGCGTTGGGGGAAAGCGATCGCTTCTACCGCTCCGACCCTGCCAATCCTTATCACGCCTATATTGAAAACACCTACGGCACTAAGGTCGTCACCGCCAGCATTCACATCAACGTGGGCATCAGCGACCCCGAAGTGCTGATGCGAGCTATTCGTCTAATTCGTCTGGAAGCACCTCTATATCTGGCGTTAAGTGCGTCTTCTCCTTTTTTAGATGGTGAAGCGACGGGCTATCATTCCACCCGCTGGGGCGTTTTTCCAAAAACTCCGGCTCATGTGCCGCTATTTGAAAGCCACGCTCACTTTGTCCGCTGGACTGAGGAGCAGCTTGTGGCAGGCACGATGCAAAATGTCAGGCATCTCTGGTCATCGGTGCGTCCGAATGGCGATCGCCGTCCCTACAATCTAAATCGTCTGGAGTTGCGAATTTGTGATCTAATGATCGACCCGATCGCCCTACTTGCCATCACTGCCCTGCTAGAAGCCCGACTACAGCAGCTTATTTTTGATCCATCGCTCGACCCCTTAGAAATCAGCACGCTTCCAGCGACCAATCGGGCAGAAGACCTGATTGCAATCACAGAGGCAAACGAAGCGGCAGCAGCAGCAAACAGCCTGGATGCGGAACTGAAGCACTGGCAAGATGGCAGAGTCTTGCTAGCACGAGACTGGATTGCAGAACTGTATCAGGACGTGTGGGCGATCGCCAAAAAACAAGGTTTTAGCTGTTTTCTGCTGCCGCTCAAGAAAATTTTGCGCGAAGGCAACGAAGCCCAGCGATGGCTAAACTTGTATGAGCAAACTCAAAACAGCCGCAGCGTGATTCAGCAAATGATTCAGGCAGCCGCCCAGCAAGAGCAAGCGCTTGAGCAAGAACTGTGTCAGCCACTAGTTGCCTGATTTAGCTCGGCAGCCGCACTCAAAAGATTTACAATTTTTAATTGGTCATTTGTTATCGCTGCTTATTAAAAAAATCTATATTCTTCGTCTCTCTACGGGTAGATGTGCCACTTTCATTTAGCTTCTACCCGGATCAGGATGTAGACACGTTGCAAGAATAGGATGAGGTTGCCAAAAGCTGTAACCCCAAGCCCTTTTCTGGTAAGCAGCTTATTCAGGGTCAGGAAAGGCTCCATGCCTCAGGTTGTTCTTGTAAATCCTCAAATTCCTCCAAATACGGGCAATATTGCTCGAACCTGTGCCGCTACCGGGACAGAACTGCATCTAGTTGGTCCCTTAGGATTTGAAATTAGCGATCGCTATCTAAAGCGAGCCGGACTAGATTATTGGCAGTGGGTTAAGTTGCACTACCACGCTTCTTTTGAAGCCTTTCAAACTTATCATCATCAGCGCGGTGGGCGGTGGATTGGCTTCAGCACTTCAGGGGTGTGTAGTTATATTAAGTTTGAGTTTGCACCTGACGATTGGTTATTGTTTGGTTGCGAGACAGCCGGATTGCCGCCAGATATTCTGGCTGCCTGTAACCATACGGTGTATATTCCGATGGCTCAGCCTCACGTTCGCAGCTTGAATCTTTCGGTTAGTGCTGCACTTGGTTTGTTTGAGGCGCATCGACAGCTTGGCTATCTTGAATAAGCTCCAGATTTGAGTTCATCTACCGGTTTCTCTGCTTCAACTCTGCTAATCAGACTGAAAGATGAATAGCTTCCTTAAAAGCTATCGAGTGATGAAAGAATTAGGGGCGACTACCTGTCCGGAAAAAGCTTTTAGTTGTTCAGTCTTCTACACTACTAAACCCAATTCTGTTCGATAAGAAATTTATATAGAAAAATTGGGTTTTGAGTTCAGTAGAGGAGAGAAAATAGGTGGAGGATTCTTATCAGTCTTGGTGGCAAGCTTTGCAACAGCAGCAAGGGTGCTATTGTCCCTCAGAGTGTTGAGTTGGGTGCCCAATTTAAGTCTTGTTCCCAAGTATCGTAAAACCGAATTGAGCAGATCTTTTGTACTTCACCAAATTGTGATTAATAAAGGTCTTCAACCCGTAGAACCGTCTCAGGAGAAGCACTTTGGCGATCGCCAGAATGATGTCAGGGAGTATAAATCAGCTTATAGCTAAGTTTTCTTCTGACAAAAAAATAATCTGGTTGATGTTACCTGATGGCTTTTAGGCAAGAGTAGTGTACACTGACCCCTTGACTGTCATCAAACTCACTTGCTACGCCAACGTAGCCTTAGATGAGCAAAAACTTTGCGACAGATTAGTTCTACTTAGAGGCTCGGTATTGAATTTTTTGTCGGCTGGTGTAAGCTTGTCTAAACCAAAAAAGCAAGGTAATCTTGCCTATGCATACGGATGTTGTCGGTGATCTTGCTCTCTTTCCCGTGTGATTTACGTCATTGACTGGTGCAAAAGGTTGAGTGACTTGAGGACAGTTATAACGCTGGTCATTAGGAGGTCGTTCTTTGAAACGAGCATTTCCGCAGAAGTTTAAGTCTGCTTCCTGCCACCCTTTCATAGTGGATGTTGTGGTAGGTCAAGCTAGACGGACTCTTCCAGGAGTCAATCGCAGAGCCCGTACCTCTGCTGCCATGATTGGACTCGCCCTATCGATGGGCGCATCCAGCTTGCTACTGCCCCGTCAAGATGATGGAGCCGCAGCAGCAGAGCCAAGAACCGCAGAATCGGCTGTGGTTGCCACCTCAGTGGAGCATATCGTGCAGTCAGGGCAAACCCTCTGGCAGATTGCTCAGAGATATGGGGTTAGCGCTGAAGCGATCGCCGCTTCCAACGGTATTGCTACCGATTCTACTCTGCAAGTAGGTCAAACTCTTCGAGTTCCTGCGTCTGACAGCAGAAGCAGCAGTGGTGTCGCTTCCGAGAGGATTGCTCCTGAAGCCACTGCGCCCGAATCAATTCCTACGTTTCGGGCGGCTTCGCCTAACAGTCGGCTAAATCGGTTAGAAGTTCCTGCCGAAAGTCTAGATGACTCGCTCAAGGCTGAACAAGATATTGCGCTTGAGCGTTTGCATCAGCAGCGAGAAAGATTGAGGAGCAGTCTGGCGGAGTTGAGGTCTGAGGAGTTACAGAATTCAGTTGACCCAGAAGAGGTTAAGCCTTCCATTCAGTCATCAGAAGAGGCAGTTGCCCCTATTTCCCCAGTCGTTGAGCCAACTCTACCCCTGGCTGCTCCCATTGAGCCAACCCCCTCTGAGTCAGTAAGGCTGTCAACCTATCAGGTTAAGTCCGGAGATACGCTAGATGCGATCGCCCGCGCTTATGGCATCACTCGACGAGAGCTAGCAGAGGTCAATCAACTGACCGACCCTAACTGGCTGCAAGTCAATCAGTCTCTAGCGATTCCTCAGTCTGAACCCATCGCGCTAGCAAGCCCGGTTCCTGATTCCATTCCAACCGTAAACTCAAGTTCGTCTGACTTGCCAGCGACACTGGTTCAGCCCGAATCAGTAACAGTGCAGCCTGAGATTCAACTCCAGCCGGAGATTGCTTCCCTGGAGACACCGCTCACTGTCCACCAGGTTAATTCAGGTGATACTTTGAGCGAGATTGCCCGCATCTATGGCATCTCAAGGTCAGAGCTAGCCAACGCTAATCGGCTCAGCAACCCGAACATGATTTTTGTGGGACAAGAGCTAGACATTCCTACTAATTCGGGGCTTGAGGCTAGTGCAGAAGAAGTTGCAGTACCGGGCGCGACAGTTTCAGTGCCTACGGTAACGGCTCCCGCTAATGTGCTGCCTGACCAGCTTGTATCTGAATCGGATGCGGCAATTGTTACAGTTCCAACGGTGCCAACTCCTGTCCTAATTGCATCCTCGGAATCATCCGCACCGCTGCCTGCGGTGCGGATGATTCCCTCAGCAGGTTCGGCTAGTGAGCTAGCGCCCTCTGAACAGGTTGCCGTCACGCCAAATAATATTCCTCCTGCCGAAGAAGCGATTGGTGCAACAGAAGTGGCAAGCGCTCCGTCAGGAACAAGCCCCTACGTGCAAAACCTGATGACTGAAATCAGGAGCCTGCGCGATCGCTATCAATCTGAGATGGCCGAAGCCGAACAGCCTGCTCTAGTTGCTACTGCGCCTACAGGCACTCCGTCTTCCCTGGTTGAGTTGCCTAACCCCTCCAGCGATATCAATCCAGAGTTTAGCCCAGATCGATATACAGAGGCGTTCCAGGCGGAAATTCGCAGGTTACAGGAAGAACGACGCAACCAAGTTGCTCAGGTTCCGGTTCAATCTGGCAATTCTGCTAGCGGTCAGTCTGCTGAAGTGGTTTCCTTGCCCTCCTCCGAGTCAGAGCCGCAGACTGAAGAGCAGCTAGTTGCTGTTGCACCGCTGGGTTCAGAGAACTATCAGCCGCTCACACAGCCAATTACAGGGCGAATGGTTTCTCCTGACCTGCCCCCCTTGCCTGGAGCGGAAGCTTATCTGCCTGATGGAGCCGCTTCCTTTAGTGGTTACCTCTGGCCTGCAAGAGGTGTATTGACCTCTGGCTACGGCTGGCGCTGGGGCAGAATGCATCGGGGTATCGACATCGGTGCGCCAACGGGTACGCCTGTTGTAGCCGCTGCACCGGGTGTAGTCGAGTTCTCTGGCTGGAACTCTGGTGGCTACGGCAACATGGTGGAAATTCGCCATGCAGACGGCAGCATGACCCGCTACGCCCACCACAGCCGCAACTTGGTTCGTGCCGGACAGGAAGTAGATCAGGGTCAGCAAATCGCTGAGGTTGGCAGCACGGGCTACAGCACCGGCCCTCACCTCCACTTTGAGGTTCACCTGCCCAACCAGGGAACAGTCAACCCGATCGCTTACCTGCCTCGTTAAAACAGCAAGTCATTTTCTGGTAAAGGTTTTGGATGCATCTAATAACATTGATGCATCCAAAATTTTTAGGTCGCCCTACATTTCAACTGCTAATGCGATCGCCCCTACATAGTTTTAGACTCGCCCATCTCATCGCTGGTAAACATTAACCAGTTACAACCATGCCTAATTTCTCCTATTGCAGATCTAGGAATTTAGGAGGTTAAACGCTTGTCATACTCAACCTTGCCGTAATCGAGTTTGAGAATTCGGTCGGCTTGCTCAAAGTAATGATCGTCGTGGCTAACTACGATGACAGCTTTCCCTTGTTGTTTCAAGTCGAGTAGAAGTTGAGTGTAAAAAACTTTTCTGAATGCAGGGTCTTGATCTGAAGCCCATTCGTCAAATACAAAAATCGCCCGATCTTCTAGATAAGCGGTCAGGAGAGCCAGGCGTTTCCGTTGCCCCTGAGAAAGAGCAACTGTAGAGAATGTGCCGTTGGTGATCTTAAGCTTCTGATCCAGGTGAAGCTGCTCTAGATAGACTTGCGCCTGGCGGTCGAGATCTTCTAAACCTAGCAGCCGATTAAACAAATAAAAATCTGAAAACACCACCGAAAATTGCTGACGATACCAGTCGCGATTAGCATCAGTGATTAATTGTCCATCAAACTGAATACTTCCAGACTCAGGAATGTACAGCCCAGTTAGCAGTTTTACCAGAGTAGATTTACCGCTGCCATTGCCGCCGACAATAAATGTGATCTCTCCAGGATAGATTGTGAGATCAACCGGCCCTAGCGTAAAGTGGCTATCTTCCCGTTCTCCTCCGTAAGCATGGGAAATTTGACTGAACTGAAGCGATCGCCAACTTACCTGCCCTCTCACCTGATCACTTGACCCCTTAGAAGTTCGGACTACCTGCTCTAATTCGGTATTTTGAGCCGCTAAGGACAATCCTAAAGACTCAATTTTTTCCAAAGCAATATTCGCTCGTAATAGCTCAGGTAACGTATTTAATATGCCTCGGATTGGCGTGAGCATGAAGATTAGGGTAAGTACATATCCAGAAAGAACCGAACTGGAAATCGTAAACAGAAGAGGCGCGATCAATAAAAGTATCCCGATTAATAGAAACAGGGCAACCAGCCCCCAACTTCCTCCAATGGCAAACCGATCGGTTGCAGCAATGCGATAACGGCGAGACTTTGCTGCGGTTGTCTGCAACTCTTCGGTGAGAAAAGCCTGTCGTCGCTGCTGATGGAGCTTCAGTTCTTTAATCCCTTCTGTAGCCGTTCGGAAATGTTGAAATAACTCATCTTGCTCTGCGCGGGCAAGCCTTAGAGAAAGTCTGCCTTGATAAATCAAATATTGATTGCTAAAGATACCAACTGGCATCAGGATTAGCGTTAAGCCAAATAGGGGCAGAGATAGCCAGCTTAGATACGCCAAACATCCCAATAGCAAAGATGCAAAAACACAGATCGTGGAAATTGGCAGAGAAGCATTTGCAATCACCTCGACATCCTGGGTTAGGGCAGCAAGAAGTCGAGGAATGCCAATTTGTTCGATGTGTCGGAGTGGGCAAGCCAGAATGCGAGAGGTTAGACGCAGCCGCAGATCAAAAATGATAGTTTCGGCGACGCGACTGATACACATTTGTGACATTGCCGTTGAGATGAACATCAAGAGGCAAAGTCCCAAAAAGCTGAAGACAAGCATTCTGGGTGATAGGCTTGTTCCCTGGAGAGTCCCATTAATCAGGGCGATCAGTCCAGCACTGCTAGCACCACTGAGCAAGCCTGTGAAAGTAGCGAAAAGAACGTTGACTCCAGAAGTACTCAGCAGCAACCGAATGAGGTTCATGAGCAGATTTAATTGGCACGGGTTTCTAGCAAAGCTTGAGTAATGTCGTCCAAAATCTTATCAGCCGCCTGAATGCTTCGTCCAGCAATCCAGCTTTCGCCATTCACCTGGTAGACTTGCCCCTGTTGAACGGCGCTAAGTTGTGACCAAATTGGGTCACTGATAAATTTTTCTACGGTCAGACTTTCAGAACCTTGAGCAGAATAAATTAAAAAGATAACATCTCCATCTAAACTATCGAGATCTTCGCGGGAAACCATTGCCGCCCATCGTCTGGGTCTGGTTTGGGCGGGCGGACGGGCAAACCCAATGTCCTGCAAGACCGACCCTGGAAAACTATTTAATGTGTAGAAGCCGACCCGTCCCTGTCCAGTGGTGAGGACTGAGATTTGAGTCTCTTCTACACTCTTGTTGTGGGTCTGATTAAATTGTGTTCTTAACTCAGAAACCCGTTGTTGATACTCTTCTATCAACTGGTTGGCGCGTTCTGTTTTACCTAGAGCGGCTGCAAATAAAAGGAAGTTTTCTTTCCAGTCACCAGAACGCCCGCTGCCTTCAGTTAAAACGGTGGGGGCAATGCGAGAAAGAGGATGGTACAGGCGTTCTGTGGAGATTTTGGTTCCCAGGATGAGATCCGGCTGAAGCTGAAGAATGCTCTCTAGATTGGGTTGATTTACCTCTCCAACAATTTCAATGCCCTGAGTTTGGTTGCCTAAGTAGTCAGGCAATTCTCCAAAGATAGTAGAACCAATGGGTTTCACGCCTAAAGCAAGAGCCGTATCGAGGGCAGCAGAGTCAATTACGACAACTCGTTCAGGCGTTTCAGGAACTTGTGTCATTCCCATTGCATGGTCAATTGTGCGAACTGCACCACTTGGAGAATTGGCTGGCGAGGGGGAACGGGTTAAGGAGTGAGGGATTCCCCCTGCACAACTGATGATTAGGGAAACGGTGAAGCTAACGGTGGCAAGGGCAGCCAGCGATCGCTGCTCACAGAGCCGTTTCAGTCCCGTAGACCGGGATTTAGGCTTTGCGACCCCTCAGCGTAGGAACCTTGCAGGAACAGGATTCCAAGCAACATTTTGGCAAACCTCTTTTGAGGGGTTCAAATCTAGCCTCTAAAAACTTAACATAGGTATTGCGGCTCACCTTAACCAAGAATTGAAAGTATTGGATTTTCAAGGTTCTGATGATTCTGGCAAACCCCCCAGGAATTTTGCCCTTGCTTTGGCTTGCCAAACTTTGAGATGCTTCTATCATAAAACGATCGCTCTTTCCTGTCGTGGTTTTTCTGAACCGTAGGCGATCGTCCGTTTTAGTGCTCCAGCATCCAACACATAAATTCTGATGGAATCCTCATCTGGTTTGACCAGTTTTTCCAACTGGGTTTGCAACTTTGCAAACTGCATTGCCGTTAAAAAACATTCAAAAACACTGTATTGGGTCCACTTGCCGTAACCAGACAACAGTTTGTGAAGCCGTGTGCGACGCTTATTGGCTGGTTTGGTATCTGGCAAGTCATAAATGATCAGGTAAAACAGGGTTGTCATTGGCTCTACCGCAATACTAACGGTTGATAGGGAACTCCCTCCTGTAGATGTCTTGCCAACAGCCGTGCTTGGAGTTCGATGGCGCGACGATAGGTACAGCGATATTCAAACACCGGATGCTTAAATTCATTTATCATCTTGCGTTCAAACGCCTGCAAGAATGTTTTTCGCCCTTTATCGGATAAGCGAAACGCTCCCAAACTTTCCGTAAAATCATCCCGCTGAATCTCGCGATTATTCACCACTGCCAGCACCAGATTGTCTGCTACTAATGGGCGAAACTCTTCCATCAAATCTAACACCAGCGCAGGCTGCCCCCGAATCGCTTCATGCAAATAGCCAACGTATGGATCTAGCCCTGCGATATGCGCTGCCGCTGTCACCTGCACCCGCAGCAACCCATAGGCAAAACTGAGTAAAGAATTAATCGGATCGGTCGGCGGACGACGATTTCGACCAGCAAAGCCCCACTGATTGTCTAACATCTCCTTCCAGCTTGCAAAATACTCCCGTGCTGCCAAGCCCTCTACACCGCGCACCTGATCGATCGTCGTTTGCGTTCTCACAGCACTTTTGCGTAACTTCAACGGATTATCCCGCTGATGATGGCGATACAACACCGCATACTGATTGTGAATCTTGGCGCTGACGATCGCTTTCACCAACTCTAACCGCTTCTCTTCATCGCAATAGGCTTGATACTGTGCCAGTCGCAACTGTCCATTGCGGGAATAGGCAGGTAGCGCCGACCCTAAATACTTGCCAAAACTAGACAGATAATGAACTGGCATTCCCAGTTCCAACGCATATACGAGCGCATCGCCCGTAATTTGTGGATTGCCCATCAGTACCACTTGTTCTACAGTTTGGGCGGCAACCGTTTTCTTTTCCCAACTGCCATTTGTTTGCTTCAGCGCAACGTTAAATGCCTCATAGGTTTTACTCAAAACTGCATCAGGTTGGGTCACATAGAGTACTGACATTTTTTTCACTCCGCAATTGATTGACTTCAAACGGCAAGCAAATCGCTTGTAAACTACAGGCTTGACATTTTTTGCGATGTTGAATGGGGGCAGGCATGAACTGATATACAGCAGCACGAGCTTGAGCGATCGCCGCTTCGGTTGCCGCCCTCAACTCCGGTGTAAACCTCACCTGCTGCCGTCTACGGTTGGCATGATAGAAAATCTCACCATAGGCAATCTCCCTACCCAACCGTTCCTCTAAACAAAGTGCCGCTGCACAAAGTTGAAAATGATCGCTCAGATGCCGCGCCATTTTGCCCTTTTTGTATTCCAGCGGCACCAGTTGTCCAGGCTGTTCCTCTACGGCATCAATCACCCCAGAAACTAGAAGGCGATCGCTCCACACCCACTGTTGTTGGTGAATTAGCATATCCTCTGCTTGAATGACACCTTCCTGATTGATGTTGCGGTGCAGGTGACGACCCAGAATAATGTGTTCGTTGTCAGCCATCTCACCCAACACATATTCCAGGTAAAAACGACGTGGGCAATATTCCCAGGCATTCAGGTATGCCAGGGGCAAATAATCTTCCATAAAGATGACTCACTCTCGCGTATCTAAAACGACCTGTCCCATTCCCATTGCGGTTTTGCGACCGACCCCTGCAAAGAAAGCAAAGTGAGACAGAATGGTGGCGATTCTGGCTTGCTCAGAGTCAGGAAAGCGATAGCGGACCCAACCAACTGCACCGATTTCCACTGAGTTTTCCATTCTCAGTTTTTGAGTTTTCAGGTTGTAGTCAGACACCAAGCCGCTCCATTGAATCTTGGGGAGTTTTAGCTCCTCTGGAGCAAAGGCATTCCAGCGACGCTGTAGGCTGCCAAACACCGATTCAGGTAAGGGAAAGGGTTGAATTCCCTGTCCTGCATTAAGCTTAAAACTAGTTGGGGAAAGCAACCGCAGGGTAATCTCATTCAGAGCCGTCGGGGTTTTAGCAAGCAAGGCATAGTCTGAGGAACCAACCCAGGGGTCAGTTCCCGGCAGCATATTGATACTGCGAAATACAAAGGGAAACTTTGCCAAACTGAAAGACTTGTCTCCCCACTTTGCCAAACCATTCAATAGTGGATCAATCAAACTTCCGTCTAATAACCCAATGCGAAAGTAAAACTCATCTCCTGCTCGCACACCCGCCTTATAACGTTTGCCAACCAAACCTGAAAGGCTCAAGGGAGATTCCTGGCTTTGATGAATTGCCTCAGAAATGCCTGGATCTGCCATTTGAAACCAGTCTAAAACTTGAGCATGAATGGCTCGACCGCAGGCTACTGGCAGCGTTCCATTTTCAGCGGCTCCCAGATGAATAACAAGCGTGTGCATTGTGGGCTTAAGATACAGCAACGGCAGTGCTGGCTCCATACGCTACTCCTCCTGGTAAGCAAACTCGATTTGGCAGATCGTTAAGGTATGACCCGTCTGGTAAAGCAGACCAATCATCGGGTTTGGAGATATCCCAGTAGGTTCCTGATAACCGCGCCTGACTGACAAGGCTGACAGGTGGCATGACAATGCGGTTGTACAGTAATAACCGGGTCGAATTGGGTAGGTCGATCGGGTTTAAGGGATGATCGCAGGTATACTCACCTGAGGTTTGCCGAATTCCACTTTCAGGAATCAGTTTGGCACTTACCCGAATCTTTGCTGCCCACTTTCCCAGACGAATCCAGGTTTGTCGATGATTATCTTCTTGCTCCTGCATCCAACTGGGTAGAGCAGCAACATCTTTCGCCATGACATAGGTTCTGTAGATGCTGCCAACCGCTAGTTCCTTTGCTCGCCCATAGTTAATGGGATAGTTGCGATCGGCTCCTTTATCGCCAAACTGTTTAGATTTACCGTAGTAGGTCACTTGGGCGGCTTTGAAGGTGTTGACCTGATACGACCACTGAAGCGGTAGGGCGGGAAAAACGTAAATACCGACTTCGTTCAAGGTCAACAGATTCTGTTCATTTTCAGCCTCCAGATAGCCTGGGCGCTGGGCGAGCGCCCCTTGCAATCGATACGGCTTGGGAATATAGGTTGCTTCAAACAACGCAAAACTGAGTGCCCAGTTGTGCAGATATTTCTCGGTTTCGTAGAGGGTTCCCATTTCGCGGGTGGCAAAGAATACGTTGTCGTGCAATGTTAGATTACACAGATAGAAAACCATCAAGCGTCTCCTAAAGAGGAATGATTTCGAGTAAGATATGCCTGAATTTGTTCAACAAATTTGGGATAGAGATCCAGAGCAAAAGGAATCGCCTGAAGTACAATCAGGGAATCAATTTCGTCATACTCATGCACCAGTCGATTGCGTAACCCAGCCGATGGTGCTAACTGCTGCGCTAATGTCAGGTCAATAACCCCTTGTTGTCCTGCGGCTGTAAATGAATCGTAATAAGTTTCAGGTGGCGCGTGTCCTGATTGCACAAGCAGATAGAAATTAAGATCGGCAGCGGCTTCTACAATTAAGTGGAGGAGTCGTTCGGCAATGAGCTGTTGATTGAAGTCGTTGAGGTAAGTTGCTGCATCAAGATTAGCCAACGGCTTGAGGGCAGCCAGATACTTCACGATCTTCTGCAACTTGCGATTGACAATTACATGATTCAATCCGGTCATTGCTTTAATTGCTCCACGGTTTGACGAATGTAATCCTCTTGATAGCGACGTAGATAAGCCGTATCGGCGTAGCGCTTCCAGGCTTTTAGTTGAAACTGAAAGAACAAGTCTGGTTCTACTTCATAGAGCACTTGCCCTTCTTTAGCAATCACATATCCTAAAACAGGTGAACAGTGGTTTAAATTGACTAAATCAATGCGATCGCTGTTGATGCATAGAATGTTTCCCAGAGTGTGAGGAAGGGATAGCAAACTACTAAAAGACAGATGGTTAGCAGGATCAATGGCGATCGCTAAATCCCAGTCGCTGCGATCGGTATAGGTATCTTTTGCCCGCGACCCAAACAAGACGAGAAGCTGGAGGGCAGGAATCTCTCGAATAAGCTGTGAGTTATTTAACACAAAATGAGTAGACATCGGTTGAGATTGCATGAATAGGACTCAATCAAGACTTTTTACCTTTTTTATCTTTGGCGATCGCCCCATAGGTTTCAGCATAGGTTTGGGTTTGCTGATACAGCGCCGCCAATGTCGCTTGCAGTTTCGCTTCATCCTGGTAAATCCCAGCAACTTCTGCCAGCAATTCCTCCAGTGGTTCACCAAAAATCATCTGTTGTTTCCGTACAGGTTCTTGATGCAAAAGCTGCTCCGCCACGGTTGCTGCCTCACTGCGAATATCGGAGATCGGGGCGTTGATGTCTCCTTTGGCTTTGAGCGCATCGTATACCGCCTGAGTGAAGTGCAAATTGCTAAACACTTCCCCATCGCATACGGC
>JAAUTN010000308.1 GCA_012031415.1 Leptolyngbyaceae cyanobacterium SM1_4_3 | reverse complement strand
TGGGCTGGAGAAACCACCCTCACCCGACGATAGTGCCGATGGGTTGGCGATCGCCTTTGCTGCCCAGTGCGGCGCACGGGCAAATGTGGCTTAAGGGGGGAAGGGGGCTAGGAGCTAGGGGGCTGGGGGGCTAGGGAGTTGTTTACAGTCTATGCTTCAAGCTCAACACCTTAGACCTTGTAACAGTTTCAACATTGTCAACTGCTATCTCTATTTGAAAGTCATGGCTAAACTTGAATTAAGACATCTAAACAAGACCTACAGCCCTAAAATCGTTCCCGTTAAGGATTTGAGTCTGGCGGTAGAGGATGGGGAGTTTCTCACATTTGTGGGCCCTTCGGGATGCGGTAAGTCTACGACGCTGCGAATGATTGCTGGGTTAGAGCAACCCACCAAAGGTGAAGTGCGAATTGGCGATCGCAATGTCAACGACAAAGCACCGGGCGATCGCAACATTGCAATGGTGTTCCAGAGCTACGCGCTCTACCCCCACATGACGGTGCATGACAACATTGCTTCCGGTTTGAAACTGCAAAAAGTTCCTTTCAATGAAATCCGTCATCGAGTTGCTGAAACGGGTCAGATTTTGGGACTAGAGGAACTGATGGATCGCAAACCCGCCAAACTATCCGGTGGACAGCGGCAGCGGGTTGCCTTAGCTCGTGCCCTGGTGCGTCGCCCCGATGTATTTCTGTTAGACGAGCCGCTGAGTAACCTGGATGCATTGCTGCGGGAACAGGTGCGGGCAGAATTGAAGCAAATCTTTGATGCTCAAAGCACACCCGTAGTTTATGTAACCCACGACCAAACCGAGGCAATGACCCTTTCTACAAAAGTGGCTGTCCTCAATAATGGCTATTTGCAGCAGCTAGACGCACCGCACGAAATCTACAACAGACCTGCGAACCAATTTGTCGCTGGATTTATTGGTAGCCCACAAATGAACCTGCTGACGCTCAACTGTCAGGGCAATAACGCCATTCTGGGCGATTATCAGATCCCCATTCCAGGCGGATTTGCCCCGCCCCCCGAAATTGTTTTAGGCATCCGTCCTGAACACGTTCGTCTGGAGCAACCTGGTGAACGACAAACGATTCAGGGTAAAGTCTTCCTGGTTGAAAACTTGGGCATGAGTTATTTGCTGAGTGTTCGCGTCAAAGGCACAGATAACTTAACCCTTCGCGCTTTAGTTTCGTCCGACCAGCGTTGGAATAAGGAGGAAGCCACTTTAGCATTACCGCTAGAGTCCATTCACTGGTTTAATGCTCAAAATGGCGATCGCCTCCCCACCACCCACGAGGAAGCCCCCATTAATCAAGGCATTCCGGTTAAGCGTTAAGCTGCCAAACCCGCGCACTTACTTGAAAAAGGTTAAGATCTCCGACTTCTTTGAGAAGTTGGAGATCTGGATTAGGCAATTACTGAGGATTTACATCTTCAACGGTTGCATCGCCCACACCTAGCAATACTTCCAGCGATCGCCCATCCTGATAAGCCCTGACTGCCTTGCGATAAACAGAATGATCGGTAGGCAACGTTCGAGTTTGTCCCTCAGACGTGTAGGTGAGTGAGTAATCTACGGTTTTGAGCAGTTCTGGAGTGCCAATTTGTTCAAGCGATCGCTTCCTCTCCTCCATTTCTTCCACCGTTGGTCGTGGCGGCAACTCAGCCCACCATAGTCCCTGGTCGTCCGGTCCGGTTACTGCACCGTCAGGACGTTCCCCGTTGCGGTTGAGCAGTGAAGTTGTGGCAAATTCTTCGGTGCGGGTGCGGCGGCGATCGCTCGGATCGGTCGTATACTCAGTCCGCCAGGTGTAAGTCGTTAGAGCGGTTGCCTCAAATTGACTAGTCGCCACCGTCGTACAGCTAGAAACTATACATCCTAAAGCAACTCCGATCATACCGAACCAAACTCGATAAATTGAATCCATAACAATCAAGCAATTTGCCTTCAAACCCAAACACGTCTCTACAACTTGGCAGCTTTGAGCATATGGTAAGTAATCAAAAGCTGGGTTAGCGCCAGAGGATGGCTTTGCAAAATCTCACCCGTTGTGCCAACGACTTTACCAATCGCTTGATTTCCATTCAAGCTACAAAACTGCCCTAAATAAGGAACTTCATTACAAAGAATTCGCTCTAGCTCTCTGACCTGCTCATCAGTTGCGTGACCATCAATTTCTAAAACGTCTACAGGTTTACCCATATCCCGATCTAGCTCCAGCCGAATGGCTGCTCCCAAATGATTGCCATCGGGTTTCAAAACATGAACTAACTCGGGGTGAGGAATCGTTGGCCGCAGCACCAAACGCACATTCAGTAATAGGTCGTTCTTGGCTTCTTCACTAGAAGGATAAAAGCTAACTACAACATCTGCCCACTGACGCTGAGGACGGATAAACGCCTCCGAATCTGATTCTCGTTTTTGCAATTGCTCTAAAACCTGTTCACTGGTATAGCCTCGCTTGGCAGTATCTCGCTTAATTTTCCAGGTAGCCCGCAGTGATTCAGGTGGAGCCAGGTAAACCTTGACATCGTAGCTATCTCGCATTCCACGAGTAGAGTAGCCCAGCAGCCCCTCAACAATTACATACTTACTGGGTTTAACGTAAACAGGGGGGTCAAAAGTTCCCGTCTTGTGGTTATAAATGGGCTTAAGAATTGCCTGCCCGGTGCGAAGCAGTCCCAGATGTTGTTGAATGATGTCGAGATAGTTACACTCTGGATGCAAAGCTGAAATCCCTATCTCGGCTCTTTGTTGGCGATCGTAGCGATGATAGTCATCTGTACAAATTACCGTAACGTCTTCCTCTCCTAAAACTTGAGCAATGCCCTTTGTTAAAGTCGTTTTACCAGCCGCACTGTCGCCAACAATGCCAAGAATAATAGGGCGGTCAGTCATAGTTCCTCCTACACAAGGATAAGGGCAACGTCAAGCAATTGGATGCAACAATTCTAAGGTTAATTGGGGACAGCAATTCTTCTGCTTAACATCAGTTCGACTTAGCCCTAACTTGCGTCAGTTCAGACTCATCTCTCATTCTTACCGCTATACAAAGTGGCGGTGCAGGTCTTACCCACACCGCCACAATTTTTGATCAGTTCCAGAGCTTACTGCCGTTGGTTAATCTACCGCTTGAGGCAGCAACTCTCGCTTCTCACCTTGAAGCACCTGCACCTGACCATCGTCGTTTACATCAACGATAGCAGTGTCACCTTCTTTGACACGTCCAGAGAGAATTTCCTCTGCCAAACTATCTTCTAACAGGCGCATGATTGCTCGACGCAAAGGCCGCGCACCGTAGGAAGGATTGTAGCCCTCCTCTACTAGGCGATCCTTGAATCGCTCTGTAACCTCCAGGGTAATGCCCTGCTCAGTTAAGCGACCAAAGACTTCCTTCAGCAGAATGTCGGAAATTTCCTTCACCTCATCCTTCGAGAGTTGGCGGAAGACGATAATTTCGTCAAGACGGTTAAGGAATTCTGGACGGAAGTACTGCTTCAATTCTTCGTTGACGAGAGAGCGAATTCGAGTGTACTGAGCATCTGCCTGATTCTCAGAAGAAACATCGAAGCCCAAACTCTGCCCACCTTTCTCAATCACCTTAGAACCGATGTTAGAAGTCATGATCAGCAGCGTGTTTTTAAAGTCTACCGTGCGTCCTTTGGCATCGGTCAGGCGACCATCTTCCAAAATTTGCAGCAGCATATTGAACACGTCTGGATGCGCTTTCTCAATCTCGTCGAACAGTACAACCGTGTAAGGACGGCGGCGTACTGCTTCAGTAAGCTGTCCACCTTCGTTGTAGCCAACGTAGCCCGGAGGTGAGCCAATCAGCTTGGAAACGGTGTGGCGCTCCATGAACTCGGACATATCCAAGCGAATCATTGCATCTTCTGAACCAAAGAAGTAAGAAGCCAGAGACTTGGCCAGTTCTGTCTTACCTACTCCGGTCGGTCCAGAGAAGATGAAACTAGCAATGGGTCGGTTTGGATTTTTCAAACCCACACGGGCGCGACGAATTGCACGAGAAATTGCTCTTACGGCTTCTTCCTGACCGACAAGGCGTTGGTGCAGGGTATCTTCCATGTGCAACAGTTTCTCGGACTCAGATTCGGTCAGCTTATTGACCGGAACACCTGTCCAGGAGGCGACAATTTGAGCAATGTCCTCTTCGTCCACGATGGGGGAGGTGTCTTCACCATCAGCAGATTCTGAGGTTTTCTTGCTCTGAGCGATCGCCCGAATCTCAGCCTTAATTTCCATCTCGCGATCGCGCAGTTCTCCAGCCCGATCAAAGTCTTGAGAACGAACCGCATCGTCTTTGTCTTTGAGGACTTGACGCAGTTCCTTATCTAGCTCCTTAGCGGCAGGAGGAAGCTGAGAATTGATCAAGCGAACGCGAGAGCCAGCCTCGTCAACCAGGTCGATTGCTTTGTCTGGCAGATAGCGATCTGAGATGTAGCGATCGGAGAGCTTAGCGGCGGCTTCGAGGGCTGCATCTGAGATTTTAAGTTTGTGATGCTGCTCATAACGCTCCCGCAGTCCATGTAGGATCTCGATGGTTTCAGGCACCGTCGGTTCACCCACCATGACAGGCTGGAAGCGGCGCTCTAGGGCCGCATCTCGCTCAATGTGCTTGCGATACTCATCCAGGGTCGTTGCGCCGATGCACTGGAGTTCACCTCGCGCCAAGGCTGGCTTGAGGATATTTGCAGCGTCGATCGCCCCTTCAGCGGCACCCGCGCCAATCAGAGTGTGAACCTCGTCAATCACCAGGATGACGTTCCCGGCTTGACGAATTTCATCCATAATCTTCTTCAGGCGCTCCTCAAACTCACCTCGATATTTGGTGCCTGCAACCAGCAGACCAATATCTAGAGTGACAACACGCTTTTCCTCTAGGATGTCGGGAATATCATTGTTGGAAATGCGCTGAGCCAGACCTTCGGCGATCGCAGTTTTACCCACTCCAGGCTCACCAATTAGAACAGGGTTGTTCTTTGTACGGCGACCGAGAATTTGGATAACTCGCTCAATCTCCTTTTGGCGACCCACAACGGGATCGAGTTTGCCCTCGGCGGCCATCTGAGTCAGGTTAGCCCCAAATTCATCCAGGGTTGGAGTTTTGGTTCGACCCTGGCTGCCGCCAGCGGAAACCTCTGCGGTTTCACCCAGCATCCGAATTACCTGAGTGCGGACTTTTGAAAGGTCAACACCCAGGTTTTCTAAAACCCGTGCGGCGACTCCTTCTCCCTCTCGGATTAGCCCCAAGAGTAAGTGTTCAGTCCCGATGTAGTTATGCCCCAGTTGACGAGCCTCTTCAAGCGACAGTTCTAAAACGCGCTTGGCTCGCGGTGTAAATGGGATCTCAACGGCAACGAAGCCAGAGCCTCGACCGATGATTTTTTCGACTTCAATCCGAGCGTCTTTGAGATTAACGCCCATTGATTTCAGCACTTTGGCGGCGACGCCGGTCCCTTCTCCAATCAGACCCAGGAGGATCTGCTCTGTACCCACGAAGTTATGTCCCAGGCGACGTGCTTCTTCCTGGGCAAGCATAATCACCTTAATGGCTTTTTCTGTGAAGCGTTCAAACATGGCGTTTTTCCATCACCTGCTGCGTGCCGGTACTGCTGATTCTAGCATAGGGAAACAGACTGGTTGCTATCTGTGCAACAACCAGTCAACGGTATAGCTTACCGAAGCTCCAGCGGATTACTTGACGTAGGAATTTTTGCCTAGAGGGATCGATTTTACTTCCCGAAGAGAAATCACATCATGAAGTTGCCCCCAAGTCAAGGGGTCTTTCGGGTTGATATAAGCTTTCATCAGCTGGGGATAAACCCCATCCGGATTGGCACAAGCGATCCCCAGCTTGACTTTGCCAAATCTTTAGAGTTTGCTGGAAGTCAGGCTGCTGTAAGCCGTTGTGCCAAAGTATCAGAGCATCTTCGCCTGTGTCTTGATAGTAGCGTCGCCGTTTTCCCACTTCGCTAAACCCAAATTTTTGATAGAGGGCGATCGCCGCTCGGTTAGAAGCCCGCACTTCTAGAGTTGCCCATTCCAAACCTCGTTGCCCGGCCGAGCGCAGCAGTGCCCAAAGCAAAACCTGCCCCAACCCCTGTCGCTGATAGTCAGGATGGACTGCCAGGATGGTAATGTGTGCCTCCTCCAAAATTGCCCACAGGCAACCAATTCCTAGCAATGGGTGCGTGGAGCATGGCGCGGAGGTAAATTCTCTATTCCAATTCCAACCTTCTAACCTTTGCCCTTGTGCTTCTGACTCCTCCCTCCCCAGCCCCCAGCCCCCAGCCCCCAGTCCCTCACTTTCCAAACTTTCTAAAACCAGCAGATCGCTGTTAGGACTATCCAGTTCCCGCTGATAGCCATCAAGCGTCCATAATCCTCCTAGAGCAAGCTGGTCTAGCTCTACAGCAGCGGAGAGTTGATCTGGAGTGAGAGAAGCAATTTTGAGGAATTTCAAACAAACCTTGAGGGAATGACTTAAGGATGCACAGCCCTCAATTGTACACTAGACAGTAGAACCCAATAATTACTGATTTTCTTAAGGACATTGCAAACGTAATGGTATCGACTCCTGCTGTGGGAATGAATTCTGGTCGTCAGTATTTACCGCATCTCACCACTGCTCAGCCCTCGCCCAACCAATATCTGTTACCGCTGACTGCTCAGATCAATTCACAGGACCGCTTAGAGATCGGCGGCTGCGATGTGCCTGCGCTGGTTCGGCAGTTTGGCTCACCGCTCTACGTTTTGGACGAGGAGACATTGCGGACGGCTTGCCGCCAGTACCGCGATGCCTTCAAGCGCTACTACCCAGCCGAATCGCTAGTAATTTACGCCTCAAAAGCCTGGAATTGTCTGGCGGTTTGTGCGATCGCCGCTAGTGAGGGCTTGGGCATCGACGTAGTTTCTGGTGGAGAACTCTACACAGCACTACAGGCAGGAGTTGATCCCCAAACGCTTTACCTGCACGGCAACAATAAGTCCCTGGAAGAATTGCAGTGGGCGATCGCCTCTGGTTGCACTGTCGTAGTAGACAACTGGTTTGAGCTACAAGCCCTGACAGAGTTGACGCAGAGCAAAACTTCTCCACTGCCTATTATGCTGCGCCTCACGCCAGGAATCGAATGCCACACTCACGAATACATTCGCACTGGGCACCTGGACAGCAAGTTTGGCTTTGATCTCGACCAGCTAAATTCGGTCTTTCAGTTTGTCAGCCAGCAAGAGAGGTTAGAGTGCATTGGGCTTCATGCTCATATCGGCTCTCAAATTTTTGAACTACAGCCCCATCAAGACCTGGCAGGCGTAATGGTGCAATGGCTTGAGAAAGCCTCTCAATATGGGCTACCTGTGCGCGAACTAGATATCGGTGGCGGTTTAGGAATTCGCTACACCGAAGCAGACGATCCGCCTAGCATTGACGAATGGGTGCGAGTAATCTGTGAAAGCGTCGTCAAAGCCTGTGAGACTCAGCAGGTTCCTTTGCCAAAGCTAGTTGCTGAACCGGGGCGATCGCTCATCGGCTCTGCCTGCGTCACCGCCTACACAATTGGCAGCCAAAAAGTGATCCCAGGCGTGCGAACTTACGTTAGTGTAGATGGCGGTATGTCAGACAATCCCCGTCCGATTACTTACCAGTCCGTGTACCGGGCGGTTGTTGCGAATCGGATGTCAGCAGAGTGTACGGAAATGGTGGCGATCGCCGGAAAACACTGCGAATCTGGCGACATTGTAATTAAGCAAGCTCACCTGCCCAAAACTCAGCCAAAAGATATCCTCGTCGTTATGAACACAGGAGCCTACAATTACAGCATGGCTTCTAACTACAATCGGATTCCTCGTCCAGCAGCAGTTTTAGTCAACCAGGGAGAAGCAAATCTAATCCTACAGAGAGAAACCTACCAGGATTTGGTGCGACAAGACTGCATACCAGAAAGGCTGATGTTTTAAGGATGAGAGATGAGGGATGAAGGATGAAGGGTTAAACAAAATCACCTGTGCTTCGCTTGTCCTCTATGGATTAAGACTCTTAACTAAAGCACCCATTTGGACAGTAACATTTGGATAGTAACAATAGAACTGCATCTACGTTTCATCCTTCATTCCTCATCCCTTCACCCCCTCCTTCCAAACCGCGACGCAAGAATAACTAGATCAATCAGATGGGATCTCTGCTGGAGCAATGGCTGAAAAACCTGAGCTGGACTCAGTCCTTGCTTTCCGCAATCGACATCGGGTTAGTTCTGGTTTTAACTTACATGGTGCTAATCATCATCGGAGAACGGCGAACTCTGTGGATGGTGAGGGGCTGATCATTCTCATGCTGGCAGCAGCACTTAGCAGCACGT
>JAAUTN010000307.1 GCA_012031415.1 Leptolyngbyaceae cyanobacterium SM1_4_3 | reverse complement strand
TCACTGACTAGCTTGATCTGTCGGGCTGCTGCCAGCGGCTGCACCTGTTCTACCAGGATTTCCAACAGATTGCTCAGATCTACAGTCGTAAACGTAATCGGTAGCTGTCCCCGATCAAGTCTAGCCAACAAGAGTAGCCCATTACTCAGACGAATCAGGCGATCAACTTCCTGATCCAGGTCTTGCAGTGTTTTTTCATACTCAACGCGAGTTCGAGAGCGACTCAGCATTAAGCTGATGCGTCCCTTAATGATGGCTAGAGGAGTCCGTAACTCATGGGCAGCATCAGATGTAAAGCGCTGCTCCCGTTCAAAGCTGGACTGGAGGCGATCGAGCATTTGATCAAACGTGACTGCCAACTCACCCACTTCATCATCAGCACCTTGATAGCTGATGCGTTGCGTTAAGTCACTTGCTGTAATAGATTGAGCCGTTTGAGTGATATTCCGAATAGGGCGCAGCGCTCGATTTGAGAGAAACAACCCACCTAACCCTGCACTCAAAAGAATGAATGGTAGATGTAAGAAGATCTCAGTTGGTAAATCACTCGCAATATCCTCCAAAACCTCAAGCGATTGAGTCATTTGTAGCCAGCCAATTGTGCGACCTTCCCGAATGATAGGTTGACTAATCACGCGCCAATCAATTCCATCTGAGACCAGCGTTTTGTAACCACCGCTGCTGGGCACCCAAATTGGCACATCCTGATATCGACCAAATCCATTGACGACCTGCCCTTCTGGAGTAATAATCCGAGCCGCAAATCCTAACTGGCTCAATCGCATCGCCAAGCTTCGTTGATTAGGTGAGTTTTGAAAAGCGAGTCGATTTCCTGGATCAAGATATAACAACGCCTGGGCCGCCCCAATTTGCAGGCTAGTATCAACCTTGATCATCAGCTTGTTCTCTAATCGCAAGTAGATATAGCTCGTGAATCCGCTTAGCGTCAGTCCCAATAGCAAAACATACCAGACCGTTAGCTGTATCCTGACAGGAATGCGGCTCAATCTCTTCATGCCTCATCCTGTCTTGCACTTAAGCGATACCCCACTCCGCGCACAGTGTGCAGCAATGGTTTGTCAACACCCTGATCAATTTTGCGTCGCAAATAGCCAATATAAACATCTACGACATTAGACTCACCATAAAAATCAGCGTTCCAGATATGTTCCATAATCTGGTCACGAGTCAGGATTTGGCGAGGATGGCGCATGAGGTACTCTAACAGCGCAAACTCACGAGGGCTGAGATCAATCTGCTTTCCATCTCGATGCACAACCCGGTTGGCAACATCCATCTCCAAGTCTGCAACCTGCAAGATGGGGTTGAGCTGTAGCGGCGGACGGCGCAGTAGCGCTCGGAGACGCGCCAGCAGTTCTGGAAACGCAAAGGGCTTAGCCAGATAATCATCTGCTCCTGCATCAAGTCCCTGAACGCGATCGTCCACTTCATCACG
The DNA here is from genome assembly GCA_012031415.1 of Leptolyngbyaceae cyanobacterium SM1_4_3. Taxonomy (GTDB): domain Bacteria; phylum Cyanobacteriota; class Cyanobacteriia; order Elainellales; family Elainellaceae; genus JAAUTN01. The sequence continues at coordinate 6,924 of JAAUTN010000307.1, read as the reverse complement.
AGCGGTAAGCAGTAATACCGGGGTTGTGATGCCCTCATTCCGCAACTTCCGCAGGAGTTGTAACCCATCCATCTTAGGCAGCATAATGTCCAAGATCAGCGCATCATAGTCGGACGAAAGCGCATAGTCTAGACCCGTGCATCCATCGACTGCTACATCCACCGCATAGCTGACTTCATTTAATCCCTGACAGATGAATTGTGTCATGCCAGGTTCATCTTCAACAAGTAGAACGCGCATCTAGCTAAAAGAGATAGGGAGAACGGCTCGGTTAAAAGGATTAACGAATTATATCAATCATCCTTGCTGTCTCCGTTATGTGAGGGGAGACTGATTTCGTCGAAATCGGTCTCTTAGGAAAATAGCTGTTGCGTTCATCGATAGCAGTACAACCATTAACACAATAACTGCGGCTGCTGCATTAGTATGAAAACCCTGTTGAGGACGAGAAATCCAGTTAAAGGTCTGAATTGGCAAAGCTGTGAAAGGAGTGCGTAAACCTTCAAAAGACAATGGAGGCAGAAATGCAATAAAAGTGAGTGCGCCGATCGTAATGAGAGAAGCGGTTTCACCAATCGCCCGTGACATTGCCAGGATTGAGCCTGTGAGGATACCTGAAAAGGCTTGAGGTAACACAAGCTCTCGCACAATTTGCCAGCGTCCAGCACCTAACGCATATTCCGCTTCTCGAATACTACTGGGCACGGCTCGCAATGCCTCACGAGTTGCAACAATCACAATTGGCATGATCAACAGTGACAGAGTTAACCCGCCTGACAGAACAGCCCGTCCGCCAGTAATCGATTCCAGCAATCGGACAAACATTTCCAGACCCAATAGCCCATAGATGATTGAAGGAACTCCCGCTAGATTGCCGATGTTGATTTCGATCAGGCTGATGAGGAAAGAACGGTGGGCAAATTCCTCTAAAAAAATGCCTGCACCAATGCCGATGGGGAGTCCAATACAAACGACAAGTCCCAGTAGCCACAGACTGCCGACCAGGGCTGATAAAATTCCAGCCTGCTCAGGATTGCGAGAAGGAAGGCTCGTGAGAAAATCCCAACTGAGGCGGGGTAGCCCATCTATCGTGACATCAAGCAGGAGGCTCGTTAGAACGGCAAGGGCAATCAGGACAGCTATCCAAACGACTACTGCGAATACCTGATCTAACCGATGACGAGCAGACAAAGATGCGTAGAAAACCGAGGATGAGGTTGTATCTGTGGATGAGAGGTTGGATTCAAAAGGTGTCATTCGTATTTCTCCTGGAAACGTTTGACAAACCAGAAACTAAAGATATTGAGCGACAAAGTCATGAGGAACAGAGTCATGCCGACCGCGAAGATTGTTTTGTATTCGATTGAGCCGACGGGTGTATCTCCCAGGCTGACTTGAGCAATGAATGCGGTCATTGTGGCAACAGAAACTCGTGGATCAAGCGTCAGGCGTGGATTTTGTCCAGCGGCGATCGAGACAATCATGGTTTCGCCCACCGCTCGTGACATTGCTAATAGACAGGCAGAAACAATTCCTGAAAGTGCAGCAGGTAGAACAACACCCAATACCGTTTCCCGCTTCGTTGCACCCAGCGCATAGGCTCCTTGTCTTAAGCTTTGCGGTACCGCATAAATGGCATCTTCACTGAGTGAGGCAACTAAAGGCATAATTGCGATGCCTACAACGATTCCAGCACTCAAAGCATTAAAGGACTGTAGCCCCGGAACAATTCTAGGATGGGCTTGAGCCAGCGTCGAACTTGAGGAGGTGCATACTCACTGAGGCAAGTGGCAGACAGTAAACCCAGAGGAATGGCTACGAGTAGGGCGATCGCTGCAATCATCACGGTCGCACTCATCAATACGACAATCCCATAGGTGGGATTGATAAACAGGGGAGTCCATTGCGTATCGGTGAGGAAGCGCCACAGCGGAACCTCCTGAAAAAATGAAAAGGTTTCAAAGATTAGAGTCGAGATAACTCCGATGGTCGTTCCAACTGAAACCAGGGCAAAGGAACCAAAAATAAATCGAACGCCCTGTTCTGTTCATCGAATGAGATGGCGCTGAGGCTGCCATTTTCAGCCCCGGACGATTGTACCAATAAAGAGCTATCTGTCATTGCTGAAATCTCTTGTGTTTTAGTAGGAAACTCATCCCCTGTCGTGTGCAATCAAAGAATGAATAGCCATCTTACGAATTAACAGGTATCTACCAGATGAAACATAATCGTAATAGCATGACTTGCCCAAACGGGTGTATTGATCTCAGCACTTTCCAATCCTTTCGCTGTCCAGTTGTTGCTATTGTTCAACAAAAAATAGATTCCTTTTGCTTCATAAAAAGTGCTTTTCGACTGAGCATCACTGGCAAGTTTAATCTTTTCGCCCTGTGAGTTCCTTTGAAAAGAATTTTGAATAAATTCCATCAAGTTCAAATAATTCTCTGGGGTGACTCCAACACACTTGGTTTCATAATGTTGAGGAAACTCAGTATATCTCTGTACTTTTAATGCCGATGCATTCAGCAAAAACAATGCTCTCAAAGCATCACGAAACTCTCGGTTGTCCGGAGTGGGAGGACTTACATACCACTCACGCTCTCCCCAGCCAAACCCTAAATAAGTGTATGTAGAAGCAGTCTCATTGGCATCATACAAATTCAAGTAATCGTGCCAATCAAAATTTTGAGTCTGAGTTGGCACTAAGATCCTGGAATGATATCCAGACCGAACAACGCAAACTCGATAGGTGCAACTTTGCTGCACGGTCGCGTACCATCTTCTGGGAAGAATGGCACCCAATAAAGGCAGAATTAAAATTAAGAGAAGAGTGCCCAATAGATAACGCCTTTTTCTCTTAAAAATCTTCATGGCTAAATCATGATTTGTGAATTTACTCAATCAAATAGCTTCTAACTGGCTAAAGGAGTGACTTGAGGAGTTGGAGGCACGGTGGGGAGCATATTTTCCAACGCTTGCTGTAGATCTTGGGTAAGGCTGGTAACGGCTTGACGACGATCTGTGCGGTAGGCATCCCAGCGATCGGATACAGAGAGTGCATTCCCAATTGAGATATGTGCCTGTCGTCGTCCCAGGTAAGGGCGTTTGCTGGTTGAGTGGTTTCCTTTGAGGTGGGCGATCGCCTGCCAAACCAGCAGTGTCGTTTCGGACAATCGCTCTATGTTAGGTTTTTCCTGCACATACCGTGTACTGATTGCTAACAGCGTTTCTGCAAGATGCATATGCCACATATTGAGATTAGATAATTCCACAGCATAGTTTGCTAATCCGTACTCTACGGGGAGTAGATGAGTTGGGTTAGGAAGGTCCTTGCGATAGGTCCAGTTCCACCCTGCCTGTTCAATGTGATGACGACGCTCTAGCAAATCTCCTTTTGCTTGCAGCCCAAATCCCTGCTCTGCCAGACTTAAGGCGGCTTTGACCAATGTTTGAAGGCGATCGTCAATGCTACCAATACCTGACAAAGGTTGATGGAAAAACCGATTGTAAAACTCTTCTAATAGAGATAAGAGATGTTCCATCAAGTGCAAGAGCCGTTGACACAACTCAGCCTCTTGACTCTGTGGTTTTTGAGATTTCCAATGTTGAGTGTCAGATAAACCGCATTCTGCTTCCATCTGACTCAATAGTGCGTTTAGAGTGCGCCAGGGTGTATGGACATAGTGATATTGAATGCCAATCGGCAAAATCATCACCTGCTCAGATCGTCCTTCCTGGAGTAAATCTTCTACACACCAAAATCCTAACTGAGCGATGCCCGGCTCCAGTGGATTCAGTCGCTCACTTTGACAGTTGATACTTCCTTCTGGGGCAGCAGCCAGGGGAAAGGAACCTTTGGCGAATAGGTACCGCGCCGATCGCAATCCCACTAAATCAACTTTACCGCGTTGGATGGGGGTTGCTCCCATCCGAGCCAGTAGCCATCCTGCGGCTGGGCCGGCCCAAAGCGGAATGCCCCGATCGTATAGAAAATGGGCATGAATCGGATAGCGCAACTTAATATTTTTCCGAGCAGCCTGCGATCGCACCAGATGAGAAAGCAGGTAATACAAACACGGTGGATCATCCAGGGTGGGGTGCCGAAAAGCAATTAAAAATCGAACTTTACCAGACTGAAACTGTTCGTACATATCCACTAATCGGTCGAGATGATCAGTCTGAACATGACTAATTCCATTACGGTAGGACAACCAGAGCGGAAGCAGATGTTGCACTCCATTGACCACCCAGGAATTGTAAGCAGGAGGAATAAATTTTAATGGAGGTTGTACAGTTTTGACTGTCATAATGCACCTCAGTAGGGAAGTAAATTCTCTTGTAGCTTTAAGTTCAAGCTGGTAGTTACCCAACACCCCGCCCTGGAATCAATTCCGGGCTAATAGCCCAAGTCAGTTGAACCTGACTGGAACGCTCACTAAAAGTCCATTTCAACTCGTTTTAACGAGTTTTAGCTTTGAGTCCTGATTGGCTGACAAAACTTTGTAGGGCAGGTTTGGTAAACCTGTAATTGGCATAACATCAAGGGTTCAGCGAAACCTGCCCCTACGGTGGAATGCGCCTTCCAGCACTTTTGTCAGTCAATCAGGCTTTGAGTCTGAATTTCAATTCAAAGCTGTTCAGCACAAAATCTTGAACAGCCTCGAAAAGGGTTGTATCTATTCCTCCTCTTCCTGTTCCTCCTCTTCTTCCTGTTCCTCCTCTTCTTCCTGTTCCTCCTCTTCTTCCTGTTCCTCCTCCTCCTGCTCAACCGCTTCCTCAGGTGCAGGTGTTTGAGGGGTCCGACAGGCTTGCAGTGGCATTAAGACTCCCAGGAATAGTAGTAAACCAATCATTTTTGTTCGCATCGTGATATTCCTCATGAACGGATTAAAACTTACTAAACGTCTGACGTTGCTCTGTTTGCAGAATGGGTGAGGAGGCGATCGCCCCAACTCAATGAGTACGGCGAGTTTGAACCCATCGCAGCCATAGTTTTTCGCCCTCCAGCCAAACAAAAACCAGGGCACTAAAGCCAACGCAAATTGCTAATTGCAGCGGCGATAGCCAGTGAGTGCCAAAGAAGTTACGCAAAGGTTCAACATAGATTAGCGCCAGTTGCAGTAAGGTTGTGACGATGACTGCCGCCCAGATATAGACATTGGAGAAAGGATTGAGTTCTAACGTAAGTTGAGTTTGGGAACGAATCGCCAGTGCGTGTCCCATTTGGGCCAAACAGAGAGTGGTAAACACCATTGTTTTCCATGCTGCTGGATCACCGCCAAACGCTTGCCGAAAGGGGAAGATAGTCATCATCATGGTGATTGTGATCAGCGCCAGAATGATGCCAGCCCGCACGATGTAGTTTCCTAGCCCTCTGGCAAAGATGCTCTCTTGCGGATTGAAAGGAGGACGGCGCATCACATCTGGTTCTGGTGGTTCAACGGCTAGGGCTAGAGCGGGTATTCCATCTGTCACCAGGTTCATCCAGAGAATCTGGAGGGGAGTGAGCGGTACACTTTCTCCTGCCAGCAGAATGGGCGTTGCCGCAATCGTGATCACTTCGCCAATGTTAGATCCCAGAATATATTTGATGAATCGACGAATGTTGGTATAAACCACTCGCCCCTCTTCGGTTGCTGCGACGATTGTGGCAAAGTTGTCATCAAGCAGCACCATATCGCTGGCTTCTTTGCTAACATCTGTGCCTGTAATGCCCATTGCAATTCCAATATCGGCTTGTTTAATCGCAGGCGCATCATTCACTCCATCGCCCGTCATGGCTACAAACTCACCATTTTTCTGAAGTGCTTGCACAATCCGCAGCTTATGCTCTGGAGCAACACGAGCGTAGACACTCACCTCTGGCACGACGGTTTCCAGTTCAGCTTGAGATAAACGCTCTAACTCTTGACCACTGAGGGCGTGGGCACCCTCTGAGGCAATTCCTAAATCGGCGGCGATCGCCATTGCAGTCAATTGATGGTCGCCCGTAATCATCACTGGGCGGATACCCGCCTGACGGCAAAGGGCAACCGCAGAGCGCACTTCTGGTCTGGGTGCATCTAACATTCCCACCAGTCCTAACCAGATCAGATCTTGTTCTGTCGATTCTTCATCATCTGCTAAAGGTAAACTGTCCAAATTCCGCATTGCCAAGCCTAGTACCCGAATGCCGCGACGAGCAAGGCTCTCATTCTGCTGTAGGATGTGCGATCGCTGTTCCACTAACAAAGGTTCAGCCTGATGACCCAACCAAACCGAGTTGCAGCGGTTCAGCACCAGTTCTGGTGATCCCTTCGTGAACATCAAATAGGGTGCAGCGCTTGGAGAATAGGAAATAGAAGTGAATTCCTGGCTTGCGGCTTGCCACACGTCAATCTCTACGGAACAAATGACGCTCATGCGTTTGCGTTCAGAGGAGAAAGGAAACTCACCGACGCGGCGAAAGGAGTGTTCAATTTGGGCTTTATAGATCTGCGCCTTGCCTGCCAGCGTCAGCAATGCACCTTCAGTCGGATCACCCACAATCGTCCAGATGTTGCCAGGTTCAGATTTGAGAACTGCGTCATTGCAGACCGCACACGCAACCAGCAATGTGTGTAACTCTAAGCTGGCTTTTGGGTTTTGCGACTTGTCCTTCGGCTGCACAAACTCTCCTTCTGGAGTGTATCCGTTACCCGTGACTTCATAGGTAGCGCTGGGCGTGTGAACCACCTGAGCCACCATCTTGTTTTGGGTGAGTGTGCCTGTTTTATCAGAACAAATCGTGGTGACAGAACCCAGTGTTTCAACAGCGGGCAACTTGCGAATCAGGGCATTACGTCGCACCATTCGCTGCGTTCCTAACGCCAGCGTGACCGTAAGTCACCGCTGGTAAACCTTCTGGAACCACTGCAACAGCCATGCTCAGAGAAACCTGGAGGG
>JAAUTN010000306.1 GCA_012031415.1 Leptolyngbyaceae cyanobacterium SM1_4_3 | reverse complement strand
ATCAACTCTGCACGTCGTTCAATATCGTCAAGTATCTGTTTGAGTTCGTTACACATCAACAGGTCTTTGTCTTCCCGAAGCTTTTCACCTATGGCTGTTTCTCATGAATGATTTAGGATTGCTATAGCAATCTACTAACTGATTTTGGAGAAGAAGGATGGTACGGACCAATCAGAGATTTAGAAACCACTCGCAGATGGTATATTCGCACTCATAAAGTTCCCTTTTATGAGCAGGTTTACCAGGCAGAAGGGGGATCTGAAGGTGAAATTGCAGAGCAAGCACAGTCGGTAGCAGCATACCAAATTCGGTGGACTGTTCTTGCAGAACTTGGAACAAATTATATAGCCTTGTCCTGGAATGGTTTTCGTCATAACGAATTAAAAACAGGACTATACGATCAACAAATCGAATCGCTAATGCAGTTTCCCTACTGGCGTTATATCCCTCAGTTTTTTGGTGAACTTGCACAACAATGTAAAGCTAATTGGCAACATCCGGTTCTCCATCAACTTGTTCTACAACACCTCTGGGACAAATATCTCACTGACTCTCAGTATATTTGGCGACATTTAAGGATTCGAGCTGATAACCGTGGAGTAGCCTTAAACGCTCATAGTACCGGGGCGTTTGACCAGGAAAAGCTTCAGATGAGGGGATTGCAAGCTTTATCAAAGCAACTAGCATCCTCAGCGCTAAGTTCCCTTAAAATACAAGAAACAGCAGAATTAGTTAGCTCTGTTGAAAGTTCTTTATTAAGAACATTAATTCAAGAGTGGGGAACAAAATCATATGAATTTAGTTTGGATGGAGTGCCTGAGACTGAAAATAAGCGAATAGGGCTTTTCCGGGCACATTGCTATTTTGCTAACGGGCCTAGCCCCTCGCCCCAAGACTCTCTTCAACATTTGCACTGCTTCACGGGAAATTATGGAGGAAGTTCACAAGCCTTAAATTTTCTCCTCTCCGAACTGGAAAACTAAGGTTAGAATCATGACTCGCCTGGTTTGTGAAGACAGATTAACTTTTCTTTCAGGTCGCCATAAGTCTCTCCTGAACGAACATTTTAGCAAACCGCTTCAAACTGCACAGCCGCGTGAGTTGGCGATTAAGCTTGGGATTGAATACTCTCAGGTTATTGCGATCTTGGCAGTTTTAGCTGCTGATGGTTATTGTCGGAACTGGCTACTCATCTACCATAACTGTTCAGAAACATTTGTTGATCGTGTCCCTCTCCGAGAGGGAATGCCAAAGTTACCTTACGTTTGTCCTTATTGTGAAGTAACAATTTACAACTATGACGAATTGAAGCTTGACGTGATGGCAGAAACTGAAATATCAGTTGAATTTGTTTAGGAAATAAGACAAATGAGCTAGATGAGTATTAGTAAACCTGAAAATAGTAGAGAAGCATATGAAATGATCGCTTTAGGGCTAAAATTCTTAAAAAAAGATAGCCCTGAGTCTGATGAGCTTATCAATTGGTTATATACTCCTGACTCTCAAATTCTGCATTATTTAAATCAACTAAAAACTTTTTTAGAAATAAAGAAGCCGACAAAAGAACAAAGACAGAAGGCAGGGTATTTATTGGAGAAGATTCTTGTCCTCTCATTCAAAGGGTTAGCAGGATATTCTGAAATCAAAAGCTATCAATCAGCTAGTCATCAGTATGACCTACTAGTTAGTGGGGATAATGCCGAATGGGAGATTGTTTGTGATCGACTCTATCTTAGAGATGCCGATAAAAAGCAGAATTATCGCGGTATTCTCATTGAGGCAAAAGCAATAGGGGATTCCGTTTCTAGTCCTCAATTTGCTCGTTTATGTAGCATCATGAACTTAGAGTTTTATAGTACAGTTGGTCTCGGTATATTCTTCACAATAAAAGGTGCTGCTGGGTTTCCTAAGCGTGGCGACAATCGAGTTGTTTGTGTTAAGCATGCTCGGTTGTGCCAAGTACTATTCCACGCAAGAAGCGGTAAGAAAGTTGTTGTTTTAGATAAGGACGATATATTTGAACTCGATAAAAATGGAGCCTTGATTAAAATTTTAATTAGAAAAGTGAAGGAATTAGAGGAGTTAAGCGGGTTGCCGACTATATCTGTAGATGAGCCTGTTGATGTTGATTTACCTGATTTTTTGAAGGATTTGATGTAATAGCTACATTCGGCTTTAGATATATCGAAAGTTGGTAGAGCCTTAATTAGAATAGCGCTCGTCTCCCCATAAAGTCGCTGTCCCAGAAAGCATCAATATGGTCGGTTAGGTTTTAAAAGTTGTCTACAGCGGCTGAATGGGGTCGTTAGCTGACTTCATCTTTGGGTTGGGATAGCAGTTTGAAGATGCTTGATGCGATTTTCTAGTCAAGCAAAGCATCTCCCAAAAAATTATGCGAAATAGGAAGAGCTTGATTCGGATTGCAGTAGCAAAGAAGCCCGTACACTTAAACTTAGCTAGCATAGAGAAAAGTTATTGTGAGGCTGAATCATGACCCCACAGCTTCAGGCTGCGATCGCCGCTATCCAATCGCTCTCACATACAGAGCGCCAGCAATTGCTGCAAATCCTCACCCCAAGCGATCCTACATCAGTCGGCGATCGCCCGCTCAAAACTTTACCTGCGAATGAACAGGAGGCGAACAGGCATAGGAGAATTAGTCCCAGCAATCACCTTCTGGAAAGTAAACAAGTGGCTGGGAAGAATATTGTAAACATCAACTTGTTTATCAAAGATGAGATCGCTCATACTAGACGTTAATTCCTTGAAATTTGGGATCTGCTTATGTTGTCACAAGAACTGAAAGCACAAATCTTCAATTTGCCGCCTAGCGATCGCCTTGCGCTGATCTCTGCAATCGTTGAATCCCTTCAAAATACAACCATTACTCAGCCTGACCGCTCTGCTGCAATTCAACGGATGAGAGGATTGTTAAAAACAGAGCGACCTTCACCAACTGATGAAGAGGTAGCAGCGATGTTGGAAGAGCGACGAGTGGAGAAGTATCTCCAGTGAGAGTGTTAGTTGATACCAATATTGTTCTAGATTTCCTGCTACAGCGAGAGCCTTTCTCCCAAAACGCAGAAATGCTGTTTCAGGCGATCGATAAGGAGGAAGTTGTTGGCTATATTACAGCAACAACACTAACAGATATTTTCTACATTGCCCGTAGGCATACCCGTGATGTTGAGCAGGCGCGGCAAGCTGTCTCGGAAACATTGACCGCTATGGCGATTTGTCCAGTTGATCGAACTGTTTTAGAATTAGCCTTTGACTCTGGACTGAATGATTTTGAAGACGCTGTCCAGATTTTTAGCGCAGTTACTCAAGGTTTAGACGCGATTGTCACTCGTGATGCTCAAGGTTTTCTAAGTTCACCTATCTCTGTGTTATCTGTTCAGGAGTTGTTGCAGCAAGTCAAACAGCAGAACGGTGGTTAGGTTGGGTGGGGGCAAAGTCGGTACCCTTGAATTTAGATAGCATGGAGGGAAGTTATCGTGAGGCTGAATTATGACCCCACAGCTTCAGGCTGCGATCGCCGCCATTCAATCGCTCTCACATACAGAGCGCCAGCAATTGCTGCAAATCCTCACCCAAAGCGATTCAATCTCAACCCAAACTGACCTCAAAACGCTCAGCACTCAATTTTGGCAAGGCACTACGCTCGAACAGTTACTCGCCACTCAAACTCCCAAAACCTTTCAGAACCTCAAAGCTCACACCGCTGACTTTTGGCCTGAAGAGGACTCAATTGAGGACTTCCTTACTTTCCTGAGACAACAGCGCCAAGAGGTAAGCTAACCAATCTCCCATGAGTCTTGTTCTGATCGACACTGACATTGCCTCCTTCATCTTCAAAGGGCGACTATGCTGATCCTTACCTGCCACTTTTAAGCGGACAGGAACTGTCACTTTCATTTATGACCGTCGCTGAACTGTTTCAGTGGGCAATCCTACGTCAGTGGGGCGATCGCCTCACTAAAAACCTCACCTGTGGATGAGCAGGATGCGATCGCTACTTGTCTCTTGACTAAAAAGCTTGATTCAGAAATACCAGGAGAGCGATCGCTGCTTCTACGGGTGTTTTTGATCCCGCAGTGGGAGCAAGTTATTATAGTTTCTATGCGTATCTTGTCCCGCAGTACCCTAGAAGACTTCTGGGAAGTTCATCCAGATGCCAAAGAAGCACTAAAAACTTGGTACTACGAAGCATCTCATACCAACTGGAAAAGTCTAAGCGACATTAAAGCTGCCCATCGTAACGCAAGTATCATTGCCAGTAATCGTGTTGTTTTTAATATCAAAGGTAATACTTATAGGCTAATCGTGGCAATTCGCTACGACATTAGTATCATTTTCGTTCGATTTATTAGTACTCACGCCGAGTATGACAAGGTAGACGCAGAAACAATTTAGACAGAGGTTGGATATATGGAGCTACGCCCAATCAGAACTGAAAAGGATTACCAGGAAGCTCTTCAAGAAATTGAGCTATTGTTTAATGCTGCTCCTAATACTCCGGAGTACGATCGATTAGATGTGATAAGCACATTAGTAGAAGCCTACGAGAAAGCACACTTCCCTATTACAGTCCCTGATCCCATTGAAGCGATTCAATACTATATGGACACTCGTGGCTGGTCGCGTCGTGATTTGGAGCCATGTCTTGGCAGTCGCGCTAGGGTATCTGAGGTGCTATCTCGTAAACGTTCCTTGACTTTGGAGATGATTCGGAAGCTGAATCAAGAACTGGGAATTCCGGCTGAAATTCTCATTCAACCCTATGAGTCAGCGCAAACTCCTGCTTAATGGTTTCTAATGTGCATCAGTTACGTATCAGGAAACCTTTGCGCCTCTATGAATGGCGATCGCCCCCATCCCCTCAACAGCTACAGTCACTCGTCTATGACGATCAACAGTCACCGTTGCATTTGCTCCCGTCGCAGTACAGCCTGTTCCATCTGCATTCAACTCACCTTCAATTATATTGCAGTAGGTGCCCGGAGCCATATCAGTTTGCAAGGTGTGAGTGAACCGATCGGACTCACGATTGATTACGACAAACCCTTGATCTCCTCGACCAAAGGCAATTTGATTGGCACCGTTGCTCCACCAGTGAGTGAGTGGATTGGTTGAGGTGTGATTGCGGAAGCCGACCATATTGGCGATCGCCTGCCACCGATGTTCACACTGCCACTCTTCAAAACAACTCACTTGGCCACTGTGATAAACACTACGAGTATTGCCATTTGCATCAGCAGGTGGCCCCTGTTCTGAATCCGAAAAGGTATAGCTCGACATCAGATCAGGGTAGCCGTAGGGATGCGCCAACATGAATACATTGGCTAACTCATAAAGCCTGCCATGCTTGTAAGTGAGATAATTGCCGCCGCCACCATGTCCTCGCTGTTTATCGTGATTGTCAATAAACACGATCGCCTTATCGCTCGGAGCGAGTCCCCATCCCTCGCCCAGCGTTTCCAGTTGGGATAAGTTTTGTCCCTCCAATCCCAAAAACTTTGCGCCAACTAGCCGACCATATTCAAACTCATACACATCTCCGTGACTGTAATATTCAGATTTACGAACTGCTTCAGTACCCGGATCAATCACCTCTTGCATGATGTAAGATTGAGTCGTCACAGACTTTTGCACCAGGCTTAAGATTGCTCCTAAATCCTTAGTGTGAATATGTTTAGCAGCATCAATTCGGAATCCGGTTACGCCCAGATTGACCAGATCAATCAGATAATTTGCGATTTGGTGGCGGACATAGCTTGAGCCAGTTTTTAGATCTGGCAAACCAGAAAGTTCGCAGGTTGTCACTTGCTCATGGTTGCCATAGTCTTCAATGTTTCGCCGACAGGAGTGGAAATTACGGGATTCATACAGTCGTGGATAATGATATTTAGTAAATGTTGAGCCTGCGCTGCCCTTACCGCTGAGTTCGCCGGACATATGATTGATGACGGCATCAGCGTATATCTCTACCCCTGCGGCGCGGCAGCGTTCAACCATGTGAGTAAACTGGGTGCGATCGCCACTGCGACTTTTAATTTTGTAGCTCACAGGCTGATAGCGCTGCCACCAGGGATAGCCCTCTCTAGCAATCACCGCGTGTTCATTTGGAGGCGAAATCTGTACAGCTGCAAACCCTTTTGGACCCAAAAAGCTCTCACATTCCTGCGCTACATCCTCCCACTTCCACTCAAATAGATGCACAAATGCAGTGCGAGGTACTGTAGCCTGCTCTCTTGAATCTAGATCCACGCGCCAAACCGAACCCACCAGCGGCAGCACCAAAAAAATCAGAAACAGCAAGCCGTAGATAAATTTCCGCAGCATAGATGCACCCATGACCCTAAATAAGCCTTGTTTAAGCTAAATTTACTCTTTTTGAGGATGCCCTTTATGCAAACGAAATAAACAAACCCGCAATTTTACTGAGGCGATCGCCTATTTTCTAGCACTCATCATCTGCTGAGCCGTAAGTGACCCCTCTGAAAATACACCCGACCGTACCCGTTCTGCTCGAAACTGCTCCACCTGGTATTCGTTGTCCTCAGTTAAGCAGTAGACCGATAGAGTAGGCAATTTTGGCGAACCAATATACCGAGCCGCATCCAGCGCTCTATGATCTACAACCCAGTACTCAGGAATTCCTAAGCTCTCATAGTCTGCCAACTTAGTCAGGTAATCATCTCGCCAATTTGTGCTGACAACTTCCACGACCAGCCGCGCAGAACTGCCTATCGAAATTGTTGAATACTTCTGCCAGTAAGGATCTGCGGCAATGGCCTGTTGATCAAGCACAACAATATCGGGCAGGTATCCAAAATTCTCTCGATAAGGTTTAACTAAACAGGTTCGAGGTACAAAATAAGGAAGATTTAGCCGATAAATTTCTAAGGTAATTTGATCCGCAATGAAACCTGCTACTTCTTCAGGTTGACCTATTGGACGAATTGCGGCGATCGCCCCGTTAAGCAGTTCATAGCGCCCTCCATCCTCTGGATACTGCTGCAAAAATTGGTCAAAAGTGATTGGCTGAGCAGCGGCTTGAGTCATATCAACTTACCAGACTTCACTCAAGTCAAGGATAAATCCAGACAGCACGGGTTCGCCGTCTAAAGTAGAAGGATTCTCAAGGCATTGCACGGCTGTTTGAGCGCGATAAATATAGACCCTGCGTTGCTTTCGGTCGATCAGCCAACCTAGCTGAGCGCCATTTTGGATGTATCCTTCCATCTTGTTTTGAAGTACCGTTAGGCTATCTGTTGGTGACTTTAATTCCACTACAAAATCAGGATATAGCGGAACAAATTTCTCTTGCTGATCTTGGGGAACCGTTTCCCACCGTTCTAACCTTATCCAGGCAGCATCGGGCGATCGCTCTGCCCCATTTGGCAGCTTAAAGCCCGTTGAAGAGTTAAAAGCTTTTCCCAACTTTGTTTGACGATTCCACAGCCAAAGCTGTCCTTCAATCTCAAGGTTGCGATTGCCCGTGTTTCCACCCGTCGGAGGCATAATCAGCAATTCTCCATCAGTCGTTCGCTCAATCCGTAAGTCTCGGTTAAGCTGACAGAGTTCAAAAAATTGTTCATCCGTTAGGGAAATAATCGGTTCTAGCTTCAAAACCAACAATTCATCTTCAGGCAAGACTTGGGTTGAAGTCATCGTCGGTTGCCGTGTTGCTGTATAGCTTTCTTTTAGGGTAAGCGATTTGGGGGGCGATCGCCCCTCACCTCAAGCTTCTATATACTCAAAAATGCTGGTTGGCACAGGCACAGCTACACCCTCTTCTCGCAAACCCTCCAAATGAAACTGAATTGCCTCAGCAATTAATTCCTTAACTTCCTCTAGGGTTTCCCCAACTGCTACACAACCCGGCAGGTCAGGAACGTAAGCACCGTAGCTAGTCTCTCCCTGCTCAATCACTACGCCATATCGCATTAATTTTCCTCCTTGCCTTCTTCCTCAAGCTGGGCTTGCCGCCATATACTCTTCAGCGTACCAATCGGGACATCAACGCTTAGTTTTCCTGATACCGTAACAGTTCCACGTTTGGTTAAGTGCTTAAATTGACGATGACTACCTTTAGTTCTAGCAAGATACCAGCCATCTCTCCCCAATTGTTTGATTACGTCCCGTACTTTCATAAAACAATTTAATTGGAGGATGAAGTGGCGATCGCCCTCAGTATATAAGGCAAAATATGAGGCAAACTATCGCATTTTCTGACTATCTAATGTTCTGGTGTAGTAGACCTCTTCAGAAATAAGAAAAATGGGCAGGTTGAACTACCAAAGCTCGGATTTTAGCCATACTGCACCCGTAGACGTACTAAACCACAAACACAACTGATGACGACCTCATACATTTGAGATCG
>JAAUTN010000048.1 GCA_012031415.1 Leptolyngbyaceae cyanobacterium SM1_4_3 | reverse complement strand
AGGAAGTGTCTCTGGAGCGATCGCCCGTCAAAACTCCTGGTTTCTCTGGCGCTGACCTGGCAAACCTGCTGAACGAAGCGGCAATTCTCACGGCACGACGACGAAAGGACTCGATTGGCAATCTCGAAATTGACGATGCGATCGACCGAATCACGATCGGCATGAGCCTGATGCCCCTGCTCGACAGCAAGAAAAAGCGCCTGGTTGCCTATCACGAAGTGGGTCATGCTCTGCTCATGACGTTGTTGAAAAACACTGACCCGCTTGACAAGGTGACGATTATTCCCCGTTCGGGCGGCATTGGGGGCTTTGCGAAGCCGCTGCTGAACCAGGAAAGCATCGACGACGGACTGCACAGCCGCGCTAATTTTCTGGATCGGATTACGGTTGCACTGGGTGGTCGAGCCGTTGAGGAAGAAGTTTTTGGCCACGATGAGGTGACGGCCGGTGCATCGGGCGATATTCGTGCAGTGGCAAACTACGCCCGCTCAATGGTGACGCTCTACGGAATGTCTGATCTCGGCCCCGTTGCCCTGGAAGGGGGCAGCAGTGAAGTATTCCTGGGACGAGATTTGATGACCCGTCACAGCGAATATTCTGAGGAAATGGCGACTAAGATCGACCGTCAGGTGCGATCGATTGTCTTTAACTGCTATGAGCAAGCCCGCCGAATTATCCGAGAAAATCGCGCTCTGATCGATCGCCTGGTAGACGTGCTGTTAGATCAGGAAACCGTTGAGGGCGACCAGTTCCGGCAGATTGTCGCGGAATATGTGGATCAGCTGTGGCGATCGCTTCCCAGGCTTAGGAAATTTCCAAAATAATCCTACAAAGGCAGAGTATTCGCCCTCTAGAGATGATTATTTATCGCATCTCTACGGGCGATCGCCACGTTAACAAGGGGCTTAAGCCC
The DNA here is from genome assembly GCA_012031415.1 of Leptolyngbyaceae cyanobacterium SM1_4_3. GTDB lineage: Bacteria > Cyanobacteriota > Cyanobacteriia > Elainellales > Elainellaceae > JAAUTN01. Next base: position 28,248 of record JAAUTN010000048.1, on the reverse strand, counting down.
CTTGTTTTGTAGGGCAGTAAGTCCTGAACCAAACGAATTTTTAACGTTCATACCCGCTGCTTGCTAATTTAGACACAATCCTTCTTTACTGAATGGCATGAGTCAACATTGGGGAGCTACCTGGGTTTTTTCTGTTTGCCTGGTGCTGAGCGGTGCTGTAACTTGGGGTTCATCAACTGTTGGAGCGATCGCGCAAACTGAACCGTCACCTGCCTCACTGTCTGAACAGGAGCGACAGGAACTAGAAGAATTTCGGGAGGCAGAGCGCATTCGAGAGGCGATCGAGGAAAATCTGGAAAATAATGGCGAGATTCAGAGGCTCGTTCAGTCAGAGGTCGATCGCGCCTTCGATAACAGCACAGACTTGATTAACATTCTGCTAACTGTGCTGACACTGCTGCCTATTTTTGCAGCGATCGGGCTGCTGCTGCTGCGTCGCAGTGTGATTAATCAAATTGTTTCAGAAACGCGCAAGCAACTGCAAGAAGAGGTCGAGCGACAACTGACGGAAGAAGTAACCTCAGAGTTGGCGCAGCAGGCTAAGCGATTTAACCAGGAAATTGAGACGCTAAAACGTGGATTCATTGACCAGATCTCAAATTTACAAAGTCTGTTTAAAGAGCAAATTGTCCAGGCGATCGATAATTTAACCCCATCCCCATCCCAGCAAGACACCGTTTCTCCGGAGGTCAAGCGACGCATTCAAGAATTGACCGAACAGTTAAATGCGCTGAAGTCTGCGGCTCCAGAGTTGCTGCTGACCGCAGACGATCACGCCACCGAGGGAGAAGCATTTTACTTTGAAGGGCGCTACGAAGATGCGCTGAAATCCTACGACAAAGCGCTTCAGCTTCAGCCCAACAACCCAACAGTCTGGATTAATCGGGCGATTACACTGAGGCGGTTGCAGCGGTGTGAAGAGGCGATCGCTCCCACAACAAAGCCCTGGAGTTTGCCCCTAATTCCACTCGCGCCTGGTATACCAAAGGCTATACGCTGAGAACCTTTGAGCGTTATGAAGAGGCACTTGCCTGCTATGAACATACCCTCAAGCTCGACCCCAACGCCTTTCGCACCTGGGACAATCGTGGCAGTGTGCTAAAGGGAATGGGGCGTTATGAAGAGGCGATCGCCTCCTATAATCGAGCAATTGAAATCAACCCTGATTATGCTAACGCCTGGAACCACAAAGCCCGCTGCTATGCTCGATGGGGAAACGTGGAATTGGCGATCGAATCCTTGCAAAAATCGATTGAGTTAAGGCCCGAATACTTTAACAACATTGCGACTGAATCTGACTTTGACCCCATCCGAGACGCAGTGAAATTTAAGCAATTGATTCGAGCGGGGCAGTTGAGCCAAATAATTTGAAGATGTCACAATAAAAGCCGACCTGAATCTTGAATATGACGGCACTAGAAACAAACGACAGTAATTTGACGCTTCGTGACCTGATCGCTCAGGAGATTGCAAAGACTCCTGAGCAGCGCATCACGTTTGCAAAGTATATGGAATGGGTGCTGTATCACCCTCAGCACGGCTACTACAGCACCAATCAGGTGAAGATTGGCGCAAAAGGTGACTTTGTGACTTCACCCCATTTAGGTGCAGATTTTGGTGAACTGCTGGCGGAGCAGTTTGCTGAGATGTGGCAAATTTTGCAGCATCCCACACCTTTTACGCTAATTGAGATGGGCGCGGGACAAGGATTAATGGTGCAGGATGTGCTGCGCTATTTACATCGACATCATTTTGAGTGCTTTGAGGCATTGCGCTATGTGGTCGTAGAGAAGTCGTCTGCTCTAGTGGCAGAACAGCAGCAGCGATTAGCCAAACTCAGTCAATCCTGGGGAAATTTATCTTGGCAAACCTTGAACGAGATTCTGCCCGAATCGGTAGTTGGCTGCTGTTTTTCTAATGAATTAGTCGATGCTTTTCCAGTTCATCAACTGGTAATTGAGGCAAATCAGCTTCAAGAAGTGTATGTCACGGTTGATCAAAAGGGCAACTTTACAGAAGTCGTTGGAGAACTTTCAACGCCAACGCTAGCAAGCTATTTTGACTGGGTGGGTGTAGATTTGCCGTCCGACAAATATCCCAATGGTTATCGCACAGAGGTAAATTTGGCAGCGCTAGACTGGATGAGGGCGATCGCCACTCGCCTTCAACGCGGCTATTTACTCACCATCGACTACGGCTACCCTGCAAACCGCTACTACAGCCCTTCTCGCACGCAGGGAACCTTGCAATGTTACTACCAGCACACCCACCATTCCAACCCTTACATTCAGGTTGGGCAGCAAGACCTGACCGCCCATGTTGATTTCACAGCACTGGAGCGACAGGGCGAACTTTCAGAGCTGCAAACCGTCGGCTTTACCCAACAGGGTCTATTTTTAATGTCGCTAGGGCTGGGCGATCGCCTCTCTGCACTCTCTGCCCCAACCTCAGACCTGAGCCTACAAGCCACTCTGCAACGCCGAGAAGCGCTGCACTCACTCATGAATCCAATGGGCTTAGGAAACTTTGGGGTGTTGATTCAGAGCAAAGGGTTGAGTGAAGAAGAGAGGGGGCGATCGCTCAAAGGCTTAAGAATGCCTTCCCTGTAAACTCAAAACTCAAAACTGATATGAAAGAGTTGATGTCCTGGAAATTGCTGCACTCCAAACTGGTGTTTGACCATCGGTGGTACAAGGTACGACAGGATGCAGTCGAGTTACCAAATGGGGCGATCGTCGATGACTACTTTCTGAGCGTCAGACCCGATGTGGCACTGGTGTTTCCGGTGACTGCAAAGCGAGAAATTGTCTTCGTTCGTCAATATCGTCACGGTGCGGGAAAAGTGTTGGTTGAGCTTCCAGCAGGCACCTTTGACCCGCAAAAAGAGAGTGCTGAATCCGCTGCTCTGCGAGAGCTTCAGGAGGAAACGGGATATCACGCCAGTCACTTAACTCAGTTGGCAACACTCTATGACAATCCGGTAAAGGAAACGAACAAAATTCATCTATTCCTGGCTAAAAATGTTGAACTGGTTTCTGCTCAAAACCTTGACCAAACGGAGGAAATTGAGGTTTTGCTGATTCCGATTGATGCGGTTCAAGAGAAGTTAGTGCAGGGTAAGATTAGCGTCTCAGGAACCGTTGCCGCAGTCTTTCTGGGGCTTTGGGCATTGCAGTCCTGATCCCGCTCCATTGCATCAGTTTTAATGCCTCTAAAACTCAGAAGCTCCAAACAGTCATCTGTTCGGAGCTTCTGATTGAGATAAACTGACTCTCTACGCTGCTCGTTTTTGAGTAGAAGTCGGCTTCGGTTTAGTTGAATTTGTCGGTTCAGCTTGAGAAACCGTAACTCGTTTAATGCGTTCAAGCTGTTGGAGGACCGCAATCATCTCTGCTTTTTTGAGATGTTTATTTTTGCCGTGAGCGTCCCGCCACTTAATTCCAGCCTTCTGGCATTGCTGACGCAATAGCTCAACTGGAGTAGGCTTACGCTGAGCGGGTTTCTTTGGCTCAGGTTCCTGTTCGGGTACACGTTCGACGATTGTGAAAGTGCTTCGACTTCTCCAACTTGTGGGTTGACTGAGACGACGATGGGCGTAGATTGCAAATGAACCAGCCACATAACCTGCGCCGAATAGTTCCACAACGACCGTTGCTTGAGTAAACAGTAATTCCATTATCAAAAAGCTCCTTAAAGACCTTAAGAGGTGTCCCATCTTTCCCAGCGTGGAGAGGGGATGTAGCGCGTGCTGGGAATAGTAGCCGATCGCGTTAAACGCATAATCTTAGAGAAGATCGGTCAAGGCAATTTTAGAATGTTTTAATCAAACAAGAAAGAGGGTTTACTTAACTTTGCAAAGGCAGTGGGCGATCGTCAACTACTTTCAGCCAAAGCGTACAAGCGGAATCAGGAAATGCCAACGACCCACAGATAAGTCATGAATAAAGTAATCAAGGTCAGAGGAAATCCAAAGCGAAAATGGTCCCAGAATGACAAGGGACAGCCCAAATTAGCTGACGCTTCCGCCACGATCAAATTAGCAACCGCACCAAATAGAGTTAAATTTCCAGCTAGAGTTGACCCCGCCGCTAACAGCAGCCAGGATTGCGTGTCATCTGGAGAAACTAACGGTTGCAGCAGCAACACGGCTGGCACATTAGAAATCAGGTTTGAAAGTACTGCCGTAATGCCTAGCAGTCCAACTGGAGCATCAACCCAACTGGTAAAGGGAGTCAGAAGCTCCAGCTTTTGAGTACAGCGCGTCAAAATAAATAGTCCTGAAAATAGAACTAATAGATTCCAATCAACCTGCCGTAAAACTCGCTGCGGCTTCACTCGTCGTGTCACAAGTAAAATAGCCGCTGCCAAAAATGCAGCCTCAGCAATCGGCACACCCATCACAAAAGCTATTAGAAGTACTAAAGTGACAACCAGAGTTTTGATAAAGAGGGGTTTGTAGATCCGAAATCGAACTACAGGACAGCTTGGAACGGGCTTGAGCGATCGCACCTCCGGATAAAACCACCACAGTAAACCAATTTGCACAAATAATCCACCAATGGTAATTGGCAACAATGCCTGGGCAAAATCGAGGTAGCCGATGCCAGAAAAAGATCCGATTAAAATATTTTGCGGGTTGCCGCTTAGTGTCGCAACCGAACCAATGTTTGTCGCGGCGGCGATCGCCAACAAATAGGGAATAGGGTTCAGCCCTAGCGCTTGAGCCAAGTTTAAAGTGAGTGGCGTAAACACAATTGCCAACGTATCATTCAGGAAAAATGCCGACAAAATTCCGCTGCCGAAGGTAAGAACAACCATTAGCCCAAAAGGACTCCGAGTTGACCGAATCAGAAATGCTAACGCCAGTTGAAAAAAACCAGAATAAGACAAGTTAGCATTGACAACCATCATACTCAATAGAAAAACTACGGTTGTAGAGTCAATTGACTGCCATGCTTTCTCCAACGGCAACACTCCCAGTGCAATTAGAAATGCCGAGCCGACTAGCGCAATGGTGGCACGATTCATTCGCAGTCTGGGAAGATACCCCAAACCAAGCCCTAGATAGCTCAGTCCCAAAATCAAAAATTGAGCAAGGTGTTGCAGGTCAAACACAAAATTAGAGGCGATCGCTGTTCAACTTTGAGCATACGGTTAAATCATCTATTCACAAAGCTATTTACAGAGCTTGGCTTCTGTTTTCTACCAAGAGAACAAAAAATCTATGTTAGCCATGTGGCTGATATTAAAGCTTTCTACGGAATAATTTTTATGCGTAAGCCAAGCAGCCAATCTATGCTCTATTAGCGTTACTGTTAAAAGTTAATTTACTGCTAAAATCCCTTTGAGCAAGATTCGCAACAGTTCCTCAAATGTTCTCAGTTGCTACTGCATATCTAAATTCAGTAATTTTTAGCATCTTCTTAGCGGAAATCAATTACGAGAAAACAAGGAGATTAGCGTAACTCGTTCTTATCTAAATCAGTAAATTTTCGTAAGCCATAATCCTAGAAATTTCCTTGTATCGGTCATTCTACTTGATGAAAAATTGATTTATGTGGGAATCATAGTTGTGACAAATCAAGAATCAAGCAGGTGACTTAAATCTACAGACACTAATAGACTTACTGACCTAGTTCACTACTCTCAGAGAATGTTTGATTAAGCTCGACCCATTCAAGTATTTTCAAGTATTTCTCAATAAGAATTAGCTCAGACAACTTTTGGTTGAGTATTTATTTCACCACGTCTTGCGGATCAGATAGAACGCTCTACTTGATCCACGAGGCCCTGTATTTGTTGCCAAAAATAGATCGTGTTTCAGTCAACTTAATCCTCCCATCAAAAGCAATCGTCAGGAAGTTAATCATGCCTAACTCATCCATCCTCTTCATTGACGCTACAGTTAAAAATCACCAAAGTCTTCTCGTTGGTATTGAACCATCAACACAGATCTTTGTCCTAGATTCTGAAGAAGATGGTATTCGACAAATCACCAATGTGCTTATAAAGCACTCTAACTTTAGCGATGTTCATATTATTTCTCATGGTTCTCCCGGTTGCCTATATTTAGGTCAGACACAACTCAGCTTAGATACTCTTGACCACTATGCCTCGAATCTAAAGTCTTGGTTCCCTTCTCCATTCCTTAACAATTCCGCCCCATCACTCCTGCTATACGGTTGTAATGTTGCCGCTGGAGACGCTGGAGATGAGTTTATCGAGAAGCTGCACCATCTCACTGGCGCAAAGGTTGCCGCCTCTACGTCTCCTATCGGTCGTACACCACTAGGAGGAAACTGGCAACTTGATCACAAACTGGGGCAGATTCAAGCGATTCTCCCGATCGCCCCTTCTACTCTAGCTGCCTATGAGGAAGTACTAGCAGCACCTGTGATCAATGACAACATTACAGTAACTCGTGCTGTCGATGAAGATCAAACCCTTTCCATTGCGGGCATTTCAGTCAACGATACGGATGCAGCAGACATCCAGACTGTCACCCTTGCAGTTGCTCAAGGGATTCTGAACCTCGCTTCGACTGATGGATTGAGCGGAATTACAGGTAATGGTACAGGTAGCATTAGCTTTTCAGGTACGCTGTCTAATGTAAATGCAGCACTGTCTGGAGTTTCATACAAGCCAGAGCTAAACTACAGCGGCAATGAGACATTAAGCATTACGGTTAACGATGGAACGCAGTCAGCTTCACGTAATGTGGCGATCGCCGTCACACCAGTGAACGATGTTCCAACCATTGCCCCATCCGGCATCAGCATCGCGGAAGGTGGTAACGGTTCCTTCACCACCAGCAACTTTGGTATCACGGACGTAGACAATCAAGACGTACAGATTATTGTCAAACTTAACAGCCTGCCCAGCAAAGGCTACTTAACCTTCAACGGCAATTTTCTCGTAGTCGGTTCTACCTTTTCCTACGACCAAATCGCCCAGTTGCGATACGTTCACGGCGGCACCCAAACAACAGATCCTGGAGGCACGAGTGATGCCTTCACGATTACCGTTGATGACGGTGCAGGCGGAACTATTGGCGCAACGACCATTCCCGTTACGATTACCCCTGTCAACCAACTGCCTGCGGTAATAGGTACCAATACTCTCTTTGAAGGAGAAACCAACCACCCAGTCTCAATTTCCATCAGTGACCCCGACCAACCGGCTGGTAACTACACTGTTGAAATTCTCAGTTTGCCTGCTGACGGTATTTTGAGATTAAATGGCACTCCTGTTACGGTTGGGCAAACGCTGAGTTCTGCGGCTCTAGCGAATCTCACCTACAGCCATGACAATAACGATGATAACTTTGGCAACCCTCCCCCCGATGGCTTTACTGTTCGGGTTACAGATGATGGTGGCGGCACAGGCACTCCAGGCTCTACCACAGCAACCATCAATCTGAGTATTCAGCCTAACAATGACGATCCTGTTCTCGTCACAAATACAGGCATAACCCTCAACACATTAGAGGGACTGACTAAAGTTATTACCCCTGCTAACTTAAGTGTTGCCGATCCAGACTCAGCTACTACTCAACTCACCTACACCCTCACTGCTGCACCCGATCCAACCCTTGGGGGCTTGGAACTGTTTAGAGGTAGCACTTGGGTACGAATCGGTGTTGGTGCCAGCTTTACGCAGGATGACTTAAATGATGGCCGAGTTCGCTACGCATTTCACCAGGCATCTTCAGGTGACCAGAGCTTTGCCGATAGTTTTAGCTTCCAGGTGCGCGACAGCGAAGTTCGTGAATATCCCTCACGACGAGAAGGTGGCATCTGGAAAGCGGATGGCTCTGATCTGCAAACCCTCACCTTCAATGTCAATATTGATGTTCCACCTAATGCATTTGGAGGCACGGGAGGCATTCAAAACCCAACTGTTGTTGGTAATAACCCTCCTACTACCGATCTAAACGGAGGTATTGCTAATCTCAACGAAGGCGGTTCAAGAACTATTACGAGTGCCCTGTTGAATACAACAGACACAGCTAATACTCCCAGCGAAATTGTCTATCGCATCACTAGTCTCCCAACCAGTGGTGCAATTCAACTAAATGGGGTGTCTTTGGGGCTGTACGGTTCGTTTACTCAAGCAGATGTTGACAACAATCGAGTTACCTTCAACCATGCAGGCAATGAAGACTTCATTGACAATTTCCGCTTCACCGTTAGCGATGGCACTAATGTCACTTTTGAACAAACCTTTGCGATCGATGTCACGCCAATAAACGATGCACCTACGGTTACGACCAGCGGTTCACCATTTCTGCGTGAAGCAGACACATTAATCATCAATAACTCGTACCTTTCACTTGAAGATGTTGATGGCACAGGCGAAAAGTCAGGGACGGGCCTTGCTACGCCAAACACCCTCACATTTCAGGTTGTCACGCTGCCAACTCATGGGGTACTGCAAGTTGATCAGGGCAGTGGGTTTATAACGGTTACACCCAGCACAATCATTACTAAAGCCCAGTTAGACGGAGGTAAGCTACGCTACGTCCACGATGGAACCGAAAATTTTACGGATAGTTTTGCTGTTCAGGCAAACGACAACACAGGCACGTCCAACAATCTCAGCACAATCAAAACAATCAATCTCACGATTGCCTCCCTCAACGATAATCCGGCTTTTGCTTCTTCTACTCTATTAACGGTCGCAGAAGCTGGAAGCGGCACAATCAAAGGTTCAAATGGGGTGGCAGGCAGTGAACCTCACTTGCTTTACACCGACCCCGACAACTCCACAATTCAGCGGCAGTACCGCATCACCGATGCTCCTGACAACGGTACTTTGTTCCGCAATGGACAGGCGTTGTCGGTTGGAAGTGTCTTCACGCAAGCTGATTTAGATGGCAACCGCATCACTTACACACACAACGGGTCAGAAAACTACACTGATGCATTCAACTTTACGGTGAGTGATGGTGGGGGTGCAACGGTTCCCGGAAACTACACGATTACTGTTACACCAACCAATGACGCACCTAAACTGACTGCGCCTAATACTCAAACTTTCAACACTGATACTCCGCTCACGTTTAACACCGTCAATGGCAATCGGATTACGGTCAGTGATGTAGATCTGGACGCAATCAGCCTGGGCGAAACTGATGTTTTGAGAGTCACTGTTGACTTGCAAGCGGGTGGAGCTACCTACACTGCCAGCACTCTAACATTAGGTTCTATCTCTGGCTTAACGGTTACTGGTAGTAATGGTACTTCGGGTGGTACCGTAACATTTGAGGGAACGAAGGCGAGTATTCAGGCGGCTTTAGATGGCTTACAAGTACAAGTGCCAACTGATGAAGATCGAGCATTGTCGCTGATAGTGACTGTCAATGACTTAAACAACGGAGGACCTGATCCAGTTCCACCTCCCTCTGGCTACAGCACGATCGCCACAAAAACCATTACCCTCTTTACTAGTAATGATAATGACGCTCCAACCATTGCCTCTCCTGCAACCGTTACTGCAACTGAAGACCTAGCGTTTGGCTTTACGGGTGGAAATGGTATTGCGATCGCCGATGTAGATGCCTTTAACTCTACAGATAACACAGTCACATTAAGCGTCTCCAAAGGCACTCTTACTCTCACAAACACCAGCCTAATTACAGGTGGCGCAAACAATAGCAGCACAATTACACTGACTGGAAGCGTAAGCGCAGTCAACTCAGCATTGGCAGGTTTATCGTACAAAGGAAATAGCAATGTTAACGGCAGCGATACACTAACGATTGTTGCTAATGATAAGGGTAATACAGGTCTAAACAATGGTACGAACGACCCGAAGATAATAACTCAGACGGTTAACATCAATCTTACCCCAGTTAACGACCAGCCCATCCTAACAGCACCCACCGCAATCCAGACTATTTCCGATAGTAATCCAAAAGTCTTCAGTACTGCCAATGGTAACGCTATCACCATTGATGACCTTGCTGATCTCAACAACAATGGTGCAGACAACTTTGCCGTTACGCTAAATGTCACAGACGGAAGTTTGGCTGCCGCTCCATCCAGCGCATTGCTCAGCGGTAACGGAACTGCAACACTCACTATTACAGGCACAAAAGCTCAGGTTAATACCGCTCTTGATGGCTTAAGCTACTCGCCCAGTAACTTTAACTCTGAGCAGGTAGTAAACCTCAGTATTACTGTTAGTGATAATGCCAACGGTGGCACATCTGTAGGAGGTATTGGTGGCGCTCTTACTGCTACTCGAAACGTTACCATTAATGTTAGTGACATCAACGATTCACCCGTCATCACAGCACCTCTCAGTCGAACTGTTGCTGAAGACAATTCGATCGCCTTCACGAGTGCCAATCTGATTTCAATTAATGATCCGGATGACTTTGGCGGCATATTAGAAGTTACGTTAGGAGTTACAAGAGGAATACTAAATCTTGGTTCAACTACGGGCATTACTTTTGTCACGGGTGACGGCACAGATGATGCTACCATAGCTTTTCGAGGCACCGAATCAGCTCTCAATGCAGCACTGAACGGACTGCGCTATCAGGGTGATGCTGATTTTAATGGCCCCGATTCTTTATCTATTCAAGTCAACGATCTGGGTAACACGGGTGGCGGTGGCAATCAAATTGTGACCCGAACTGTGGGAATCACAGTCACCCCAATTAACGATGCGCCAACACGCATCAATAGTACAACTACACTAGCAGCCGTAGCAGAGGATAATCTGTCCCCTTCAGGTAGTACGGTTACAAGCCTGTTTGGTAGCCTATTTCAAGACACAAAGGATAACCAAACATCTGTAGGGGGCTCAGCCGCTAACAGTTTGACGGGTATTGCAATCACAAATAATGCTGCTACATCGGTACAGGGAGTATGGCAGTGGTCTACTGATGGCACTACTTGGTCTATCATTGGTACACCTTCTATCGCCTCTGCATTAGTATTGTCTGCTAACACTCAGGTTCGCTTTCTGCCAAATGCAAACTTCAATGGCACACCTGGAAACTTGACAGTACGATTAATTGATGACTCCGCTGGGGCAGTCACTTCCGGTACAACGGTAAGTGTCTCAACTAGCGGTGCAACAACTCAATATAGTAACTCCAGCAATACTGTCACCCTAACTACAAGTGTTACGGCAGTAAATGACGCTCCGATCGCCACTGGAACATCCACCTTAGCGATTGTTAATGAGGATACGACAAATCCTGCTGGAGATACCATCACTAATCTGTTTGCTGCCAGATTTAATGATAGTGCTGACCAAGTTACAGGTGGTTCCTCTGCTAATACCTTGGTGGGGGTGGCGATTGTTGGTAATGCAGTAACAACTGAGGGAACTTGGCAATATTTCAACGGCACAACCTGGCAGACTGTGGGTAATCCCAGTCCAGCAAATGCCCTAGTGGTGTCTGCTTTAGATAAGCTTCGATTTGTTCCGGATGCCAACTACAACGGAACTGTTCCAGCACTCAACGTACATTTGATTGACAGTTTTGGTGGAACAGTAGCGACTGGAACAACTGTAAATCTGAGCGGAGTTGGAGCAACTGGAGGCACAACCCGCTATAGCGCTAACACTGTACCGCTCAATAGCACCATCATCCCAGTTAATGATGCGCCTATGTTCAGCGATCTCGGCGGTTCCGTCACGTTCACTGAAGACGGTGCAGGATTGATTTTAGATGGAGATGCGATCGCCAGTGACATAGAACTGGGAGGGCTAAATAACTGGAGTGGTGCCACTCTAACCTTACGCCGTCAGGGTGGAGCCAACAGCCAGGATGCATTCGGTAATGGTGGCACACTTAGCACATTGACTCAGGGATCTACCTTCGCAGTGAACGGAGTCATCATTGGCACGGTTACGACTAACACCAATGGCACACTTGTTCTCACTTTTAACAGTAATGCGACTACTGCTCTGGTCAATAACGCCCTTCAGCAAATTACCTACCGTAACACTAGTGAAGATCCACCCGCTTCAGCGGCGATCGCTTACACCCTCAACGATGGCAACACAGGTACACAAGGCAGTGGTGGAGCACTGACTGCCACTGGAACGGTTACAGTCAACATCACTCCCGTTAACGATGCACCTGTAGTTAGCGCTGGAGCAACGCTGGCCTATACCGAAAATCAAACGGGTCGAGTAATTGACAATACTGTAACTTTGACTGACGTAGATGACACTCAGATTGCGTCAGCGACCGTCACCATCAGCAGTGGATTTACGGCAGGTGATGTATTGGCTGCTGTCACTACTGGCACTAACATCACGGTAAGCTACAACAACAGCACAGGGGTCTTAATGCTCTCTGGTGCAGATACACTGGCACGTTACCAGCAGGTAATGCGCTCAGTTACCTATCTCAGCAACAGTGAAACCCCGACCCAAACGGCAAACACCCGAACTGTTACTTGGCAAGTTACAGATGCAAATTCGGATGGCGCTGGAACTGCAAATAGCGCACCTGTTACCAGCACGATTACTATCAATGCCTTGCCCGACCCCATTAATGATACGTTCAGTACGAATGAGGATACGCTGCTAAGCGGCAGTGTTACTGATGCGGATGTAGGTGATGGTTCAGCTACCTATACGGTGATTAGCGCTCCCAGTCATGGTGTTCTTAACTTCAACTCGGATGGCAGTTTCACCTATACGCCTAGCCCTGATTACAATGGTTCCGACAACTTCACCTACAGAGTTACAGACGCAAACGGAGATGTGGCAACGGCGATCGCCACCATCACAGTCAATCCGATAGTAGACATTGCTAACGACAGCAGCACGACCAAGGAAGATACTCCCGTTAAGATTTCAGTACTAAACAACGACAGCTTTGCAGCAGGAGCGACGATCACGGGTGTCACCAATGGCAATAATGGCACGGTAGTAGTCAATGCTGATGGCACTGTCACCTACACACCCAGGTCTAATTTCTTTGGGTCCGACAGCTTCACCTACACCGTTACCTCTGGTGGCAGAACTGAAACTGCAACTGTCAATGTCACTGTAGATGCTGTTCCTGATCCCACTAACGATACATTCAGTATCAGTGAGGATGTTCCACTAAGCAGCAGCGTTGCTGACGCAGATGCAGGTGATGGTCCAGCTACCTACACGGTTACAGGTGAGCCTAGTCACGGCTCTCTCAGCTTCAATCCAGATGGGAGCTTTGTCTATACACCAAATCCAGATTTCAACGGTACTGATAGCTTTACTTACCAAGTAACGGATGCAAATGGGGATGTTGGAACAGCGATCGCCACTATCACGATTAATCCAGTAGCAGACATTGCCAACGACAACAATAGCACCAACGAAGATACTCCGGTCAAGATTCCTGTCCTTAACAACGACAGCTTTGCAGTGGGAGCAACGGTTACAAGTGTCACCGATGGCAGCAATGGCAAGGTCGTGATCAACTCCGATGGCACTGTCACCTACACACCCAAACCCGACTTCAACGGCAGTGATAGCTTCACCTACACGGTTACTTCTAGCGGTGTCACGGAAACCGCTACTGTCAATGTCATTGTGAACCCAGTTACAGACATTGCCGATGACAGCCGCAGCATTGATGAAGATACTCCAGTTGTTATCCCTGTCCTTGACAACGATAACTTTGCAGCAGGAGCAACCATAACCGCAATCACTAACGGCAGCAATGGAACAGTTGTAATTAATTCTGATGGCACTGTCACCTACACGCCAAAACCCGATTTCAACGGTAACGACAGCTTCACCTACACGGTTACAACTGCGGCGGGCAACACGGAAACCGCTACTGTCAATGTCATTGTGAACCCAGTTACAGACATTGCCGATGACAGCCGGACTACTAGCGAAAATAGCCCAGTAGTCGTTCCTGTTCTTGACAACGACAGCTTTGCAGTGGGAGCAACGGTTACAAGTGTCACTAATGGCAGCAATGGCACGGTCGTCATTAACTCTGATGGTACTGTCACCTACACGCCGAAGCCCAACTTCAACGGTAACGACAGCTTCACCTACACGGTTACAACTGTGGCGGGCAACATGGAAACCGCTACTGTCAATGTCATTGTGAACCCAGTTACAGACATTGCCGATGACAGCCGCAGCACCGATGAAGATACTCCGGTTGTGATTCCTGTCCTTGACAACGACAGCTTTGCAGCAGGAGCAACGGTTACAAGTGTCACTAGTGGCAGCAATGGCACGGTCGTCATTAACTCTGATGGTACTGTCACCTACACGCCGGAACCCGACTTCAACGGCAGTGACAGCTTTACCTACACGGTTACTTCTGGTGGTGTCACGGAAACTGCAACTGTTAATGTCACTGTAAATCCGCAAGCAGATATTGCTGATGACAGTAGAACTACTAAGGAAGATACTCCCGTCAAAATTCTGGTATTAAATAATGACAGCTTCACAGCAGGAGCAACCATAACCGCAGTCACCAACGGCAGCAATGGAACAGTTGTAATTAATTCTGATGGCACTGTCACTTACACACCCAACTCAAATTTCAATAGCAGTGACAGCTTCACCTATACGGTTACTTCTGGCGGTGTGACTGAAACCGCTACTGTCAATGTCTTAGTGGATGCGGTTCCTGATCCTGTCAATGATGCATTCATGACCGACGAGGATGTCTTAGTGAGTAGTAGCGTTGCTGACACGGATGTAGGAGATGGACTAGCTACTTATGCTGTAACGAGTGTACCTAAAAGCGGAATCCTCAGCTTTAACCCTGATGGCAGTTTTATCTACACGCCGAACCCTGACTTCAATGGTACTGACTCCTTCATGTACCAAATGACAGATGCTAACGGAGATTCAGCAACGGCGATCGCCACTATCCTAGTCAAGCCAATAGCTGATGCAACAAACGATAGTAGAGTCACACGGAAAGGAACCCCTGTCGTTATCAATGCTTTAGCAAATGATAGCTTTGAGAGCCGCAATGCAGCGATTCAAAGCATCACCCAGGGAAGAAACGGAACCGCTAACGTCAACCGAGATGGCACTCTTACCTATACTCCTAAGACAAACTTTGTAGGCACTGATCGTTTCACTTACACTGTGAAATCTGGAGGAGTTACCGAAACGGCAATCGTTAGCATTCGAGTTTCTGCGCCTTCAGGTCCTACCCCCAACAACGGTTCATCTGGTCCGGATATCGTTGTTGGAACTAATGGAGATGATATTCTCAACGGCTTTAGTGATGTTGATGTTCTTCGAGGGCTTGGCGGTAACGACATCATTAATGGTGGCAGTAGTAGAGATGTAATGCGTGGGGATAGCGGTAACGATGTCCTGAATGGAGGTAGTGGCAACGATGATATGAGAGCAGGCTCAGGAAATGACATTCTCAACGGCGGTAGTGGTCATGATCTGATGTTGGGCGGAACGGAAAATGATATCCTCAATGGCGGACTTGGCAACGATCGCCTCTATGGAGAGGCTGGTCGAGATACTCTAGATGGCGGAGACGGCAACGATCGCCTTCATAGTGGACTCGGCAATGACATCTTGAGAGGGGGGCGTGGTGACGATCTGCTAATTGGTGAGATTGGCAAAGATACTCTAACCGGAGGGCAGGGTCGCGATCAATTCATCTACACCTCTATCAGAGATTTTGGTGATGTCATCACCGACTTCGAGATTGTCAAGGATCGGATTAATTTCCGACAAATCCAAGATATTCAGTCAATGAGTAGTCTTCGGTTTACTCAAAAAAGCAACGATACCTTGTTAAGAGCTAACATCAACGGCAGCCTCGTGACTGTAGCAGTGCTTGAAGATGTCAATGCAAGCACCCTTTCACAACGGCATTTTATTTTCT
Organism: Leptolyngbyaceae cyanobacterium SM1_4_3; assembly: GCA_012031415.1. Lineage (GTDB taxonomy): Bacteria > Cyanobacteriota > Cyanobacteriia > Elainellales > Elainellaceae > JAAUTN01. Next base: position 12,404 of record JAAUTN010000048.1, on the reverse strand, counting down.
AAGCCAACCTAGCTCCAGGGTAGATGTTACGGACAGCCCGACATCTACCCTATTTTTTATTCAGCAAAGTTCATCTTGATACATACCCACTTGCAGTGGGAACACTTAGACAGTAAGCAATATCCGCTATCAATCTCCCCGCGCATTTTGAGCAAAGCCCACCCATCGCAAATATACTGTTATGAAACTCACAGACTATCTGTTTCTCACAGGACTTCTAGCCTCCGTTGCTGGTTCATTTCCGGCGATCGCCCAAACCTCGGAAACAGATACACCTGAACCAACAAATGCTCCCACAGAAATAGGTTCTGCTACAGATTTGGTTATTCCATCTCGATTAGGAGTTGAATATTCTACCTCCGGTGGGGGGTTTGATGGATTGACTCAATTTGAAGGTTTTGTTCCACTCAGACAAGATCCGGGGCAAAATATCACTTTCCTGGTTCCTCGGTTTCTATTGGATAATAGCGGCAATATTGGTGGCAGTTTGTTACTGGGACATCGGTTCTACTCTCAGTCCTATAACCGCATCTTAGGTGGCTATCTGGCATTTGATAGCCGTGAGACTGACAACAATACCTTTCATCAACTAGGACTTGGATTGGAAAGTTTAGGTGAAACTTGGGACTTTCGCATCAACGGCTATATTCCTCTGGGAGATTCTCGGCAGTTAGCGGATGAACAGCGCTTCGACACAGGGTTGGATATCTCAAGTGGATTTGAAGAAAACCTTCTCGTATTATCAAGCCGTCGTGAACAACAAATCAATCGCCTGTATGAAGCTTCGTTGTTTGGGCTAGATGCCGAAGCAGGTGTGAAACTAGCAGAATGGGACAATGGCAATGGTGACTTACGTGCCTTTGGAGGACTCTATTTTTACGATGCTGTGGGTACAGATGGTACGTTGGGATGGCGATTACGCCTAGAAGCAAGACCTACCCAAAACCTGAGACTGGGTTTGATGCTGCAAGAGGATGATATTTTTGGCACTAATGTTGTTGCTTCTGCTGGATTGACCTGGCCGCGAGTTCGTCCTAGAGGTCCAATTACTGAAGTTGAGGATGTTCCAGCACGACTCGGCGAAGCTATTGTCCGTATTCCCACTATTCCTATTGATACTCAGGAAGAATCGAAGACGATTGTGGATGAGGTCATCGAACCCTTAATGAATCCTGAGGAGGAGCAACCTTACCGATTTGTTCACGTAAGTTTGGGACGGCAGACTCAAGGAGACGGCACTTTTGAAAATCCTTTTGGCACGGTTGAGGAAGCATTAGAGGATACTCGCTCTGATGGAAACAACATTGTGTACATTGACGGAGGTAACAATCCAGATATTCCAGCATTTACGATTCCAGATCGGGTTCGAGTGCTTTCCCAGGGTCCGGTTCAGTTATTAGCTGGTTTGCCCTTTCCAGGTTTTCCAGAAGCTCCAGCACGACTGCCCTTCTCTCCTGTCGTAAACTATGATGATGGCATTTTAGTTCGCCTGCCGCTCTCCGGCGATGGCAACTTTCCACGAATTCAGGATGCTGGAGTAGCGGATTTAGTTAGAATGGGCGATCGCACTGTGCTTTCTGGTTTTAGAATTGCGAATGCTACAGACAATGCTATTGTTGCTAACCGGGTTGAAAACGTTGAAATTCGAGACAACACAATCACGAATGCAGGAGAACGAGGAATCTTCCTAAATCAGGTAACAGGTAGCGTTGTTTTATTTGACAACATAATTACTGAGTCACAGGGCAGCAGCGGCTCAGGTCAAGGAATTCTAATTCGTAATTCGATTGATGGCGACGTAGAGGTGACTATCCGAGGACATCAGATTGTAGGTAATCGGATTGGAATTGAAATCTCAGCTTTAGGAAGTCTAACCCAGGGCTTTGACCCACAGCAAATTGTTGATATCGACAACACAGACTTGCTCAACAGCAGTGAACAAGCATTAATTGCGATAGCAAACAATTCGGGGAATCAGCAAATTGCTTTTAGAAACGGCAACATTTTGAACAGTGGCGCAGAAGGATTATTAGCTCAGGCAACCAACATCGGGTCTCAAGAACTCACCCTGGAAAATACAATTGTCAGGGGCAGTATGGGAGATGGTATTCGTGTGCAGTCAGGCACCTTCAACGGAGTCTCTACAGCAGCCCAGGAAGTATTTATTCGCAGAAATCAAATTGTCAATAACGGTGGAGATGGTATTTCAATTGAAAGTAACGAAGTTGCTGCTCAAGAACTAGCAATTGATGCCAACGTGATTCAAGGAAATGGAGGAGCCGGAATTCGTGGAGCGGCTAATAACTCTAGTTTTCAGGAATATGTCACCGATTCTGCCAATAGCTCTTCGGGAATCAGCAATAACGTAATTTCAGATAACGGGGCTCAAGGAATTACTCTGGCGGCTAACGGCTCCGCAACCCTAATCACTGATATTCAAGGCAACAGTGTGTCAAATAACGCCGCTGTCAATAATTCGGAGGTTGAGGTTACTGCTAACTCTGACACAACTGATGTATGTGCTGTCCTCAACAGTAATAGTAGCGCGACTGGCATTCGCCTGAATAATAATAGCTTAGGCACTCCTGGATTTTTTGAAGTTGGCGATCTGTCCACTGTTTCAGCTAGAAATATTGGTCAAATATTCTTGGAACCCGGTCCATCGGTCTTTATTGACAAAGCTGGATTTTCATCTTGCTTTAGAAATTAGCGTTTTGTAAGTGCTGTGCGTATATCTTAGGACACATTTTGTGTGAAAGCGTTCACTACGTAGAGGCTTTCACACAAAATGTGTCCTAATTCAAGCGTGTAGCGCCATAGTAGATTGCTCGGAATTAACAGCATCACATTCTACCCGAAGCAAAATTGTCTGCTTTCACTCTGGAATTGGTAGCAGTGAAGTGGTAGCTATTGATGCTGTAATCTTTGCAAAAGCTTATTTCCAATGGCTACGGCAGATACATCAAATCCTTGTTACGGACTCAACTTAAGATCCTTGGTAAGGACAATTAGCTTCGTTGTCCGAAAGGCAGTCTGAAGTTGAAGCTCCGATTAAGAGGGTAGGCAGAGACTAAAATGGAGGTTAATGTATAGGTAGGTTGCCACCCTAGTTACTATTTAAGTTACCTAAGTCTTTGTGCAGATGCTAGGCTTAGTTGTTCTACCTGATACTTTACGAGTTCAAGGGGTTGGATAGGCTGGGATAGCGATAGGGCACGGTCAATTTCTCTAATAAAACTTTCTTCCGGTTTCCCTGATTGTTGTACGAAATTCGTTATTAGTGCCGAACCTGTAGAGCGAAAACCTTAAAAGATTCTTAAAAAGACTTAAAATTGAGTGTGGTGTATGGTGAGAGGAGGTTGAGTATGTTTCTAAGACTTGCAGAGCAACATCGGCAGTTTGTTAAGGATCTAGTTATGAACCTTCAAGCGCTTGCAACAGTGCTTGAGCGTCGTGGGTATCTAGCCTCCTGCTATACCTGTGGAGGGCAAATGAACAGCGCCTCCTTCATGGTCAGCTTAGGAGATAACCACCTGATTCGCTTTTTGGTTTCGGATTACGGTATCACTTGGACCGAAATGCGGGATGACCGAGAACTAATGAAACTGGAAGGTGCTGAAGCGATTAGCCAACTTCAAGAACTAGCTAACCTGGTCAAGTACCAGATTGCTCCCTCTGAGTATCGTCCGGCGATCGCCCAGCTTTCATAACCGTTCTGCTCGCGTATTCATGAGCGATGTGGAGAACCTCTGCCATTTTTGTGTCTGACTGTGGCGGAAGTAATGATAACTACGGAGTTGCGTTGGTTTTACTCCGGTTCTCTGCCAATGGCAGTCAAAGATTGGTTCATTGCAACGCGGAATCAGGTCGTCGCGCCAAGTGAAGCTCGTGAAGACCGATATTTACAGCTTTCTGGATATGATTTTCTCAATCTGAAGCTGCGGCACGGAAACCTGGAGTTGAAGCTGCGGCTTAAACAACTTAGCAAGCTACAGGTTGGGGAGCGCTGGATGGGTCAGGTGGAGGTTTGGCAGAAGTGGAGTCTTGAAGATTTCCCTGGACATCTGAATTTAGCTGATTCTGACTTGGAAGGAACGTGGATCAGCGTTAGAAAGGTGCGATCGCAGCAGCAATATCAAACCTTTTTAGATCAGCCTCCAAAAGCGGTTTCTTTGGAGCAGCAACCCGATCAAGGCTGTCGGGTGGAACTGACAGAACTGGAAGTACAAGATGCAGTCTGGTGGAGTTTAGCATTTGAGGCATTTGGCGATCCCGACCAGCAATTTAATCAGCTTCAAGCTGTTGCGGAGCAGCTCAGCGATCCGCTTGCCCCGATTCTGGATTTGCAACATTCCTATGCCTACCCCAAATGGCTGTTAAATCTTAAGTTATTAATTTATTAATCAAAATTTAACCTTTTATCTACTATTGCTTTATCATTGGTTGGTAGAGCTAGTGTAAAGCTGTGGAGAGTTCACAAGCTGACTTGTTACTTCCAGCAAGTTGGTCAGAAATTGTGATTAGGCTAGGTCTAGCTGTCCTTGTAGGTGCGTTAATCGGGTGGGAGCGAGAAACTGCCGAAAAGCCTGCTGGACTAAGAACTCATATGCTAGTCAGCCTCGGCTCTGCCATGTTTGTACTGACTAGCATTCAAACCGGAGCCGTTGAGCAGAGTGTAGACGTTCTCAGTCGAGTGATACAGGGTGTAATCGCTGGGATAGGATTTTTGGGGGCTGGAGAAATTTTTTCAACAACTCGCTCTGACTCCAATCGAATCAGGGTTAGAGGGTTGACTTCTGCTGCCGCAATCTGGGTTTCAGCTTCTTTGGGAGTGGTAATAGGCTGCGGGCTGTGGCAACTTGGAACTTTAGGCGCAGGAGTTACTTTTTTGATTCTTTGGGGCGTGAAGAAATTTGAGCCTGGTTGAGGGATTTCTGCTAGATTTGAAAGAACAAGTCGTAGAGCGACAGCAGAATTTCTACTACAATCAGAAGCACGACGTACCATTCCACGCGAAGTCCGCTGTTGTGCTGAAGCAAGTCTAATACAGTTTCTGCGGTTCGAGAAATTAGCTCCAGCTTGCGCTCCAAGGCCAAATGGCGTTCTCGAATCTCATACTCGTTTTCCAGGCGCAAATAGAGACGCTCTAGCTCTGGTGCGTCCCAGAGCAGTTCTGGTTTATCGATAATTTCGACACGACCAACGATTTTGTGCTGAATGGAGAGGGTTCTACCCAACTGTCTGAGTAATTCTTTACCCCACCGTTCGTTCCGAGTTGTCCGTTGTAGACTTTCGGCAAAGGGTTCAATTTGGTCGAAAACGCTGGCAGTGCCGATTTCGTACTGAGCTAGAACTACACTTTTAGCCAGAATGTCAGCCACAATTTGCAGACGCTCAATGCCAAATTCTTGAAGCCAGATCATCCCGTTTTCTACTCGTTCACTTCCAAATTGTTCCAGGTGAAGGGTTGCTTCTTCGGTCTCTGGGGAAGAAAATAGCTCAACGACAAACGGCCGAAGCTGTGTTAGGAAGGAGGCTTCTTCAAGCGGTTCAAGCCCAAACAGCACAACAGCACCATAGCGAAACAGTACGGCACAGCCATGATCCCCAGCAGTTACAACCAGCGGCTGTGTTGCAAGGGAGTCCGTATTTTCTAGAGCTTTTAGTTCCAGACGTTCGCCTACGAATATGGCACGACCTTGAACAAGTTCTCTATCTACGAAAAGGAGTTTTTGCATACAGATTATGGTAAGCCCGCCGTCTATAAAAAAATGCAAACCACTACTCACTTTGGAGGAAGAAATTAGAGGCGATCGCCCTTATTGCTCTACTTTCCACGCTCTACTTTCCGCGTCAAATCAAAGTTCGGATTGGTAGTAGTCTTCAGGCTTAGTTTCTCCGATCGTATCTCGATTTTTATTGATACATCCTGGCTTACGGGCATATTGACAAACTCGAGACCATAAAGTGGCCCTACTGCCCGGCGAACCCGAAGAAAATAGAACTCGGTCTCCCCCTATTGCTGGCACTATTCTGACCCCACAAACGGGGCAAACTTGAGTTGTTGTTTCAGACATAGTGACTGAACAATTCAGTGCAGATCTTGACTTTGGATTTGTATATCTCGGATTCGTATACCATACAACAGTTCTTTCAATCGAGCCAAGCTGTAGATTAATGCTACTTAATGTTGCCAATTGCCTGACCTGCAATCCAGGCGGTTGTCCAGGCGCTCTGGAAGTTAAAGCCTCCGGTAACACCGTCGATGTTAAGAATTTCTCCCGCAAAGTAAAGACCTTGACAGCAGCGACTTTCCATCGTTTTGAAGTCTACTTCCTTGAGGCTAACTCCTCCGCAGGTAACGAATTCATCTTTGAAAACGCCCTTTCCCTGAATCAAGTGGCGATTTTGGGTTAATTCTTGAAGTAACTGGCTGAGCGATTTTTTGGATAAATCTGCCCATCGGTCTTCTAGCCCAATATCAGCACAGGTCGTCAGGTATCGCCACAGCCGTTGGGGAAGCGGCAAGGGGGAGTTAGAAGCGATCGCCCGCCTCGGTTGCTCTGTCTTCGCGTTCAGCAAGACCTGCCGCAGTTGATCGGGAGGGTGCTGCGGCAGCCAGTTAACCTGGAGCGTTGCCTGATATTGATGCTCACACAAAGCTCTTGCGCCCCAGGCAGAGAGCTTTAACACGGCGGGGCCGCTCAGTCCCCAATGGGTAATTAGGAGTGCCCCGCTTTGCTCTAGAGGTTTACAGTCTGGAAGCAAGAGTTTTGCCTGGACGGGTTCGACAGATACACCCGCCAATTCTTGCAGATGGGGATCAGGAATGTTAAATGTAAAGAGAGACGGCACTGGAGAATCGATTTTGTGTCCTAAAGTTTTTGCAAGCTGATAACCCTGAGGATTGCTGCCTGTTGTCAGGAGGAGGCGATCGCTCCGTAACTGCTTCCCTGATTTCAGTTCCAGTTCAAAGCCAGTATCAGACCGAGTAACAGCCGCGACAGCAGTACCTGGATGAATTTCTACGCCAGACTTGTGTGCCGCCTGCATCAAGCAGTTTACGACTGTAGCAGAGTCGTCTGTCACCGGAAACATTCGCCCGTCGGCTTCAGTTTTGAGCTTGACCCCGTGTTTGGCAAACCACTCAACAGTATGGTGCGGTTGAAAGCGGCTAAATGCGCCCCGCAAAGCCTTTCCACCTCTGGGATAATACTGCACCAGCAGTGCCGGATCAAAGCAGGCATGGGTAACGTTACACCGCCCACCTCCGGAGATACGGACCTTGTTAAGCGGTTTGCGGCTAGCTTCTAATAGCGTCACTTGAGCATGGGGATAAGTTTCAGCAGCGGCGATCGCCCCAAAGAAGCCTGCCGCGCCGCCGCCAACTACCACAATTTGCAAAGATGATGCCAAGCAACCACCTGTTTGTCTCTTTCAACCCTAACCACGAGATTCTAGCGTTTGCGTCAGCCGATCTAGTGCAGTTGTTAGTTTTTCCTGAGACACCACAACGGGATCAGCGGGAGCCGCCTCAGCTTCAGCGACTTCCTCCTGCCGCTTGAATCGCGCTAAAGCACGAATCACCAGATAAATAACAAAAGCGATGATGAAGAAGTCAACGATCGCACCTAGAAAACTTCCAATCAGGATTGCTTTCTCAGACCCTTCCACTCCAGGAGTTCCAGCCGCCAGGACGATTCTGGCAGTTCTCCAGTCTCCGCCCGGAATGAAGAGACTGACAAGGGGCATCACCAAATCCTGTACGAAGGAGGTAACAATCTTGCCAAACGCCCCACCGATAATAACGGCGATCGCCAGGTCGATTACATTACCTTTTAGAGCAAATTCTCGGAAATCCCTGAGAAATCCTCCAGCAGCGCTTCTGCTTCTTCTAATTGCCATAGTTTTACAGTAGTTACCTAAAAATTTGTAAATTCTCGTGCTTCTACGTACAATTTTCTTGGGGCGGGGAAACCTTTAAGACAGAAAACTTGAAGTCCTCACAACAGGACATACTACCAGCCTTACTTCAACTAAAGGCCGAAATTCCTCATTATCTTGGATTTTTTCTTTGAAGCTGATGAATTTCACTCATGGAGCAAAGAGCGGCGTTTTTTAGGCAATCCCTGTAAGAACAGTGTTCAAAATGCTGTATCCTAACATGGCTCTTGGCTCTCGTGTTAAAGCTGACGATTAAGCTTCCAAAGCAGTTGAGCTTCTTAATCAACGAAAACTCAGGAAGATTTGAGTATGTCTATCGAGCAACTTCAGCCTGCTAATCCCCGTGACGTGAATGTGTATATGCCTTACTACCAGGGCAATAAGCGTGGTGCGTTGCCTTTGGCGATTAGCCTTTACCAGAGGGGCAGCTTAGAAGGATCGCGCAAGATCGAAGGGGGTGAAAGTATTCCCTTTGTCGCTAGTTGGAACGTGTCGTCTTTGCCTGCTGACTTGACGCGCTGCCGGATGCAGTTTGATGGTAATGCAGAGTTAAGCTACGAGTTAACTCTGGCAAATTTTGAGTTTGTTGATTTCCTGATTGACGTAATTATCAACTTCAAGCGGTCGCGCCTGGCAGATTTTTCCCAATCCTTCTATCGTAAGCTGTTGCGGTTAGACGATTAGCGATCGCAGATTCAGCAAAACCTAAATTTTGAGGGTGAGAGGTGCGAGATCGTCAGCTTCTCACCCTCAAAATTTATGCTCCTTGAGGAAATAAGCCCCAACTTCTTGTGATGTAATAGCTTGAAGGTTCTTCTCTATGCGGATAGCTTAGAGCCGATAGCGTAGGGCAAATAGAACTGCCACTTAGAATGGAATCACAAAAAGCTGAATCTGATAGGTTTTAGAGGAGCAGGGGCGTGTCAAAGTCCACAAAATTTTTACTGGTCGGTTCAACAGAAGCTTATAGCGGCAAGTCAGCTACGATTTTAGGAATGGCTCATCAACTTCAAAGCAAGGGACTGGACATTGCCTACGGCAAGCCACTAGGGACTTGTTTGAGTGAGTCTCAAACAGATTTGATGGATGAAGATGTCCGGTTTATTAAGCAAACGCTGAACCTGCCAGAAAACCGCCTCTATCCAACCTTGATTGCCCTGGACGAAGCAACGATTGCCCAAAGAATTTGTGGAGAAGACAAGGCTAATTACCACACCCTGTTGCAGCAATTTTCTCAGTCTCAAGGAGAAGATTTGGTGCTGCTAGAAGGACCAGGAACCCTAGAAGAAGGCAGGCTGTTTGGTTTGTCGTTGCCCCAGATTGCTCAGGCAATGAAGGCCTCCGTTATTTTAGTTGTTCGATTTAACTCAATTTTGGCGGTTGACGCTTTGACCGCAGCGCGGGAGCGATTGGGCGATCGCCTGATTGGTACCCTAATTAACGATGTTCCTAAAGATCAGCTAGAAATGGTGCAGACTAAAGTTCAACCGTTTCTAGAGAATCAGGGGATCGCTGTTCTGGGTGTGCTGCCTCGCAATACTCTCCTACAGAGCGTCAGCGTTGGCGAATTGGTGCGTCAGCTTAAGGCAGAAGTTCTCTGTCGCCCTGACCGGATGGATTTGATGGTAGAAAGCTTGACGATTGGCGCGATGAACGTCAACTCTGCGCTGAAATATTTCCGCAAGGCCCGCAATATGGCGGTGGTGACGGGGGGCGATCGCACTGACATTCAGCTTGCAGCACTGGAGACTTCTACCCAATGCCTGATCTTAACTGGGCATTTGCCCCCTTCCGCTACAATTCTCAGCCGTGCTGAAGATTTAGAAATTCCAATTCTCTCTGTAGATCTGGACACCCTGACCACAGTGGGAATCATCGATCGCGCTTTTGGTCAGGTGAGACTTCATGAACCCATCAAAGTGCAGTGCATTCGGCACCTGATGAAAGAGCATTTTGATGTCGATCGATTGATTGCGAAGCTGCAACTGGAAACCGCTACAAGTCGAAAACCCCTGGCTTCCAGTCCCTAAACGCCCCCAATGCAGCTTTGAAGAGAATGCGTACAACTGCTCAGGCTAGCGCTATTTAGCAAGACTTCCATTGCCTGATCTAAAATAGAAGGATGCAGTTTAGTCTTGATCCCCAGCCATTTCAGCTAATGTTTTGTTCAGAGTGTCTGTGGTTTTGAGCTTTACGGACTCAACAGATTTGAGAGGCATCGGTATGGAGTTTTCTGGAGCATTACGTCAGCAGGTTTTAGACTGGTTGGCAGGTCATGTTCCGGAATCCCGACTCATTCACATTTTGGCAGTAGAGCAAGCGGCGATCGCCCTGGCTCAACAGCACAATCTAGATGTCAACCGGGCAGCCCAGGCAGGGTTAATGCATGACCTGGCAAAGTATTTCAAGCCGCAAAAGCTGCTGCAAATGGCGCAGGCAGAAGGATTGGCATTAGATCCGGTCGATCGAGTCAATCCTCATTTGCTCCACGCAGAGGTAGGTGCGATCGTAGCGCGAGATCAGTTTGGCATTCAGGATGAAGAAGTATTGCAGGCGATCGCCAACCACACGCTAGGCAAACCGGGAATGAGTCCGTTAAGCTGCGTTGTGTTTCTAGCAGACAGCCTGGAACCCGGACGGGGAGATACTCTAGAACTCAATGTCTTACGAGAGGCAAGCCAGAAAGACTTGTCTCAGGCGGTTTGGATGTCTTGTGATGCAGCAATTCAAGAACTCATTGCCAAACATCGCCTAATTCATCCCCGTACATTGCTAACTCGCAATTGGTTTTTATACAGCGTTGGGATGGGTCACTCCAAAAGCCCTAACCCCTTCGTAGGTTCTATTTCCTAATTTCTCAATTGATTAAATCCTTGTGATTCCTAGTTGAGTTTCCGTCAAAATGAACTCAAGCAGAGGTGGTGAATGACCTCAAAACTCCCGATTTATCCTTCCGATCATTTCACTATGATCTGACCAATGGGAACGAAACATTTACCGTTCGCCTGTTTTAGACAAACCGCCCGAATTCTACCCAGAGTAAACCGATGAATCAGCTAAAGTTTTGTATTCAATGGCGTGAAGCTAAGTGGAAAGGTTCGTTTGCGTCCCCGGATATGACGCTACTGATTTTTTAACGAGTTGAGGAACTTAATTTTTAATGACATACTCTAACGCCCATCCGGTTCTGCCCGCTGCCCTGACCCATCCTGGTGCCGCCCATCAGTCTGTGAGTGACGACGATAGCCGTGAGCTAGCCCTGACCATTGCTCAGGCAGCCGATGATCGCAAAGCAGGCGATATTGTGCTGTTAAAGGTTTCAGACGTTTCTTACCTGGCAGACTATTTTGTGGTGGTGACAGGTTTTTCTAGCGCACAGGTGCGGGCGATCGCTCGCTCAATTGAGGATGAAGTCGAAGAAAAGTGGCACCGCTATCCCAGCCAGACTGAGGGACAGGCAGAAGGTTCCTGGATGTTGCTGGACTACGGTGACGTGATTGCTCACGTCTTCATGCCCGATGAGCGGGAGTTTTATAACCTGGAGGCGTTTTGGGGGCACGCTGAGCGAATTGATTTTGTACCAACTGAAGCGATCGCTGACCAGACCAGAGGCTGAGCCTGGTTTGATCTGAACTGGTGCAGCAAACTTTTGTCTAACAAGGGGCTTAAGCCCCTTGTTAGGATCAGCTTCCCCAAAGACGAGACTGATTTGATTTTTGTGTCAATTGGGGCAGTCTACCCGCATCTATACAAAAATCTGAACGTGCTTCAAAAGACTGGTGTAAAAGTGAGTTAAAACTTTTCAGCAAAAGTTAATTTATTTGTGCGTCTGCTCGCTGACTCAGGTAGATTAAAAGCACAACTGCTCTTCAGTTTTGACTGCCCTTTACCATGAAGTCTTCTGCTCCTGTCTGTCCGGTCCCTTTTGAACAGCAGCCAATTAACGAATACCAGGATCTCAAAGAGTCATGGTTCTTTCGGTGGGCAACGCTTGATTTGCGGAGCTACCTTCTGCCGATCGCCATTCTGTGGGGGTTGAGTTGGATGATTTCAGCACCCGTTGCAGCGGTTAGCTTTCCTCTAGCAAAGTATCCGCTTCAGTTTGGGCTGAGTGGTGCAGCAGGGGCCAGCGTAATTCCGGCGCTAGCCCTGCTGCGGCTTTATCTGGGTTGGATTTATGTGCGCGATCGCCTGTTAAAGGAAACTATCTTTTACGAAGAATCTGGCTGGTATGACGGGCAAACCTGGACAAAACCAGAAGAAGTGCTACAGCGCGATCGCCTGATTGTGACCTACCAGATTCAGCCCATTCTGCAACGCCTCAAGCGTACCTTTGGCTTGCTGGTGCTAGTTTTCTTGAGCGGCAGTTTCGTCTGGAGTTTCCTGTAAATTCTTTAAATCTCGCTCTGTAGGAGGTTTCTCCGCAAAATTTCCCAATTTGGAGCGGATTCAGCCGCTCT
>JAAUTN010000047.1 GCA_012031415.1 Leptolyngbyaceae cyanobacterium SM1_4_3 | reverse complement strand
GCATAATTGATAGCCCTCCAGGGGGAACACCACCCAATAAGTTTGAGCAATCGGTTCTAGACACTTTTCAGCGGCAACTGCCCAAGCAATACTACCTTTTGCCCAATTTCATTTTGAAGCAGGGACCAGAACGCAACGCCTACGAAATGGATATTGTGGTGCTGGCTCCCCATGCCGTTTATGTGGTCGAGTGCAAAGAATGGTACGGGCGGCTCACGGGAGATGATTGGGAATGGTTGCTCAACGATCGTCATGCCTTTGGCAAACCAATGGATTTGCTGGAGATCAAGTGTAAGGTTCTGAAGTCCTTTCTAGGTGCACCTGCCCAACGAGCCAGAGTTTCGCCGCTTTATGTGCTGCCCGATGCCACTCGAATTCAAATTACCGGAGGCTGGAAACAACACTGCCTGACGCTGAGCCAATCCCTTAAATTCCTGCAAGAACCAGCGCGGATTGGGGTCACGAGCGCGAGCCTTTCCCAGAGCGACCAGCAAACCTTGATCCGCATTATTCAAGGATCTTGGGGTAAGCGCATCCGTGCCCCTCGCAAGAAAGTCGGCAGCTATAACCTGGTTGACATGCTTCACGAAGAAGAAGGTGGAGCCAAGACCTACCTGGCTCACCATGCCCTGATTACCGACAACAGCAAATATCGAGTGCGAATCTGGAACCTCTCGCCCCAGCTTTCAGAAGCCGAATCCAAAGAACGGCTGAATGTCATCCGTCGCCCCACAGAAGCAGTTGCCCAAATTGGCTCCCATCCTAACCTGCTGCGGGTGCTGCAATTCGATGAGTTGCCGAATGAATTTGGCTTTTATGAAGTCACCGAATGGTCTGAATTTGGCACCCTCCACGGCTATTTGAATAATTCTTCTCGCCCTCAACTGACCGTCCGGGAACGATTGGAAATCGCTGCCGGAATTGCCAACGCGCTGGTGGCAGTTCATGCAAAAACGATTGTCCATCGCAACATCTGTCCAGAAACCATCCTGATTGGCTTTGATCTAAAACCTCACCTGACGGACTTCGATCGGGCTTATCTCAAACGGGGTAGCGCTGCCACTGTCTTTGCCGCCACCAAGACCCGCAACGAAGCTTATCTCCCGCCCGAATTGGCAGATCCGGTTGATTATGATTTCAGTACCAAGTCCGATATGTACTGCTTTGGGGTGCTCCTCTACGAACTGCTCGTAGGCAATCCACCTTTTGCTAACTCTGAGGAAGCGATCGCCGCTTCCGGTGTACCGCCCCAGCTTCCATCCGATATGCGCGGCAACGTGCCCCCCGAAATTGATCAACTGGTTCTCGATCTGCTCCGTGTTGATGACTTTAATGCTCGTCCTACGGCTCAGGATGCGCTGGATATGCTGAATCAGGTGCTACAAGGCACAACAGCGGTGAGCATTCCTCCCACCGAATCGACCCAAGAGCCAGAACCTATTTCTTTTACCGAAGGCAGCATTATTGCCAGCTACTACAAAGTTGAGTCCAGGCTGGGGGAAGGCAGTTTCTCAACCGTCTATAAAGTACAGCACGTTGTTCAGGGCAAATACTATGCCATGAAGGTGCTGAAGGATCAGGGACAAGCAGAAGTCATGTTCCAGGAGTTTGGGACAGGGGATATGCTGCCTCAGCATAAAAATATTGCTGCGATTAAATGGCTCTCTCGCCTTCCCCCTCCCGACAATACCCCATATATTCTTTCGGAATTTATTGATGGTGAGCCGCTGACTCCTTACTGCGACGGTTCCAAAATTCTGCCGCTTTCAGAAATTCAGCGGATTGCCCTGGCTTTGCTGGATGCTTTAGATGCCATTCATCCTAAAACTGAACGGATGAATCAGCTTAAGAAAAAAACGCTGACGGCTGATGAAGCGGATGAGTTGGAGTTGCTCCGGCAGAGCGGCATTTTACATCGAGACATCAAGCCCCAAAATATCCTGTTGGATCAGCGCAGTAATCCCAAACTGATTGACTTTAATATTGCTGTTGTGGCTGAAAATGCAGTCGGGCGGGGCGGAACTCCTCGCTATTGGGCACCGATCGGGGGCAACCGGAGTGGGAACCCAGCGCCGATCTCTTCTCGCTGGGTGTAGTGCTGTACGAATTAGTCACCCATCGTCACCCCTACGCCAACAACACACCCGGCAACGGAACTCCCTACGATCCAAGGCAGATCGCGCCCGAAATTAGCATTAGCCAGGAATTTGCTGATTTTCTCCTAAAAGCTGTCAAGCCAGCTCGTAACCAACGGTTTCAGACTGCCGCACAGATGCGGGAAGCCCTGCAACAACTCCCCATTCTCCATGCAGCAACGTTACCCATCCCAAGTACTAACTTTGCTGACCTCAACCTGGAACCAGATGAAGTTGGACGACCCGACTACAATCCCTACGTGACTCGGTTGCTCACGCTTTATAGTCAGGCGCGACGCTCCAATGCTGGCACCAGAGGGTTAGATGATATTGCCCGCCTCACCTACGTTCAAACCAAATTGGATACAGCTCTGACTCCAGCCGTTTTAGATGGACAGTTCCGACTCGTGATTGTGACCGGCAATGCGGGAGATGGCAAAACTGCTTTTCTTCAGCAGTTGGAAGCCCGGTTTGAACAGGAGGGTGCAACCCTAGACTGTCTTTCCTCGGGTAACGGGGCTGAATGGATTTATGACGGAATCACCTATGCGTCTAATTACGATGGATCGCAGGATGAAGGCAGCATCGAAAATGATGCGGTACTGGCTAATTTTTTGGTGCCCTTTAAGGGAAATTCTCTGGCGGGTTTGTCAAAACAGCAAGCCCGTATTATTGCAATCAACGAAGGTCGCCTGCGCGATTTCCTAGACCATTCCCCACTCCGTAATAAGTTTGAAGGATTGCGCCGTGCCGTACTGGGTTTTTTTCTGAATGGGCAGAATCCACCCAAGGGAATGCTGGTCGTCAATTTGAATTTGAGAGCGATCGCGGCAGGTGGATCAGGCTCCTTAATGGAGCAGCAATTGCAAGCGATGCTCAAACCAGAGATTTGGGCACCGTGTGAAGCGTGTAGTCTCAAACAGCGGTGTCCTTTAAAGGCAAATGCTGACACCTTGAGTGATACGTCTTCAGGTCCGTTGGTCAGAGCCAGAATTCGACGCTTGTTTGAAGTGGTTCATCTCCGCCGTCAACAGCATGTTACGATGCGAGATTTGCGTTCTGCTTTGTCCTATCTGCTGCTACGTGATCACGGTTGTGAGGATGTTGCCCGGATTCTGGGTTCAGAAGATGCCACTGAAGTATTAATTCGTCTTTCCTACACAGAAGCCTTTGCCCAGCAAGATAACTCCGCTTTCAACCAGTCCGGAATTCAGGTTACAGAAGATCGCCTGGTGCGGCTGTTGCGAGAGGCAGATGTTGGGCAAGTCGATACGCCTGACCTTGATCGAAAATTGGCGTTTGATCCTGAAACTGCGGTTCCCTGGCTAATCTTTGAGGGGAGAAGTCTGTACGTGGACGAGGTGTTTGCTGCTCTACGAAATCGCACCCCCAGTTCGACAGAGACCGATGATTTAGTGGCGCTCCTGCATGGACAACGGCAATTGTTGCGATCGCTGCGACGACGAGTTTATTTCGAGCGTCGGGATGAAGGTTGGCGTAAAATGCTGCCCTATCAAGCGTTAGAACTATTGGAAGGAGTTACCCTTGCAGATCTACAGGCACAAACGACTGAACAACGAGAACGGCTCAAG
Source organism: Leptolyngbyaceae cyanobacterium SM1_4_3 (assembly GCA_012031415.1). Classification (GTDB taxonomy): domain Bacteria; phylum Cyanobacteriota; class Cyanobacteriia; order Elainellales; family Elainellaceae; genus JAAUTN01. The sequence continues at coordinate 25,456 of JAAUTN010000047.1, read as the reverse complement.
GATTGTATTGTTGAGGCTATTTCCCTATTAGAAGGAGTTCGCCATCCTATTGTCCGTCGGCAGTTTATTTGTCTTCGTGCGTCCCAAGTACGAAACGCCTCTGCTCTGAGCTTTCGCCTATTTCCCAAATCTCGATTTGCTTTGCACGTAGAGGATCGATCGTCGGTTATGCCTTATTTAGAAGTTGCCCCAGATACCGTAACTCTCCGATCGAACGATGCTGAAATTGGTCAGGTTTCACTGCGGCTTTCCTTAGATTTATTAGAAATGCTAGAAATGGTTCGACACGGTTATCGCCCTAACACAAACGATATGGGTGGGCTGTTTGTCAATCTGGTCATCTTCCGTAATGCCTTGTTGCACTTACCTTATACCTCAGTGCTTGTGACTGAGGATGACGAGCATTTTTATCAAATTAGTGCCAATTCATCTGCTTCGGGTCAGGTTTCCTTGCAGATTGAGCCGCGTGATATTGAAAATGTGGGAGGAACGCCATGAAATTGCGTACAGAAGACCAGGAGTTCCGTAACCCCAAAGTGTTTTATCCAGATCCTAAAGCTGTGGAGCTTGATCGGGTATTGGTCAACCTGTTTATTCTGCTGCGATGCAATGGTTCCCGTCCCGCGTCCCGATCTCGCCCTCCAGCAAATTTCGATCGGGTTCGACATCACCGTGAGAAGCTTGCTCAAAGTCCTAATAACCAGGGTTTTGAAGAATATGCTGCTGTGGCTCAGGCATGGCTGGAAAGCGATGTATTCGACGTAGTGAATCGGGGTAAGGGTGCAGATACAGAAGTGATCGCCTCTTTGCGTCCGTTACATATTGATGCTGCCAAGATTCGGATTGCTCAACGGTGTCGAGATTACTTTGTTGCTGACCACCTCTACGCCTGTCTTGCTCACGGGGAACAAAAAACTGTCAGTGAACTAAAAGAATATCTCGATCGGGGGCGAGATCCAGGCAGCGGGCAGTATGACAAAACAACCCGACTTGACTTGGAGACTCTCACGGTTCTTAAGCTAGTTGAGGATTTAGGAGATCTCCATTCTTCAGGCAACCCAGTCGCCGAATATCCGCCCGTTTGCATTGGTCAGGCAAGAGTCTTGTGTGATGATGTTCAGCGGTTGTTAGTGTATCGAGATGTCGTGCCGCGATCGGTGATGATTGAGTACCTGAAGGCGGTTTTGGGACTGCATACAGGGCTATATACGCTGAGGCTGGCTCGTCAATTAGCTGGATGGACTCAAGATAAACAATCTCATGAGGCTTGCCGCAATTGTCCAGTTTATGGCAACCTTAAGCAACCATTCGGGGAGTGTCCTTATAATCAGCGTTTTGTAGTGGACATGGGAAATGACTTCCGCTCCCGTATGGCTCGCTTGGCTCAGGATAGTGCAGCAGCAGAGTATGGACGGTTAACAGAATTGATTCGCTCAATTTTTGTTGTCAATCAACTCCTGCGATATGCCAATAGTAAAGGCTTATCCTCAAAAGATTCGCCTGCTGAGGTGATGAGTATTCTTGCTGATCCCCCGGCTTCCTTTGATGGTTTCTTTGAAGCACTGCTCGATCAAATCCGGAGTGAAAATACCCGTGGGGAAGAGCAAATGAAACCGGAGGAAATAGCAATTTTTAACCTTGAATTGTCTCCCTTTGAGCGCTACATCGAATTGGTTAGTCATGTTCGGCATCGCGCTCACCGAGATTATTTGATTCAGATGCTCGATAAACTCTTTCAGAAAAACGGCGAGTATGGTGTTCTTGTTCAAGGTAAAAGTAAGACTAATCCTCGACGATGGCACTTTGGGGCACGGATACTCGAAGTTTTTGTCCAACTGGCTGTTCTTCAGTGGGAAGAAGAAGGAGGTCGTAAAAAGTACTACACTGAGCCGATTTTGATTGATACCTTTGTTCAATGGTTGGAGCAGCGGTATGGCTTTGTGTTGGCAGGAACAAGTGATCCAGATGGTTCACCTACCCTAGCTGAGCATTCCGCTTTCCGAGAAAATATCCGGCAATTAAAACGTCAATTACGTGAAATTGGTTTCTTTGACGATTTAAGCGATGCTTTCAATGCCCAGACTATTCGCCCTCGATATACTATCGACCAACGCATTGCGCCATGACTCTATCTCTAACACTTCAACCCATTGCTCCATCTGCTCTAGATGAGTTAGTCGCTGACGAATGTTTACCTGTATTACAGGATGCATTATCTCAAGCAGGCACATTTCATCGTTTGCGGGTTACAGACTTACCCTCAAGGGTAATTCATCGCCTTTGCACAGATCTCCAGGATAATGATCGTTGGGTAGTGCGATCGCTCACAAATGATCAATCCGTACATCCCTATGAGGCTTCTGCAACGAAGCTAATTGAGCTTCGTAATAGTGAAGAGCGTCCATTATTAGTCTTTTTGCCGACAGGACTTCGCACGGCTGCTGAAGACTCTTTAGATATTGCTACATTTCAGCAAATTCAACTTAATGCTATTCCAGAGAAAGTAGTAGCCAGTTTAATTGCTAAGCTGCCGGAATCAATCCGAAAACCTGTTATTGAAGCTTTGAAGCTACTGCGAGAGCGGCGAGTAATTCGGGATGAAGACACGGTCGCGCGCTACTTACTGACTGTCCTCAATAATGGTGGAACACCAGAGGCAGCTGGAGGAGCACTATTCGTCTTGGGATTGGTTCCAGATTTTGGATTATTTTCCCACTCTGCCCAATTGGTTCAATGGTTGACTCGTAATGAAAAAGCGGTCAGCACGTTACAAGAATTACGCCATCCCTTACAAGAGCGCATTTCTCAACTTCGACTTCAGCCTGGAAGCATTCAACCACGACTATTCTCCTATTTGCGCGATCGCATGGTTGGTATTGAAAGCATGTGGATGGCGGATATTGCCCTTAAACCCTCTTGGTATGATTTGTCATTTAACCAGTGGCCCTTTGAGGATAGTGGTAACACAGACGAGGTTCGCATCGTTCTTGATCCGCTTGCACTGCCTAAACAGGCTCCTGATAGATTTGCAGAGACCATCTCCTTACCCGTACTGGATCTCGACAGCAATATTACTTTGAAGGTATCCTTTCGCTCAATTCCGGGACCCAGCGATGTGGAAGCCTGGAAGACGTATCGGCTTCAAATTCTTTCACCCACTGATGACGTGCCTACTCTTCTGTGGGAGTCAAACAGCCTTCAAAAGCCGAAAAAGAATGCCAAGGTTAACCGAACCATCAAAGCATCAGATCTCCGCAATGTCTTGGCAGAAGGAACTTATTTTCTTCGTGTTGAAGCTTATGGAGCAGATGGGGCGGTGCTGACTAAACAAATGAATATTGACCCATCTCAAGCCACTGAGCGCAAAGAAAATGAATCTGAAAATTTTTTAGTGGTGTTTGGAAGCACTGTGGTTGATCCACCCGATGAACCGCGCGCTGTATTTGTAAACTCACTGATGGATTGTTACTTTGGGCTTCGAGGTAAAGCGCTGCTTACACAGAGCAAAACTAAAGAAGAATCGCCAAAACTCGAGTTATTAACTGGTGAATGGGATACTCCTGGTACTGGTGCTACTCGATCAGAGGTGTTTTTTGAGTTATCTACGACAGGGGCTGCCGGAAGAACAGTCCGAATGCCAGGATTGCTTAGAAAAATAGAGCTTACTATTCTTGAAAATCCTCAGAACCTTCGGGGATATCACTTGAATCTCCGCAATGCTCGTACTGTTGCTGATATTGCCGTAGAGAACCGTAGTAGAGATAACCAAGTCGATTTAACTGGGTTTGATAAGTTCTTGGTAGCAAGGGAAGCAGCTTTTCAGAGCATTAACCAACAACATCAGAAACGTCGATTAGCCAGTAAGCCAGAAATGTGCGTTGGTATTGTAGAAATTTGTGATTTGCTAGCAATAGAAAAGGAAATATTTGCTTACGCTGAGGCGTTTCTTCAGCTATCAGCAGTAGTTCTGCAAGAACCAGATAGCCGCTCTCGAGCTGGCAGGCTTGAGTTGCTTGCCCATCTTGACACCATAGAATTGCGTTGGCACTCTAATGCATCTGATCCAGGAAAAGGGTTGATTATTGGGCCTACTCATCCACTTCGCTTGCTCTGGCATCTTCAACATGCACGCTATCGGGAATCAACAATCGAGGCAGTTTTGCAGCGCACTCAAGAAGTGCTAGATCCCGTTTATCTATTGCAAACCCTTGAAAATAGTATTCTTCCGACTAATTTGCCTTCTGTAATGTTCGATCATCGAGGTCGTCCTTACATCGAGCAAGACTTGCTGACTCCGTTCTGGACACTGCTATTGCCAGCAGATCAGAACGGACATCGAAGTGATATTAGCTTAATCCGAATGCAAGTTCGGACGTTTCTTGGAATTCGTCGTACTGCTATGCGATTGGGGGAAGTGGAACCCAAAACGCTTGCTGAGCGAATTTTTGATTATCTGCAACGTCATCCCTATGTTGAGCAGTTGCGAATAAATGTTTTCAATCCAGGCGATGGTGAACGTATTGCCCAAATGTTGCGTGAGGTAGAGAAACTTCGACAAGGATTACCGAAAGGTCTTCGTCAATATCAGCCAGAACTGCGTTATGCCGTTCATCTGCTGACCTCGCCAGAACATATCAATCGTGCAGGGGAAGCACTTGATGCACTTCTCGATCCTGAGCGCCATGTTGCTGAAGACGATGAATTCACGATCGGTTCCTTCAGCCATTTGCAACCCAAATTACTCATTTCTCGTAGTACTTTGGAAGAGTTCTTGCGCCGCCCCTTCGATTTCACGTCTCACGTCTCAATTCTACTGGAGCAATTTCGAGTAGATGGTCGCTTGGGAGAAACCAGCCGTTTTGACCGAGGTTCATTTGTGCATGGACTGGTTAATGAAGCAGAAACTCAATTGGAAACTTCTGGTGGTTCATCCTATGGCTGGATTCGTGGCTTGCGCGCGGATATGCCAAACTTGTCTGATGCATGCGATCGCCTTTTGGTCGAAACCATTCGCTTGAGCCAGCGGCTTCAAGCAGCGGTTGCCGGTGGTGATGGAATAAGCAGTAGCCCAGTCATTGCGCTTCGTTTAGACAGCATTGATCAGGGGCTTATTCGTGCCATTCATGATATTAGTGATCAAGTGCTTACCATCGATCGCAATTTAGGACTGGATTACTTTGATAGTGCCAGTACTAAACTTGATACCGGATATCTTCTAGACTTTTCACCTGGATTTATTCGTGGGGATGGAGAGCGTCTACTGCTTACTACACGCTGTACTGAGGAGCTAATTGCTCTAGTTCAACCAGCAATTCGGGTAGCAGGACTTGAATTGTCAGTAGGGCAGGAACAGTTTGTGCTGGAGACTTTACGTTCCATTTCCGGTAAGTTAGCGCTTCGGCTATTTAGTGGATTAAATGCAACACGAGAAGTTCTGGGGTTATTACTTGCTCGACTCCTGCTAGAGCAAGCCGAACTTCTGAATGATCGAATCATTATTCCTATAGATGCACATCAGGAATGGTTTGCAGAAACAGATACGAATATTTCACGAAGTCGGGCTGATCTTCTTGTTGTGGCACTAGATGCTCTTACTCGCACTATAGATATTACAGTTGTTGAAGTGAAGCTGCGAAGTACGCTTGCAGCGAGCGATCGTGTCCAGCTTTATGCAGAAATGCGAGAGCAATCTGATAACACAGTTCAAAGATTACGTAGACTTTTCGACCCTGATTTCTTATCTCACCCACGAGCAGATTTCCTTATTCGATGCAAAGAATTTTTCTCGCTACTGAGCTTTTATATTGGACGTTCACTTCGCTACGGTCTACTTTCTCAGGACGAAGTAATCCGTGCTCAACCCTTCATTTCGTCACTAGAAGAAGGATATCATCTTAACTTCAGAACTCGCGGTATTGTTTACACTCAAGAGACATCTGGTCATCACGTTGACGAAGATGAAATTGGCTTTCCTGTTCATCGTTTTGGACCCGATACAGCAGCACTATTGCTGAATCCAACTGCTGCTAATCTAACTTCGCCTGAAGTAGATATATCGTCAATTGATAGTGGATCAGATTTGCCTTCCATATCTACTAATACTCTTTCAGATGCAGAAGTAGACAGTCTCCGTAGTTTCTTTGATGCCCCTAAGCGCGATCGCTCCCAAAATAGCGTCAATATATTTGATAGCCTTGAGAATTCAACGGGTCTAGAAGAAGATGTTTCTCCCCCAGTTACATCAAAGACAACATTAGATGAGACATTCTTTGAACCTTCTACGGATTCACCACTTGAAAGCATTGCTGCTGAAATTCCTACAGTAGTTCCTGTAGCAGAGGAGGAAAGCATAACAGAAATAGTTTCACAAGTCGAAGTACTTCAACCAGATTTAGAAGCAGAAACCTCAAGTTTTCGACCCGATATTCTGCTTGGAAGTACAGAAATGACTCCTCAGTACGGGTTGTTAGGTCGGTTCGCAAATGCTTGTATAGCAGTTGATCTAACAGGATGTAATACAATTAGTTTGTTTGGAGTGCAGGGATTTGGAAAATCCTACACTCTTGGAGTTGTTGCTGAAATGGGTGCTCAATCTATGCCCGGAATCAATACTCTAATGACTCCTCTGGCAACCGTCATTTTTCACTATCACAAATCGGATACTTACGAACCAGAATTTCTTGCCGCCATTGACCCTAATAACAAAACTCGTGAGGTTCAGAGACTTCAATCTGAATATCAAGCTCAACCAGCAGGGCTACGAGATCTTATACTTCTTGTCCCGGAGGCTAAGCTAGAGCAGCGTCGGCAGGAGTATCCAAGTATTGAAGTGCAACCGATCAAATTTAGTTCAGCAGAACTTGGAGCTGACAGCTGGAAATTTCTTCTGGGAGCTTTTGGTAATGATTCGCTTTACGTACGACAACTAGTTGCAATCATGCGTCGCTACCGCGATCGTCTAACACTAGGCAGGCTTCGTCAAGAGATCGAAGAAGCTGAACTCTCTCCTGCTACACGACGGCTCGCTGAAGATCGAATCGGGCTTGCTGAGCCGTATATCGATGATCAAGCTAACCTTCGTAACCTTTTAAAGCCCGGACGAACAATAATTGTTGATTTGCGTGACGAGTGGCTTGAGAAAGAGGATGCCCTTGGGTTATTTGTAGTCATCATGAAGACATTCTCACAAGCAAAATATATGGGGAAAGACTTCAACAAAATGATGGTCTTTGACGAGGCTCACAAATACATCACTGAATCAGAATTGATTGGACAAGTTGTAGAGATTATCCGCGAGATGCGCCATCAAGCTACAAGTGTAGTAATTGCTAGCCAAGATCCGCTCTCAGTACCTCGTTCTGTGATTGAGTTGACATCTCTTCTGGTTCTCCATCGTATGACCTCTCCGCAATGGCTCAAGCACCTCAAAGGTGCGATTTCTGCGTTAGATAATGTCACAGAGAATCAAGTTTCTGCCCTGGTTCCAGGTGAAGCCCTGGTTTGGGCACAACGTAGTACTGACCCAAGATTTACCCAACGCCCTCAGAAGATCCAAATTAGACCTCGCGTTACTCGGCATGGTGGAGGAACTAAAACTGCTGTAGAGGGAGCAACATTAAGATAACTTTCTAACACTGGAGCAGTCTTGTGGTCTAGAAATAATTTTTCTATCAAACTAAGATTGGTATTTGGATAGTAAACAAGCTTCCTTTGCCAACCTCAGATTTAATGTGGATGTTTCCATGATGAGCTTCCACGATTTGATGAGATAAATAAAGACCCAGCCCATTTCCTCGACGTTGATGATTCCCCTGTCTAAATCGCTCAAACAGAAACTCCTGCTCCTCTGGAGCGATACCAATTCCTGTATCTTCTACTTCCAAGATGATAGAACTATTTTCTGAAGAATCACAGGTCATATATTGTAGGCGAAGCTCCACTAAGCCAGCATCGGTATAGCGAATGGCATTACCGATCAAGTTAGTCAGTAAGCGGCGAAGCTCCAAGCGATCGCCCCTCACCCACAAGGATGTTTGGTCAGTGGCTCCTACTAAGGTTAGGTTCAACGCCAAGCCTTTAGTCATAGCCAGAGGAGTTAGTTCTCTAACAACACTTTGGCTTAATTCCCAGAGGTCAACCTTATAAAAGTAAAGATCTTTACAACCTGCCTCATATTGATAGATTTCCAGCAGAGTATCAACCATTTCCAATAGAGTTTGGTTGCTCTGAACAACTTGTTCTAAGGAATCCCGCATTTCGGGCAATGTTTTACCAAAAGTACCTCGACGTAGTAAATGCAGCATATGATCTGCTGCAATAAGCGGGGTTCGTAGATCGTGAGTCAGGCTAGCGATGAAGTCTTCATGCTGTTGATTAATTCTGATTTGCTCATCGATACTGTGTTTCAGTTTTAACATCGACTGAATTCTCGCAAATAGCTCTCCCTTTTTCACCGTAGGGCGAATGACATCATTAGCACCCAAGGCCAAGCCCTTAATCACACTGGTATGATTATGATCTGCTACCAACATGATTGGGAAAAAGGGCAGTTCAGCATTCCGTCGAATTCGTCGGGTCACTTCGTAACCGTCTATATCAGCAGTAGCTGTATCCAGCAGTAATAGGTCAGGTGGAGACTGTTCAAGCTGAATCAGTGCGTCTACTCCGCTATAGGCGATGTCTACCTGATACCCCCGTTTCCTGAGCAGCGATCGCATGGAACGAAAGATATTAGGGATGGCATTCACCAGCAGAATGCGTTTTGCTCCAGATGAAGCAAACCTGATGGTTGGGTTTAAAGGTTTTGAGAGCATATTTTTATCCAACGCTTTATTTGTCGGTTGTCGGTGAGACTTACGGCAAACTGGCGATGCCCCTGTGCTTCGTAACCTGCTCTAAGCCTGCTGGGTACAGACTTTCTTAGCCTTCATCCCAGAAGAATATGAATGTACTAGAAAAGAAGCGAGATTCTGGAGAGGGAACAGCGATGTAAAGAAATCAGTCTAGCGAATTTATCAAAACTTTGCGTTTAGGCAAAGACTTGTTCTATCTAGGGATTCGCATCTATCAGCCTTTAGTAGTAGTCAGCATGGTGAAGGGTGGGAACGATGCGAATTGCAATTGTCGAGGATCACAGCCTGACCCGAACTGGCATTCGCAGTTCCCTGAATGAGCAGCAGGATATTTCGGTGGTGGGAGAAGCTGAAACAGGGGTGGCAGGGCTGAGGCTGCTTCAGAGAACCAGTCCGGATCTAGCGATCGTGGACATCGGCTTGCCAGATATGGATGGAATAGAAGTTGTGCAACGGTTTCGGAATGCCCTCCCTCCAGAGTCAGATGTTTCAACCCGATTTATTATGTTAACTTCCTACACTCAGGAAAGAATGGTGTTGGCGGCTTTTGCAGCAGGGGCGGATTCTTACTGTGTCAAAAACACCAAATTTGAATTACTGCTGGAAGCTATCCGCATGACTTATGAGGGGCAATCGTGGATTGATCCAGCGATCGCTCGTATTGTCCTCAAACATGCGCGGCAATCTGCATTGCCACCATCAAGTCCTAATGAACCTCAAACAGTGACCATCAATGCACTGGATTCGGAGCAAGCTACCATTCTGGAGTCTGATCCTCTAACGAAAAAAGAGTTGGAAGTGCTGGAATTGATGGTTCAGGGCTACACCAATAACCAAATTGCTCAGCAACTCTATATGAGCCTTGGCACGGCTAAAGTACATATCCGTAGCATCCTCAACAAGCTCTGTGCTAGCGATCGCACTCAAGCTGCTGTACTGGCAATGCGAGCAGGGCTGATCGAGTAAAAAATTTGCATAGCGGAAACTATGCAGTGGGCGATGATTAATTGGAAGATTAATGGATTGCTTGAATGACACTGGCTTGGGTCGTGTAGAGCGATCGCCCACTCCCACTTTCTAAATCAAAATAGGTGGCGAACCGTCGTAGCTTGCCAGTGGTTAGTTGTAGTAGATAGTCAAATGCTTCAGCCGCGACACGCTGATTAATGCTGAGGGATTGGCTGTTCAGCAGAGCAAGCTGTTCGCAGGAGAGGATTTTGTCCTCCATTTCTTCTGGCTGTGGAATTAGTAGATCAGGATGCTGAACGGTTGGAGCGGGCAGCCGAAAGCATCCTAATGTGTTGAATTGATAATCGTCGGGTTTAGTGGAAAGGTGGGAGCCTATTAAAACTTGCCCACTCCGGCGGGAATTGCCACAGTCCAGATACCAGGTGTGAGGGACGATTTGGTGATTATTATTTTCCAATACTTGGGCGATCGATTGTCTGGCTCTAGCATTATCAACACATCCAGCAACCAAGGCAAGGGTGTTGTAGCCAGGAGTAACCCAATTTGAATCGAAGGATTGAGCGATCGCGCCTACTTCCATTTTCCAGGCGATCGCATAGCGGAGTGCTAATGTTTTAGCTTTGTTCAGCCCGATTTCTGCATCACAGAAACACTGGCGTAATACATTGGCTTCTTCAACGTGGTCTGGGTCAACGAAGTAAAGTTTGACCTTCTTCCCTTTACTGGACAGAACTCTACCTAACCGAACAATAGATGGAGCCAGCCAAGAACCTGTTCCACCGCATCCCACTAGCCAAAGTTCGATCGCAGTATAGTCAATCGTGAGAATAGGAGAGGCGTTTGCCAGATCAAGATTTAGTTCCATAAGTTCTCCAACACATTTGCAGGTGGCAAGTCTGTACTGTAGAACTGACATTCGGACAGGACTGAAACATCAGTCATGAAGAAGTCAGACTCAATATCAAACACGGTTTTTGCCGGAATATTCCAGTAATGCTGAAATAGCCCGACGCGCATTTGAATTTCTGGTTTGGTTGTATTTACCCGACCTAATACGCCATAGATTCGGAAGCCTATTTCGTCTGCATTATCTGTGTTGGAGAAGAATGCAGGCATGGTTGCATGAGAATGAATCTCTACGACAGCGTGATAATGAGAAGAGTAACTGCCTGATTCTGTAGGTTGACAACTGGTTGTGTTTTGGGTTTGCTCCGGTGTTTGTAATTTCCATTCAGTGTCTTGTTTGTGGAAATGAAATAATATTTCTGCATTGGATTCAGCGCAGGCATTACAACTCGATCGCCACACTTCTAGCAAAAGTTCTTTGGGAATTCGGGGTGAGATGGTGAGATGAGGAGTCAGGTGAGGTAGCCCTTTGATCCGCTGATTGCTCAGGCAGACAGGCATGAGAACTTTGATGCCAGGACGAGCGGCGCTGGCAAAAACGCCATTACCAGCCAGAATGTAGGTGAGGGCGCTGCCTGAATTAAGGAGGGAATCAGCCGCAGTTCCATAGCCAATCAGCGGTTTAGTAGTTTCGTTCATCTAAAATTTCCTGCACAAGTGCATCGACACTTTTTTTGTTGCCGATAGGCATCAAGTCAGACGCTGGATAAGTGGAACGCTTGCCTTGCTGATGCAGTTTCAGAAGCTGTTGCCGCACATCACCCGAATGAGATTTTGATTTCCCTGTAGCCAAGTGATTTGTGAAGAGGCTGGAAATGAAAAGATTCCAGGCTACATCGATGGTTTGAGGGCTGGCATCAGGAGGTTCGTTAACACCCCAACAAACCTGTCCTGAGTTGTAGATGTTGGGCAGTGGGGTATGAAATGCAAATGCTTTGGGATCGAATATTTTGTCTTTGAGCGTCCAAACCCAATATTTCGTCTCAATTCCCATGAAGACCATTGCAGGCAGCGGAATTTTTAGAGTTCCAACCTCGTCACAGTTGAGTAGATGGGTAGCCGGAGGGATAAATTTGATCAGGTAAGTGCCTGTACTTCCAGTGCCATAACGAACGATACCAGGCTGCATCCATCCAGTATCAATGGGTTCGTGACTAAAAGCGGCTCGGAGTGCAGTTGGGGAAAGACATTTGTAAATGTCAGTGGCTGGTGCATTTTTATCCCGTCTATGGAAGATGTAATAGCCATCCAGAAACAGCAATTCGGCTTGAATGGCAGAAGATTTTCTGGGAGGATCAGCGAGAACTGCTTGGATGATTTCACTGGAGAGAATAGGGTTGGATGAAGCTGCTAGGTTCGTTTCATTGCGCGTGTCCATAGCTGTAGTAGAAGTTGTGCGTGAGTTTTCATATCAGTTTCCAACCACTCAACTAACAGGTATGCAGCATCCAAAATCCGGCTGGCTTGTTTCCATTTCCGGTGCAGGAGATTGATAGATGATTTGGACCAGGGTAGAGAGGAGGCGTACAGCCCGTAGTTCATCTCGTCTGGAGACTCATCAAGCCAGAGATTTTCAGTCTCATGATCCAGGAGTTTCAACGCCAGAGGTAGAAACTGTAAGGGTGTAGTGAGTTCACAACAAAGCCGCCTCAACCGTTTGTTGTCGATGCGATCGGGATGATGGATATGTTTGTAAGAAACGTGATGAGTTTCAAATTCACTGTCAAACCATTCGCCACCTTCCGGTTCTACATCATCTAACCAATAGCGACCTTCTTTACTGAGCGGAAGCAGCAGTTTCCATCCCATCCTCAAATTTTCAATTCCCTCCTCAATTTGCCAATCTACGCCCATTGAAGTGATGGGGATAGCCTGAAGGCGTTCTTCTTGAGCGCTTTCCACCGCCCAAAATGACATTGGGAACAGATGAGTATAGACCAGGGTGATGAACTCCAATTCCCTTGGGCTATGGCAATTTTCTGAGGAAACTGTTTTAGAGTTGCCTTCGTTATTAACAGGCAGATAAAGAGAAGTTTGGCTAGTTGCCCATTCAGATGGGAAAAAGTGCTGGTAGAGTGCCAGCAGTTGATAAGTGTTAAGTTGGACTTCCAGATAGTCGAGAGCTTTAAGCGGAGTGATTGTTAACTGGCACTGGCAAAGGCTGTAGATTGCTTCCGCTATAGTGCTGGGGACAAGACTCATTGCTAAAATCCTTCAGGAATACCACTGTAGGTTGGCTTACAAGAAGTTAGGGCTTTCAATGAATGATTGACTGCTTGTGTGAATGTTGTACCAGCGGCGATCGCTTCCTCAATTTGCGCTGCCCATTGTTCTGCATTTCTCCAGTCAATTCCATTCATTAGCTGGTGTTGCCGCAGTTGGTAACACAGTTGCACGGATGGATTGACCTCTTCAGGCGCTGCTATCAGAGATTCCACGGGGGAAATACCCTTTCGACCCGGCTTTTTGATGATACGGATGGGTTCTCCGTCTTTGCGTTCAATTTCTGCATTCGCTAGTTCGGCACAGAGGGGAGTAAAGGCATCGCGCAAAAGTTGATCATCAAGGGCGATCGCGTCGGGTAGCCAGTGTTGTTGCCCTTCATAGACAACAAGTCGTTTGTTGGTTGTGCTGGTGGTCATGGCGATTAGAACAATGAAATTTGGGTTTGACTATTGCTGCTCGGTTGAGGGGTGGTAGAACTGACTTTGCTCGTTTGGTTCTGAGGCTGGATTGTTCGTTGAGGAGGGATTTTGGCAGTTTGAGTCTGAGCGATGTTACGGCGAATTTGGCGGTTGGGGAAATCAGCTTTCAGGTCGTCTAGCAGTTGGGCGATCGCAGGTGGGAGCGAACCCAGTTCTTCTTGAGTCAGCATTGCCACAATCGGAAAATCACCATGACTGCTGGCAGCTAACAGCACAGGTCTATCTCCTGGTTGTCCTGTGTTGGGCAACAGAGTAATCACAACCTGAACTTTACACTGCTCGAAAATATAGGGTTCTGATTCTGACTGAGTAGGGGATATAGAATTTGAGGGTTCCTCGTCGGCAAAAGCTGCTTCTAAATCCTCTTCATCAGTTTGTTCTTCATCGTCAGTTGCCGAATTCAAGAGTTTCAAAAAGTCGGGTTGCCCTGCTTCGTACCGCTCTCGATCGAACAACAACCCAAGAGCTTGAAAGCGTTCTTCAACCGTCTTCTTGCCATTGGTGCTTTTGGCGATCGCGTCCAATTTAGCTGCCGTCGCTGTTAAGTTTGCAGCGGCGATCGCTTCTTCTGGTGTGAGCCATTTCATAACAGATCCAAATTAATGGTCTAGCTGAAATGGCGGTAGCCAGGTCAAGCTAAAAATTAGCCAGTAGCCAAACCGCATCCTTGCTACTGGCTAGCGGTAAAGTTTACTGCTCTGACAACAGTGAGTTTTTGAAATCTTGAATCGCTGTGGCGGTCAGTGAATAAATGACGCGCCGCCTGCGTTCAATATGAGTGCCATCGACCGGAATTCCTTTCTTCCAGGCAGCGATGATTGCTTTCTTGTCAGCCGAGTAAGCAGTTTTCTTTTTGCGGAACTCATCGGGCAATTCCTCGGCATCCACTAGTAGCTCACAACTGGGAGGGTTTTCACGAATGGTGATGCGGAGTGAATGACCGATGACTTCATCGGGTAGCCCTCCCGCTATGTTCTGATCCAGAATGCTCTGGTCAAGTGCCTGTCGCCATCGTTCCAAGCGATCGAGTGCCGCTTGATGTACTGCCTTCAGGTGTTCCAGGCGCTGTTTGACCCCTGCAATCTCAGCATCAAGCTGAAATGCGAGTTCAGCGTGAAGATCGATCGCGTCTTCTTGTGCTTCCTGAGTTTCCCAAATTGCTGCGAGCAGTTCAGCTTCTTCCTCAGCTGTTTGCGAGTGGGTCAGCAGATCCCAAAGTTCCGCCGCTGCTTGTGAAAGTCCTACTAAAGATTGTTGAGCTAGAGGGAAGGTCATGATTACCACCTCCCGCAAGATTCGTAGTAGTCTCGTTCTGCTTCAATGTCTGCCAAAATCATCAGAGTGCCTGGATTCATGTCTTCTTCTGAGGATTGATCGGATTCAAGAGATAGATCAAGATGAGTGATTGTCAGTGGCGCTGAGTCGTTAGTAGAACTGGTTGTTAGAGTTTGCATAGAGGGTAGCCTTGATCACACTGCATGAACCAGCGCGATAGCGCCCTACCTCTTCGCCATAAACCGTCGAATGTTTCTGGCACATGCAATGCACCGAGCTTCCCGGTTTCCCTCAAACTCTAATTCCCAGGCAGGTGTGCGAATTAGTTTACCGTTACGGGTATGAATAATCAATCCATAGCGGGCACCATCCCAGGCAAGGCTACTGTCTGTACTGTAAGCCAAGCTCCGAAGGTGATTGAGGGCGACCGTCCAATTGCACCCATAAATGTGAAACCGTTGAGGATATTGCTGACAAAGGGTTTTTAATTGACGCAGTATTTTGTAGGCGATCGCCCGTTCCTCTAAGTTTTTGGATTTGCCCTGACGCATGAGCATTACCAATCCACCAATGCCCACAATCCGGCTCTGTTGCAGGTAGTGATTCAGAAATTTCTTGGGTGTGTCCCATCCCCATACCGGAATCATTCTCACCGGAGAAGACTCAAAGTTTTGCTTAAGCCATCGACGAGCCGTCAGCCAATTCTGATACGTCGTCTCCGGATCGCCAATCACATCTGGAGCACTGATCCAGGCATAGTTTCCTGACACTGCAATTTCCATGTATCGAATTACGTCAAGCGTACCGCCGTACCTAAAGTGATAGTAAGCATTAGAATCTAAAGCTACCTTTAGAAAACCCTGACTCAGATGAATTTTTGTTGGATTCACCAAAACTTGATTCACGCTAGCCCGTTTCAACATGAGGGCATCATTAATCTCAGAAAGTCCACTGAAGTAAAAAAACATGAGCTACTCACTGTCTTGTTGTAGAGTCGTCAGAGCGCTTTGAATGAGTGGCAACGTGTCTTCGTCAACAACAGGCACGAGTCGATAAATCCGAGTATTTTGGGTGGTGTAACCAAAGTCCTCAATCAACGAGGCAACCAGTTCCGCTGCACGCTGAAGCGTACCGTAGGTGTGGGGTTCTTCTGTTGGCAAAATGGGATAGAAAGTCTCTTGTTCTGACCACGGTAAAGGTTCATCGACCTTAACCACCACGAAAGTTGGAGAATTTGAGTTTAGTGATTCAGACATAGCCCGCTCCATGTTGGTGAACAGGCGAGGGCATATAAACCTGCTTAAGGCTGTCAGCCCGCCTACATTGTCTGGAGCGGAAGCTCTATCGCGATCGCAGCTATCTTGTCTATGCTTGGGTTAGGGAACAAAGAGAGTCAATTGAACAGGTTTAGCGGGTCCTGTCAGTTCTCGCCAATTTTGCTCAAAGGCTTTCAGGTTACGGCATTTGTTTTTCGCTAGCTTGGGAGCAACAACGTAAAACTCCTCGAAAGCTGGATAAATGCCTTCTTGTCGTCGGTGGAGATAGCACCGTTTGCCGTGCAGGTCTTCTGTTGAGGCATGATGCCGCTGGCAAATCACTTCTAACTTAGATTCCATCTGAGCTTTCTTACCTTCATCAACGAGAACCACGTTGCGATCGGAGTTGACGTAGGGCTTGCCATTCTTCCCAATCAATTGTTTGTAAGTGCGTTGCACGTGATAGATTGCCCACTGTAACTGACGTAATAGCTGCTCCAATTCATCAAGGGCAGCCTGGTTACTGCTTTTCAGCATCAGATCGTAAGCAGTACCCGATGAGAATAGATGCATTTGGGGATTAAATGCCAGAGCGTTTAGCTCCATCAGCAGTGTGAACCCTGCGGCTTTTGGGTCACGATTATAGCGGGCGATCGCAGCTTGCTTTTGTTGAAACGGGCAATAGCTACAGGCAGATTTTCTCCAAAGAACTCCCAAAGTGCGGTAAAGATATTCAGTGCAGTCGTCTCTTGTCCATCCCCATTCGATGAGCGGGTAGAGAAACTGATGTCCCTGGCAGGTATAGCCGTCAGCCTTACCAGCCCGCTTGATTTCATCGGCGTTGTAGCCCAAATAGGGACCAAAGGCTTCTGTGATGTGGTCTGAGATCCAGGCATCAAGCACCTCTCCCTTCCAGCGTTGGGCACAAATGTGAGGTCGTCCCAACCGAGGCACCGTTCCAGACTGGAGTAAATCACGGCTGAGGGGAAAGTATCCCTCGATGTGCAGCTCATAGGGCTGGTGAGTGTCACTGAGAATGATGTAACCATCCAGTTTACTGGCAGAGGCTTTGGCAACTTGCACCAATCGAACTTTGTGTTCCCGCATGAGTGGGAAGAGATAATTTTCACACAAGGACTTGGTTTTACCCATTTCATCGCCAGTTTGCGCGGCTAGCACGATCAGATTGTGGAAGTCATTAAAGGGACGAGACTGAGGCTCCAGCAGCCAACGCACGAGGATTGCTGTGCTCTCGACTCCCATGCCCCAATTGAGGAGATGTAGCTGAGGAATCATGGCATAGAGATAAAAAATCCTCCAGACAAGTGCCTGAAGGAGCCAGCAGAAGGGAGCTAGAGGTTCTTAAATGACGTTTCCCGTTCGTTCGGTAATGTGCAGAAACCCGACGTTCGTACCTTCTGGGTTTGCTTGAGCGATGACATAAAAGAAACCTTCTCCATCTGGTTGTTTAACGATCAGGTAAGGGTAGCCGTCTTGAGTTAAGCCCGCCTGGTGGATCTGACTACCGATCAACTTAGCGAGTTGTTGTTGATAGGGATTCATAGCAATGTCCTGATTAGTCTGCCCTTGCCGAAGCCAATTATGAAAGTCGATACTTTCAGGTTCTGGTGCGCGATCGCTGGGTTTAAGCTTGCGAGTGCGATCGTACATTGCTTCGGGCACCACACTTTTCAAATGCGCGTCAATAGCATTGAAATTGATGGTATGGAGGTTGCTCCAGGGGAGGCTCACATGAAAGCGTTGGGGTTCACCAACCAAGTTGAAGTTAAGATAGTGCTCCATATCGCTTAGAGATTAAACGTCTGAAAGCGTTGGAGCGATAGCTCTGAGGTTAACTTAGGGAACAAAACTCTTGATTTTTGGTAGAGTTTATTCCCTAAATCACACACTACTGGAGGACGCTAACGAGCACTAACCTTTCCGGTCTGAGTATGTCGGCTCCTACGCTCGTGAGAGTGCCATTGACTTACACTTACGAGAATTGAGTCAAGGCTGCGGCTGGCGAAAGCAGGGGTTTTGCTAGCACTCTGCCAGATGGTTTTTGCTTCGGTATCACCTATAGGGGGGGGTACAGCGATCGCAGTATCGCTCAAAGAGTTGATGGGGAGCAGGGTGGTAAATGATCTGGTGTCGGGTTAATAGATCAGCGGTTCCCAATAGGTTCCGAGCTAGCTTGTAGCCTGCGTTGTTACGGTTGCCTTCTAATTCACCGTACTTCAGGAGGGCGTGATCGCTTTTCGTCAAGCAAATGGTTAGCGGAATTGAGATCCCGCTAGCGCGGTATTGTTTGAGAGATGAATGATTATCTCTTGTTGCAAGGCTTGTTCCAAGTCTTCGATGCTTCAGCATAGTTGAGCGAGATCTTAGAGCAGGCGGTTGAGTCAGTGCGGAGTGTGGGTCAATTGAACTGTTCATTTTCGCCAGATGAACCAGTTGCACCCACTTCCGCCATTGTTGATCCGATAATCCGTAAGGAAACAGCCCGGTAGAATCCAAAGCAGCACTCAGCTTTCTGAAACTGTATTGGGACGTGGAGTAATTCTCCAATATGACTGCTCTAGCACTGCTCAACTCCCCATTTATTACTTCCCTGCGAACCATACCTGGAAGCCGCATAGAACGCGCTAAATTGCAGATTGCTGGGTCAGCATTTTGAGCGATCACAAGTTTTCGATTCAGGCAAATCCAGCGTTCTGGAGATAGCCCGATGGTGCATCTGAAATAGACATGAAGAGATTTTCCCCCGGTATACACAACTGCTGCCGGTTCCAACTCAGTTGTATGCTTAAATCGTTCCAGTACATCGTGTTGACCAGCCAGAGGTAAATCATCAATTTCATAGAAAAGGCACTGACATTGTTTGATGTGGTTATTGCTAATGCCTTTATCAGGTTGGTTGGGGTAGAAACTGACGGTTGCACCCAAATAGGAAAACTTGAATGCAAGTGCCCACCCATCTGTATAGCGTTTGGGAGTGAGTTGCCAGCAGGTATTACCCAGGCGATCGCGCCCACCCTGAGCGCAGCAGTAGAGGGTAAAGCCCTGAGGAGTGATGCTGCCACAAAAAATGTAATGACCGTAGATCAGTTGATTGTTCTTCCAGTAGCAGTTCCAGTTGTCAGGAATGACTTCTACAGGCAGATCCCAGGAAATTCGTAACCAGATTTTAGCACCCGATACAAAGCCAATGTGTCTGAGAAATTGAATCGTCATTTGCCGCAGATTGACATTCATCGCAGTTAAGCCAAGAGCGTTGTTACTCTCTGAGTGGCGTTAGCTGCCCTGACTATCAAAGTTCTAATTCTCGCTGTCGGTGTTTTGATAATTTGGATTTTTGGTGATGCTTCGCTGCATTATCGTCTCGTTGGATCTCTTCTATATTCGATACCTGCACTAACGAGTCTGCATCGATTCCACTAGTAGTTGATGAATTAACGGGCCGTTCTACCAGTTTTTTAATTAATTCCGCATCTCGATGTGAGTCATAGTTCACTCTCCGGTATCTCTGCAAGCCTTGGAAGGTATAGGCTTTGCCCAGATGAGTTCCGCTAAAGGCAATACCATTTAATTCGTAGCTGATGCCTGTTATCTCACCAGGCTGGCGATCGCAAATCCGAACACTGATACCATTTTGCTGTAGCTGCCCAATTAGCTGAGGCATAGTGACAGGAGATTGAGTGGCTTGATCAAGCGATCGCTGAAGCTGCACTCGAATACTTGCCGAGCCAGTCCGAGCCAGTAATCGCTGCTCTCCAGTAGTGGGGCTACGGCTGTCTTGTTTTTGGCTGGAGTGGAGTGATTGCAACCCATAGTCCTGTTCCAACTGGCGAATAGCGGCTTCACTCCGGCGATAATCCCAGCTATCGGAAACAGTTGTTCCATCCAGCCGAACCCGACTGGCGACAATGTGTGCATGATCGTGGTCGCGATCGCTATGCCGCACGACTACATACTGATTCATGTCAAAGCCCATTGCCTGGAGATATTTCTGGGCAATATCGTGCCAGGTGTCATCCTCCAGATGCTCGGTGTAATGCAAACTGAGGGAGGCGTGGTAGACCGATCGACTTACTCTGGGGTTTAACTGTTGGCAGAACCGAAACTCCGCTGCTAACCTGCGCGGGGTGATTTCCTCCATATTGCTGCCAATTAAGCTGGCTCCATCTTTGCCAAACAGATAATTGAGCAGTTTGCTAAAGCTTCGACCTTTAATTTGTTTGCCGATCACGATTCCTCTTCAATCTCTGTCATGAATTCCAGGTCAGTAAGTTCTCGCCGTATTTGGCTCAAGAGACTTCTGGTTTGATTCAACAACTCCTGATCGACCACGATCGGAGTTGCTTGAAGTGGAGCAATGGTGTTGGTGCTAGCCTTTGTGTTAGCAAGTATTGCCTTAGCAATTTGATTCAGGCTGTCACTGATTTTGGTTAGTTCCCAGTAGGTTAGACCCGCGATTCGGGTTACGCGCCGGGGGAGCTGATTTTTCAACGTCTTGGCACGAAACAATTCTGCCATCGTCAGGTTGTTCTCTGCCGCCATACAGCGCACCTGCTCTTTCTCCTCAGCGTTGAGGGAGATATGAAACTTGATAGGACGTTTCTGCGATGACATTCCAGCCAATCAGGAAGACGGTGAAGATTCTTCTCTAGCTTTGCTGTTCCTTCGTTGACTTGTGATCGACCAGTCGGTTATCTTTTTGATTTCTGCATCGGGCAATAGCCTTTTACAACAAACAAAGCTCACGGGTGTTGCAATAGCACCATTATTTTATTCCAATAGATGAATATACATTACAACATGGCTTGCTCTGCATCCTGGATTTTGAACGGGTACTGTAGTCTGTTGTAAGAATGTGGGTCATGGGTGGAATGCTGCGAGAAACCTGTGGACATTTGAGGGTATTGAGTGTCAACAAGTTTAGATTATTGGGAATTCAGCGCCTTGATTGGGTGGTCAAATGAGGATGGAGACGAACCATTGAGGGAAACTGTGGTTATTTGTGAAGCTCTGTGAGAGAGGAAATCCGGGTTTCTCTTTTCTATCCACATGGATGATGAGCATTCATTCAGTGCTCGCTAAGTTGAGGAAGCGCTAACCTAACTGATTAACCCGTGATGTCTGACCTCACGTTGACTTTCGATCCAGGCTCCTCACTCAGTAAAGTGATCTATCACTTAGCGGATGGCCGACCTCGATTGCTGCTTATGGAGCCTGAAGTGATTGAACTTAGCTTGAGTTCAATTGATGCCCACTTGAGAACCAGAGGAAGCCTTGGTATCACTCGACCTGAAGATGATGTTTGGCTGCAATGTGTTGATAGTCAGCAGTACCAGGTGGTTGGTTATTTAGCACGTCAGTTTCTGGCAGACGTGCGGATGAATGAGTTGAAATATGAACGGGCTTTATACAAAGTGCTGGCATCTGTAGGAGCGATCGCCATACAAACTAATCTACCTCGAAAGTTTTCTGTTGCGATCTCTGCTTTGTTACCCTACAGCGAATACCAGAACGCCCCACGCTTTCAGCAACTCCTGAAACAACATCTCAAAAATTACAGCTTTCGCGGTGAACGCCTCCAGGTCAAGCTAGAAGCCTTTGAGTGTCGCCCAGAGGGAGGTGGCTTGGCAATGGCACGGGTAATGCAGAACGGGGCAGAGTGGTTCCAGCAACAAACACTGGCTGTGCTGATGTTTGGGCATCGGAATACCAGCCTATTGCTGTTTGAACGGGGCAAGCTGGCGATCGGTAACACCACCGATTTGGGCTTTCATCAACTAGTAGATAAGGTATTAAACCGTACCTCTGGTCAAAGTGCTGATTCGTTGACGAGCGCAATCTATAGTATTGGCAATCAGATTGCCCCTGATAATCCACAACTTCAACATCTGGTAAAGACGCGATCGCCTACTGAACAAAAACTAGAACGCGAACAAATTGTCACTGCTATTTTGACTGCCAAAGAGGAGTACTGGTCACGATTGCAAGATTGGCTTGACACTATGCTGCCAAATGTCACCGAGGTGATTATTTCTGGTGGGGCTGCTCTTTACCTCCATGATGAATTGGAAAGTTATTTCAATCAAACCCCGACTTATTGGGGTGCTGACCTTCAGCGACGATTACAAGACCTGTTAGGACTGGATTATCGCTCGCACCGTTCAGATGCGGAAGCGCTTTCCTTTCGTTTAATTGATGCTTTTGGAATGTATTGCGACTTTGTTGGACAGTTGGCGGAGGTCGCATGAACGAGATCGCTCAAACCTCTCGCAAACGCGAAGATTTCAGCTTTCGCTATTCGCCTTACACCGACACTCCAGACGGTGTGTTGACAGCATTTTTGAAGAAAGGTGATGGCGTGAGGCAGGGCAAAGAGTTGATGTTGGAGTCCGCCAGAGCTTTTTGGATGGTAGCCGCTCATCAGGCAGAAGGTCTGTTGAGCCAGGAAGAACTACGCCAACTGGGATTGAGCTGCTGTCGTGTTTTGGAACGTCAGGCAGACTATATTCGGGAATGTTTGCAACTACCAATTCCTGCTGCTGAATCTTCAACAATCGAATATACCAATGGCGATCGCCAAAATGGCAGTAACAAGACTGCTGAACGGGCAACCCGAACCATGTGGCAATAGGAGAGCGCAATGGCAATCATTCATTTCATTGATGGTGAAAAGGGCGGTGTCGGTAAGTCTTTATTTGCTCGGGTGATGGTGCAATATTGCATCGATCGCCAGCTTCCCCATGTGTTGGTAGAAGCCGATCGCAGTAATCCTGATGTAGGGGAAGTCTACCCTGAAGGATGTGAGCGGGCCGTCTTTAGTGAAGCCGAACGCAAAGCCTACGATGCCGATCGCATTTTTGACCTGGCGATCAAAACTCCAGTGATCGTGAATCTCCCCGCTCAGGTCTTTCCAGCCGTTACCGATTGGATTGAGCGCAATGGGGTACTGGAGATGGGAGCGCAGCATGGAGTCAGTATCTGCAAGTGGTTTATCTGCACTGGTGGCTATGACAGTGTGCAGCTTTTCATCCAATCTTTGAAGCAGTTTGATAGCAAAGTGCAGCATGTTTTTGTCCGCAACTGGGGACTGTGTGATGACTGGTCTCACCTGGATAGTAGAGAAGAACTACAACAACTCTTGGCAAAGCAAAAAGTTCCAGTGCTTGATTTCCCCAAGTTCAGTTATCGCGAGCGTGATCATCTGGATGCCAAGCGGCTTGCTTTTTCAGCAGGTAGGGAAAGTGGTGAACTGGGCGTTTTAGGGAAGCAGCGGCTCCATACGTTTCTCAAAAGTGCTTATCAGGCGATCGACCAGGCAAACATTTGGAGACTCTCACCCTCAGAAGTTAGTCCTTCAAAGCCAACTGCGACTGATGAGCCATCAATGGCAGATGGAGAAGCTGCCATTCAAACGGCTGAACCAGCAGCCAGCGGCTCTAAATCCCGCAATAGCAAACGTTCAAGCTAAGGGAGGTAAGGCTCATGAGCAATCCCCGCCAAATAGAAGAACCTCTAGATCTCGATGATCAATTTCTGGAATCGATGGCTGCCAGGGGTAAAGGTCTAAATCGGATTCCCTACCCGACCCTGCTCGATCTGGCAATTCGTGGTAAGGATGATGCTTTCAAAGCCAGAGTATGGGAAATTGTCGTACAAACGGGAATTGACCCGGATGATCCAGCCTTCTTGATGCTGGTTGCGACTGGCAGGCTAGAGGTGTTGCTAGAAGACAGTCCCCAAGAGATGGAGACCATGTTTGATCAGTGGCAGACGCAACTCTATGATCGGCTCCAGACCTACGAAAAGGTGGCGATCAAGGGGCACCAAAAGGCGATCGCCCAAACCGTCTCTGCCCTGATTCGCCGCACAGAGTTTGAGCGGGCTATTCACTCGGTTCCCTCATTGATTGCAGCCGGGTTATTGCTCCTGGTTACAGCCGGATTAGGAGGACTTTTGGGCGTTGCCGGACTCTCCTGGTATCAAGCCAGTCGCCCCCTTGATCCCGCCGGACCCCGACAACTGACGCTAGAGCAAGCCAAGGCTTTAGACTGGGCAACCAGTGCTGAGGGGCTATTTGCCCGTAATCTAATGAACTGGAATCAGGACTTGCTGAGCCGCGATCGCAATGGTCAGCTTGTTTGTGCCAATGAGGTTAAGCGATTAGGTGTCACTCTGGAGATGCTGCCTAACCGAAAAGCGACTGCCGGATTCTGCACGTTATGGGTTCAGCCTCCCAATCAACGTGAATTTGCACCGATTCAAGGAAACTGAGCACTTATCGACTAGCCTTATCAGAGGCAAGCGACATCAAAATGAAAAAGCCAGCCTGATAGCTGGCAACTGAGTTCTAAGTTGAAAAACTCTTGCTTCATTTAGTTCACTTCCTTTAGTAAAAAAGTGATGAAGCCGAAGTCTCCTACTTTTCTACTCCATTATGGATAGCACCAGTATCTCCTTCTTCTCCATTCATAGTGTGAGCATTGAATGAAGGCAGCAGCCTATCAATAGCAGGTAAACTAGTCGGAATCATGGCATATGCCTCCTGATTGAGCTTACACACAAGATAATTAGTGCTTTACGGCAAAAAATCAGTGAGTGTAAGCCTTGTTTGCTGTGATACTCATCACAAAGGTATCTTTACTTGGCTGCTGATTTACTAATTATCGGTAGGTATTTCAGAATCAGAAGTAACAAGAAGTTGATTATATGGTTAGCAGGGGCATAAGCTTTAAAGGAAAGGTAATTTGCTTTGTAAATACTACAAAAAACCATTCCGGATCAACAAATATAGGCAAGGGATAAGTAAATAAATATACTGAGAGCTTAGCATAACAACTTTGGAGAAGGTTCTTAAGTGTTTTCATGATTGGATTGAGACACGAAGCTCATAACCGCTAAGGTTTCTGGACTTCGCTATTTGTCCTACCTGTTCTAATTATCTTTAGGGTGAACTGCTTGGAGCAAGAGAGACGAGTAAATACATCGCCATTTAGTGAGTTACTATACTTATGACTACTTTTGATTTTCGGGTAAAGTTTACCTTAGGCACTGGCATTGTCTTGACTATCATCGGGAGTACTGTCGTATTTTTTTATGTAAAACATAGTAACTTACGAAATGTATTGGAATTTGGTACTACTGTTGCCGCTACTGTTGCTGGACTAACAGGTGCTTCCTATGCAGCTCAGAGCCTAACACGTAGTGCTGAGGAGACGAAGACTAATAGAACGTTATCTTTTATTTCAAGATGGAATGATCATAGTTTTGAGAAAAAGCTAGTCATTCAATTACTTAGAACTTTACACGATCAACCTCCTAGCAACGTTAAGGATTTCATTGTAAATAAAATAGACTTCTTCAAGAATAAGGGGGATATGGCACTCTAGAGAGAGTCGGGTTGCTTATCGAGTCATGAATCACGCCTACTTTAATCGCATTCTCCATCTGCTTCAACAACGCCCTAAACAGGGAAAAC
>JAAUTN010000305.1 GCA_012031415.1 Leptolyngbyaceae cyanobacterium SM1_4_3 | reverse complement strand
CCGTTGTGCTCAAATGAGGATTATGGATTTTTCCCATGGCGATCGCGCTCAATGCACGGCGAATAAAGTCCTTCCAGGACTCCATACGGCGATCGCGCTCCAACTTATCAAATCGGCGCAAGTCAGGAGGTTCCAGCAGGTTGCTGCTACCACTGGAGATGTCGTAATACGCTCCTTGATCACCTAAGAGTTCGATCGCTGTTTTGAATGTGCTATTACCACTGGAAGAAATGTCCATCCCGACTACTGGAATGTTGTTCGCCAGAGCTTCCATAGCAAATCGCCAGCCCAATACACTCTTGCCTGAACCTGACGTTCCGGTAATCAGCGCCCGTCCAATCTGATGATGAAACAAGTCAATGTAGATCGGCTTGCCGCCGCGTCCGGTCAAAAACTCTACACCGCGTCGATCGATATCCTTCGGCATCGTCAGGGGTAGAATTCCTGCCACTGTATGTGTATCAAGGGTCAATCGGCGCTCATTCAGGTTGTTGCCATGCAGCAGACGCTTACAAGTAATCGGCAATGCCTGAAGCCAGATTTCCCAGGCAATATGGCGCTCTCGAATCACCTTCGCCGTTTCAAAACTGTTCGCCAGCAAATTGCAGGCATGGGTCAGCTCCTCAGCACTGTTGCGATAGACCAAAAAGACTGGTGCACAGTGTAGCGCTTTCGTACCCTCATAGAGACGGCGCTGTGCCTCAAATGACTCTTCCTGCTTCATTTCAGCCCCGACATCTCGCCCCTGCCCCTTCGTAACTGCAATAGTGCGAGCTGCCTTGGACTGCTTTGCCTGCCGTGCCAAGTTGTCCTGAATAAAAAAGTCGTTGCCACGGCTGATCTCAATCCAGGCTTCCGCATCATGCACGTAGCTCGAAGAGAGAATTTTCCAGACCCATTTCAAATGTTCTCTAGTACTCGTCCAGCCCATCGGTGGATCGGTCATCGTCATCACACCACAGACCTTACCTCTTCCCGTCAGGTAAATCCGATCGTGATCACCTCGATGCTCCGGGCAAGCAGAACGCCCCTGAGTTCCCTCAATCAGCAAGGTACACAGGTGCTTGTCCGTCGTCACAGTTTCGGTCAGTTCCAGTCCAGTTTCTGTCTCCTTTAAAGTAATGACCTGCGGGATGGGAGGTGCAACGCCTTGATTGAATCGGCTCCAGAGCCACTGCCACAGATCTGCTGCGCTACAGGGCATTACCTCCAGCCCCACTTTAGTATTGAGCAAGACTTCCCATTGAATAAAACCCTGTTGAAACCCCTGTAGTAAAAGCTTTTTGAAAAATGCTTCTTGATAAACCCGCTTATTTCCCGTAATCTGCTCGACTACCCAGGAACCCGTTTTTCTTAACCGCTCGATCAGTCCGCCAACCAAATCTTTGTGTTGTGTACCCGCTTCGTCATCACTCGTCCAGGTACAAAAAGCAAGTTGATTCCAGGTCTGCCGCGTCCCTCCCTGGGCAAGTTGCTGCACTCGTAATTGCTCATTGCGAGTCAACACGGAAACAGGTTTTAATTGGCATTCCTCTGCCAGAGTAGACAGTTCTTCTTGTCGCGCTGCATCGTCACTTGAACAACCTGTGCAGAAGGTAATCCGTTCACCGATCGGTAACTCTTTCATCCCTTCTTCAATGGCATGAGCAAACGCATTCACCTCACTGTCGTACAGCACATCGTGCAGTCCAGCAACATGAAATCCAAACACAAGCTGATACTGAGATTTACCTTTCTCTAGTAACAGTGCAGCCACTTCACGATCATCTTTTTTGATTTCTGCAATACAGCAGATATTGACTTCATTCTGGAATGGCATAAACGTACTTTTGCCTCCATACTGATTGGGCACTTGCACTGGTTTCAGTCGAATGTTGACCCGTGCATCACCATAACGTTTGCGAATCCAGGTTGGTCTATGGTCTGGGATAGGCGAAACATAGATATTGTTGCCGTTACACCACTCCGTTCCCGGCGGATTACGCCAGCGATCGAGAAATTGATGGGGTTGATTCCCGGTCAGAATCCACCAACTTGCAATCAACCAGAACGATGCTCCAAAGAACCAACCCAGACCCAAACTAAGGAATCCATTGGTGATGACATAGCAAAAAATAACAATGGCAACCCAGGGACCCAGTTGATCTGCCGGAATCGGACCAATACTCGCCTGCTTACCTAAGATTCGATTGACTTTGATGAATTCTCGATTGAAATCCCGTTCCATAGCTTTCCAATTCACTTTGCCAAATCAACCACCAGCAGTAGTTCCTGTGCCATTTCCTACGAAGATAAACGTGACCACATCAATCGCAATGACGATCGCAAATGCCAGTCCTACCTGGGTTACGATCGGTCGCCAGTCATTTCCTTGCTGCGCCTGGTTATAAGCAAAGAGTGACGCAGCCGCAACCAGTAATAAAAACACCCCTCGAATCAAGTTGAAAATTAGCCCGATCACATTGGCATCCAGCGTGGCAGTGCCGCCACCTGCCTGTGAACTTTGCTGAGCCAGATTGACAAAAAATTGTTCTAATCCGCTGAGAAAAATAGCCTGGGCAGGTGCCGCGAAGGTGTTGAGCAGCGCCGTGACTGCAATAATGAGTGAGGCAATATGCCAGAAACGAATTTTGGCACCCAGGTATTTTTCTAGAATGGGTACTGCCTTAATCAAATGCCAGAGGCTGAGAAATACCACACTGGCACAACCCAAAATTGTTATGAGCAACGGCTCTTTGATCAACAAATAAATAACAACAGCAACACAAATCCCAATGAACAATAAGTCAGGTTTAGTAAGGCTGAAATACCCCCATTGTTTAGTCGAGCGACGACGTAGTTGAGTTGAGTGAGACTTAGTAACAGGAGTTTTAATGGTTTGCATCATCGGTTCCTTTATCAATGCTGATCCAGCTTGTTAATTAAACTTGCAATTCTTCGCGGTTCTGTTTGGTAGACGCTTTACCAGAACGGCGATTCAGATGCTTTTCATCCGTTTGTTCAGGTATCTGCTCATTGATGGCTGACTCCATCTCTCGTATGGGAATACTGCAATGCAGGATGTCTGGCGATTGACCGGGCACCAACATGGCATCAAAAACCTGTTCATCCCTGTGGTTCAGGTCAAACCCTTGTAGCAACTGAGTCCCATTCGGTAACGTCACAACCTCAAACTCATACTTGGCTTTGCCCTGATCTGTCCAGGTAAATACAGGTTCAGCCTCCCCATTGAATCGCTCCGATAAGCGTTCCTGGAAGGTGGCAATCAATGCCTGGGCACTGGCTTTGGTGGCGTATTCCTGCTTGGACTGAGGAAGTTTAGCAATGGCGGCTTTCTCCTCAAAATTGAGATGGTCTTCTGCGATCGCCCACTGCCCATCGGTGCGGTTGCCTGCAAAAAGGGTATTGCCCTGGTTGTTGTTAAGGGCGAGATCGCTCCGCGACACTAACGTGACCGCCACCTGGTCACCCTGCTCCTCCATCCGCAGAGTTTTGTTACTGGAAATCGCAATTCCTTCTTGCTCAGCATCATCCGAGAGTTGATTAGCAACTCTGGCAAAGCCCACCAAAGATTCTGCACAAGAAACTTGTTGGGGATCAGCTCGTCGCGCCATCAGTTGTTCCAGCACTTTGGACTCTGCGATCGCTTGTGCGGGTACCGCAGCCCGACTTTCTTCTGTATCCACCTCCGGCTCAACCATTGAAGAATTGGTTTGTTCTGCAATTTGCTTCTCTAAACGACTCACCGCCACTTCTAAACGATCAAGCCGTTTGGATTGCCCTTTCAGATAGGTCTCAACCTGGTCAAGCTGTTTGCTAATGCTGGCTTCCCGATCGATCTCCAGGGGTTGCCCTTTGTAAGTGGGGTCTAGTTTTACACCCAGGGTGTCTACCTTACTCCCCCACTGTTGTAGCCGCATCTGCTAGAGGATTTTTACCCACAACTGGTTCTGGCTCGACCGATGGCGTTACCGCTGAGCGCCCGGTTGTTGCCTCTTGCAAACGGCTGGTCAGATGATCAACCTGCTCATTCTGCCGTTGAAGTTCTCGGACAATTCGTTCAATTCGTTCTTCGTCATCCTGAGCTGCCAGGTTTTCTAGCACTCCCTGCCCAACCACAATGCCTAGAGTTGCCAGTTGCCCTGCCAGCCCTGCCACATTCATTCCATTGGTTTCGCGTCCATTGACAGCAGCCGAAGCGCTGAGCCGCGACGCTTCCTCCATTGGATCTCGGTAGCGGAAGTCTCGATGATTGGATTTACCAGCTTTGCCTTGAGCCTGCGCCTTGGATTGAGTTCTACTCTGAGCTTTTGTTGACGTTTTGGCTTGATGTTTAGATGGAGCAAGTTCCGCATCCTCCAGATCAGCCAACTCAACATCTAAATCGGCATCTAGTAGCGTGTCTAAATCTTCGTCTGGCTCTTCATCAAAGTCGTTATCGAGATCAAGAGCATCGTCCAGATCAGCATCCAGATCATCAAATTCTGCTTCTTCAAACCCAAACATCTCAGCAACATTGGAGGGCGTAAAGTAGTTTTCGTCCTTGTTTGTAACGCCTTCCAGGTTCTTGATCAGATACTTGCCGCTGGTTCTTTGGCTGGGGTCGCTGGTGAGGTAGAAGCGGTAGCCCCGAATTTCATCATCACTGCCACCACCTTCACAAAGTTCAACGGTAATGGGAGCCTTGCCGGATCGCTCACTAAACGACTCGACAGAAGCCTTGAAGTCCTCATGAGAGTCAATCCCTCCTTCCTGGAGCGCCTTAGTGATGGCTTTATCCAGGGTATTTTCCAGATGGCGGAGTTTGCGGCGATCGGTCAGGTTTTGCCAGGATCGCTTCTGGGTACTCTGCCGCTGCTTGGGTCGGGTGGGTGTTTTGGTAGCCATAGGCGGCCCTGGAACACAAGTTAAGGTTGCTGTAGATGTCACCCTAACAAGGCGATCGCTCAAGCTACCTATGCCGAACGGCGATTTATCCAGTATCCAGTTGGCTAGGATTCATCAGTTAGTTCACGATCGAAGAAGACGACATAACCAAATTTGCATTTCTAAGCTAGCTGCCCAGTAAACAGGTTTTTCTAACTTAGTTATCTGCTCAACTACCGGGATTTGATAGAAAACTAGCCACTTGATCCGCCAAGCTTCTTGCCCCTACAGCGTCAATTTCCTGCAAGCGACCAAGCAATGTTCTTAAATCTTGGCACAGCAATTGCCTATTGATAATCCATGTGCAGTCAGAATCCCACAGCTCAGCAAGCAATTGAACCAAGCTCTCACTCTCATCATTCCTGTCATCGGGTAGGAGATCTGAGTGTTTGACAACCGCTTTAAAGATAATCCGTCGAAACTGTTTATACGCTGACAACATAGCTACACGATAAAGTTTTCTTCTTAGCCACCAATGGGGAAATAGAACTTCTTGAAACCGATTGAAGAATTGCACAAGGAACTGATCTGCACCAGCTATATCCTCAGGGAATCTTGATTCTCGTGATAATAATTCAATTAATCTCTCCCAAACATCGCTGACTTTACCGAGCATTCGTAGCTCAGAATCGGACTGGTTTCTAAATTCAAAAAGATAGTCCCCAATTGCAAGACCTATTTGAATTATTAAGGAATCATTAATTTCAATTGAATTATTGCTTCCAGAAAGATCAAACTTTAAACCATCAATAACACTCTCTAGCAAAATGCAGTCTACCAAATTAAAAGTTCTAAGCGCATGAAGGAGTTTATCAATCTGAATCAAAACATTCATATGCTTAGATCGAATTACTTTATCCAAAAGCTGAGACTGGGATTGATAGAGACGTGTATGCACATTTCTATGTCTGCCCTCTTCTTGATCAGCTTTATATTCTAGATAAACACGTTCTCGTTCATGAAGGAGGGCAAAGATCAATTGCTCACATAAAGAGCCAATGAATTTTTGAATCTCCTCACTCTCCGCTCCTATCTCTAGTACAGGGACCAATGCAGCTGTCAAGAATTCCCAATCAAAGGCATGCTGAATAAAGCGTTTCTGTGCCCAATCAGGCATTTGTTGAACAGGCTGAATTAGTACCTCTGGAATCCATGTAAGGGTATCAACTACAGCTATCTGTTGTAACTTACTCTCCATAAAATCATTTTGCAAACTAAGCCAGGCTTCTTCAATTTTTAGATCTTCTCGCTTACTAACTTCATAGTCAATTTCTTCAGGGCGCGGAACTATATAAGACCCATCTGATCTAGCGGATTCTTGGATATTCTTGATATAGATAACTGCATGGGTTAGTGATAAAATACGGGCTATAAACGGAGTAACATTAACAAGTTGTTGAGTAAGTGGATGCTCAAGTCCATACTCTTTAACCCAAGACCTTATAAAAGCAGATGTATCCCAATTTCGTACTCCAACTAAGCATCGGAAAGCAAATGTGCAAATCGAATTGTTCGATTGAAGCCTTGTAATCAGTTTGGGAGCCACGTGAGATCTAAAGGCACTGTCATCTAAGTTATAAAGCTGACAGCGCGTGTAATGATTTAAAGAAATAGGAAAGCTGATAGAAGCTTCAGACACATAGTTCAGGTCAGCTTCTAGCTCTTGGCTTAAAGCTTTAAGTGGAGGCTCTAGAAGAATTGTAATTGCTGCCCAAATAACGTTACTAAAAGCTTGAGGTTCAAGGCTATCTCTAAGAGAATTAATTCTCTCCTCACTAGTTAAAAGAACTACTAACTGATCATGTAGCTCCAATGTTTTTTCTCGTTCCCCGTCAATAATCTGTCGGCATGTCATTGCAATTTGAAGATGCTGAAGATTCAAAAAAGCGCTGTCAGCTTTAGCATCAGCCTCAGCATCCTCAGGTAAAGTACCAACGAAGCGAAATTCCTGCTCTCCTTGAGCATTCTCTTCTTGTTGCCAGTTGCTTAGCTCAAACCATGCTCGAATTCTTGTAGCTCTACTAAAACCTACCCGTGGAACTGAGGGAATCTGGTGTGTATCCCAATTCTCTATAATTTGAGACTGTACTACTAATGGGATAACTTTATTAACCCATAAGTTAAGAATTACTTTTTGCAGATCAATCCTACGATAGGACAGTTGATTAAACTCTAGAAGCTCCTGCCTGTCTTCTCTTGAAAGCTTTCGTGCCCCAATGTCATCAAATCCATAATTCTGACCTTGATCAGTTTTCTCAAATTCCAGCCATATAAGTAATTGCAAGGATGAAACAAGCGGTAGTAGTGCTCCACTCAAAAGGCTAAAGTCACATTTTGCTAGTGTCACTAACACACCTAGCATTGCAACTGTATCGCTCTGGTTTAAGATGACGGAGACAGAGCGTTCTAGCTTAGATTTAGTGGGACGGCTATAAATCCATCCTTCTAACGTCATTAGAAGACAATTAATAATTTTGGGCGATAATGGGCAATTTCGATGCCAATAAAGAGTTTTTCGCTCACCTTGAAACTTTTTATTAGTGCCATTGATAATTAGAGTCAGTTCGTGAGTATCAGCCCTAAGAGAATCTAGTAGATTACTTACCTCAGAGTTCTCTTCCGATTGAGTTCTCCTTTGATCAAGATTTTCACAAATCTCATAATTACGATGTGTTGCTATTTGACAAAGAGTGTTAACGATGCAAATTGCAACTTCTTCGTTGATTTCCAGCAAGGAGAGGAGCAGAAGAAATTTAAAAGTACAAACATCAATATCATCCGATCCTTCTGTACCCAGATCTTGATCACGCCAATCAGAATCTGGATCGCTCTCATATCGGTAGAGTGGTGGTTGAATTGTTAATCCAAGAAACAATTCGACTCCAAGTTGAGGAGATGTAAGCATGACTGCGTTCAGGAACAAACCATTCCGATTAAGCATAAACTTTCGGAATTCGTGATTTACCTCTCCTAGCGGACCTTGTGGATGTGGAGGCTCAAGTACCCCTACACCAGGTCTAGTTAGAAAACGGGAAGTTCTAGTTGGTTCTAGTTTATTCGTTGGAACAATTTCTCGACCTACTAACACTCGTAAAAACCAAGTCGAACGTTCAGGAATAATTCTGAGAGCAAAAACTATGCAAGAAAAAGCGTTTGACTCAAAATCGCCTAAATAGTAGCTTCTTCTCCTAATCGGCTCAGGTTCCGGCAGTATACCTTGCTGTCTAAGCTTGATAAGTTCAGCAAGCTCACTGCCGTTGATAATTCGCGCTTCTGGATCGGGATCAGGCAGCAACACCCTCTGTGCTACATCCAGCGTAAATTCCGCAACCTCAGACCAGAGCGGAAACCCCTTAGTATATACACTCCAATTCAGCCAAGCCTCTGCTGCTCTAAAAACTATGCAAGACTCTTCAATTACGGTCTCTGGATTCCGGGATAATAGCCAATGCCAAACGGGTTCCCATAGATCTGGTTTTGGGATTCCTGTTATTTGTTCCTGAATAGCAATGCGGGTTCGGAGAGGTGTGGATTGAGAACCATCTGCATGAAAAGGATATGG
>JAAUTN010000046.1 GCA_012031415.1 Leptolyngbyaceae cyanobacterium SM1_4_3 | reverse complement strand
CAGTCTTTCTACTTAGAGTTGAGACTTATCAAAAGCTTCAAGTAGCAGAATCGACCATTGTGCAGCAGGTGCAAGCTCAAATGCGGGCGATCGCCTGAGTTGCTCAAGAACGGCAATGAAGACCTTAGCGCCAAGTGGAAGCGCGATACGATTCGGGTTTTACGTTACTCCGCCGTTGCGATGCTGCTAAACGACCCGGACAGTTTGCGCGATCGCCTCCTGGTTTGGATGCAAACCATCATGCGGGCCTTTGGCGCTCAGCGAAGCTGCGACGTAACCTATCGAGTGATGCAAGAAGTCGTCAAGCAGCACCTCACTCCTATTCAAGCCGAGCTTTTCTGCCCCATCTTGGAATTGAACCGCCGCTCGTTGGGCGTAACTGCTTAGGATTGAAAATCGTACTCCCTTTTTGACAGACTATTGCAAAGATGCGATCGCCGTTTCCAAAACTCCCTCAGTTGTCGGGGCGTTCCTGTAAAACATCTATCAGGGGCGGAAAGAGTTCACTCCGCAGGCTGAGTGCAGTAATGCTAGAGCTGCGAAGGCTGACCCAAACGCTACAGTCTACATTGTTTGCTGTCACCACAACCGTGTCGTGACGCGATAGCCTGCAAGCGTAGTGATATAGCCGTGCCCGATGCTCAATGCCTACGGTGTGCAGCCGATGAAACAGTTCGCTCCGGAAGTACATCCCGTGCTGAATCTTGTCATTAAACCAAAACTTGAAGGGAGAAATAGCTCCCTCGTCTAAAACTGGAGGCAACACAGTAGGAACTTTCTATCTTTTCTAGCGGTATAGTCTGTGAAAGCAAAACCCGACCGAAAGGATCAACTGAAAAGACACAGCGGTTTACATCCAAGCAAATCTGATAGAAAACGGCTTTTTCAATAAATTATATTTATCTGCAAGCCATCGTTAACCTATGTATACCTCAGTATAAATGCTTAGTTAATCTTTTGGATGAAATTTTTAAGTAGCTGGAAGTAATTTTCCTTAAAGTTATCGCTGCTGCCAGAATTGCTCAACGGTAACAAAGCGATAGCCCGCTTGCAGTAGGCGAGGAATGATTTGAGTGGCGATCGCCGCCACATCTACCCCCCCATACTGCCCATCATGCAGCACAATTACTGACCCGCTGCAAGTTTGCCGTAGAACTCGCTGAATCACAACTTCAACCCCAGGCTGCACCCAGTCTTCAGGCACAACGCTCCACATTACGGGGCGATAGTTCCATTGCCGCAGGTAAGTCAGCGTTTGGGGCGTAAATAGCCCATTTGGAGGGCGAACGTCTCGAATTTGCCGCTGTACGTAGGCTGTTTCGAGTTGACAAGCTTGGGCGATCGCCCTCTGAGTTTGCTCCAGGCTTTGTTTCAGTTCAGGAGCAGACAATTGGGGAAAAGAACGATGAGTATAGCCGTGTAGACCGATCCAGTGACCGCGCTGATAAACTGCCCGCGCTACCTCTGGAGAACGGTTGACACAAACCCCTAACCAAAAGAAATTTGCAGGAATTTGATAACGATCCAGCACCTCAAGCAGTTGTGGCGTGTGTTGAGGGTGAGGGCCATCGTCGAAACTAAGGGCGATCGTGCGAGAAGCAGCGCTTCCAGCCCACAGACAGCCTGGAAAAGTTGGACTTAAAACCTGGTAGATAAAAGGTAGAAATGGAGCTAAAGACATAGCCCTTAGCTTACACCACCCTCAGCTAGCATATCTGGTAGAACAGTAGGTCTGCCGTGCCCAGGCAGACTGAACCAGCGAAGTTAAAATGTCTCGGCTGATCGGCTTGACTAGAAATCCGTCAACTCCCGGATTTTCTTCTTGATGCATCCAG
Organism: Leptolyngbyaceae cyanobacterium SM1_4_3; assembly: GCA_012031415.1. Taxonomy (GTDB): domain Bacteria; phylum Cyanobacteriota; class Cyanobacteriia; order Elainellales; family Elainellaceae; genus JAAUTN01. The sequence goes on along the minus strand of JAAUTN010000046.1, from coordinate 27,449 downwards.
CTTGGCGCATTGCAGTCTGTCAACGCCACAATTGTCGTGTCACAGGTATTGGCAGCATTCCGCAGGTCTTTCACTAAAGCCTGAGACCAGTTTTGTCCATCTCCTGCCAAAATAACCAGACAAGGAGACATTTGGCTAGCTTTTGCAACAACCTGTTCTGTAGAACTTGCAAATACTATTGGGCAACTTAAATGTTCTAATAGCGCCTCTAGCATCTGAAGATCATCGGAGGGCTGACCTAGAATTAGGACATAATTTTGTGATGATTTCATACTGAACCCGGTACGCTACAAAAAATATAGCTTGCGGCCCGAGCAGCAATTTTCTCTCCACAGATGCGTAGAAATCTTCCTGCCAATCTGTTGTAGCCAAATCCTTCACGATTCGCGGCTTTTGTTTTTTTTAGGGATTGAGAATCGGATTTTCAAGCTATCTTTCAAAATATTTCAGATGAGAAATGTTTCTTAGAATTTAGCTTCAGGTAAATACATTAATCGCCACACCATAGAGAGTTTGCTGGGTAGTTTGAAAGGTTGTGTGAAAAGTATCGAATCGGACTTTCAATATTCCTGTGGGTTTTCGCTAAATTGCCTTCTAGAAACTACTTGCTGTTACGAAAAATTGCATAAATATAAGGAGAAATGTCTGGATTCCTTCCCAAATTTATACCAAAAATCTAGGGACGCTGAGGTTTGATCTGGAGTGAAACTACTGCCGTTAGAATCAAGATTCCTCCTAAGATCTGCATGACTGAGAGCGTTTGTCCCAGTCCAATCCAGGCAAAAATAGCGGCTGCTAGGGGTTCCAGGGTGGCGGCGATCGCCCCTCGCTCTGACTGAACCCGCTCAATTCCCCAACAGTAAAGTGAAAATGGAATCAGGGTGCCGCCAACGCCAACAAATAAAACGCCTGGTAAATGCTCTGGGACAAAAAGCGCTGTTGGAAATCCCTGGGTAAACTGAACCGCAATCCAAAAGAGACTCGAAACCGTGAAGGCGCGAAACATTACACCCACAGCGCCGTAAGTGGCGACACCAGATTCGCTGAGCAGCGTGTAAGAGGCAAAGCAAAAAGCACTCAAGCAAGCCATCGATAATCCCAAGCCATCCAGCCCAAAGTTTCCAGTCGGCAATTCTGAGATTAAGGTGACTCCAGCGATCGCCGCAATCAAGGCAATTGTCACAGACAGAGCAGGTACTTTTGGTGCTTGAGCATTGTCCAAATCACAATCAGCACCGGAGCCGTGTACTGAATCACAACCGCGATCGCACTGCCAAGCGTTCAATCGCGATGTAGTAAGCAAGCGTAACCAGGGCTAACGATAGTCCTAACGCGAGGATTTGCCAGTCGCCAAATTTTGGATTGGGCTGCCACAGTTGATGCACAACACCCAAACCTATTGCAGCGATGATAGCTCGCGCCATTGCTAGCTCAAGCGGGCTGACTCCGGATTGAAAGAGACTACTGGCCGTAATTGCGGCGATCGCCCACAGCATAGCTGCTAGAGCAATTGCCGCAAAGCCAACCGCAGCACGAGACAACTTAAAAGAGCGAAAAGATTTTGGCATAGGTTCTAAAAAATACACAGAATCACTCTTCTGGGTGAGACAGCGGTGGGAGGTGCGATCGTTCTTCGGCCAATTAGGCTGAAAGCAAGTTAGAAAACCAGTCAGGAAGTCACCTGGATAAAGGGCGATCGGTGAATCTTCTGACGAAATAGCCCCGTGCAAAGGAATCTGTTGCAATGACCTACTCAATCAGCCAGTTCAAGATGACGCTCCACAATCTTGGCTACAGCCTCGGACCAGATGGACTCAATGGCAATCACGGCAATCTGCTTGATTTGTACACGCAGTCGGCCATTCAAGAGTTTCAGGCTCACTTTGGCTTACTGATGACGGGAAAGGTTGATCAGCCGACCAGCGAATGCGCCCGACAGTTAATCCGCAACCTACAGCACAGGCTCAATCTGACCACCAATGCTCAACTTCCAATTAACGAATTTTATGGGCCGCGAATGATTCGGGCGGTAATGCGCTTTCAGCAGTTACACGATATGCCAATGACAGGTATTGCGGGGTCAACCGTTCGCCAAAAGCTAAACGAAGAAGTAAAGCAACTGCTGCGGCAGCGAGTCTGTGCTGTGGAAGGGATTTTAGTGGGTAATGGGTAAGGGGAGGCGTTGTCATTCTTTTGATTGCTTAGTAGCTAAGGTTGCCAGCGTCTTTAAATCTGGTACTTCTAAATCCGGGTGGCCGCTAGCAGGTGGGGTTGCACCGGAGCCTGACTGATCCTGTCGGCGATTGACCCATACCGTTGATAAACCCAGCGATTTTGCAGGCACAATATCGTGATAGATGCTCTGCGCTACGTGTAATATTTTGTTGCGTGGAATGCCCGTTTTTTCAAACGCAAATTCAAAGTTGTGAGTAGAAGGTTTATAGCTTTTGGCTTGAGAAGCCGTAATCACAAAGTCAAATGGGATATCCAAATGCTTTGCCGTGAAAGCAAATAGGTCATCATCGACATTAGAAATAATCACCAGCTTAAATTTCTGTTTCAGGGTTTTTAAGGCTTCAACGCTATCTGGAAAAGGTTGCCAGTTTTGAATGGAATTAGCCAGATAATCAAGCTGCTCGGAAGCTGGAGTAAAGCCTAATTTTTCGCCGAACTGCTGCATTACCTGCCTCAAAACGTTTCGATAGGATTGATATTCTCCTGCTTCGATTTCTCCTTCTAGCTGAGCAAACAGTTCCAGAATTTGAGAATCACTCGCTTTAATCTGGTGGGCTGCAAGGACAGGTTTAATCGCGCTTAAAATTCCCTGTTCCCAGTTGATAATCGTCCCATAGCAGTCGAAGGTTAATGCCTCATATTGGCTAAAATCTAGCATTGTGACACCCTATTACTTTGAAATTATTTTGAATTTCTAGCTTCTGACTCTTGCAGGTAGTTAACTAAGGTTTCACCGTCAGCGGTGCTGTGGTCTTGGGCAATTTGTTGAGCTAGAGATGCATTTCCGCAGCAGATTGCTTTCACCATTGATTGATGCTGGTTGGCAATTTCTGTCAGGTCAAATTCCAGCAGAGTATTGCAGGCAGTAATGTAGAGCCGGATCTGTTGCTCAATAATTTTGTACTGCTGTTGCAAGCGGCGATGTTCTGTTAGCTGAATGATGGTTTTGTGAATTCCAAAATCAAATTCGTTGACCGCATTGCGATCGCCCCTTTGAGCCGCATCCACCAACTGCTGAAAAGACCGCTCTAGCAGAGTTGCTTTTTCTGGCGAAATTGCCATAGCTGCCAGACGCGCCGCCAGTCCTTCTAGCCCACTCCGCAGCGTGTAAAGCTCCCAGGCACCTTGCGATCGCAGCGGCGGCACCAACCAACCCCTGTAAGGAAGCTGAACCACCAGATTTTCATAGGTAAGCTGCTGAAGTGCCGATCGCACCGTTCCTCGGCTCAGGTCAAGCGCCTCAGCCAGTTGAGTTTCGATGAGCCGATGCCCTGGCGGAAAGGAACCGCTGAGAATTTGCTGACGAATTACATCCGCAGCCTGGTGGTCAAGGCTACGGGGAGTTAAAGCTAGGGAGGATAGTTTGACTTCCACAAGTGGACTTTTGAATGCGGTTTGTTAAAGCATAAGAAACCAAAAGCTGATTGTCAATTGTAAATTGTTGACAATTGGAATTGTCAAAATTGTTCAGAGAATAGCGCAGCGATCGCCAGTCAGATTGTGGTTAAAGCACCACTAATTTACCCTTCTCGCACCTGACTCTGGAAAACCTGCTGCTGCAACTGTGTTTCATTCAAAGCTGGTTCCTTGCAACTTAAGCCCTGACACACCAGACCTACTGCCTGTTGCGGCAAATTAGATTCAATCTTGTAAACCACAGTAGGACTGTAGCGCCTGATCAGCGCTGCGACTTGTTCGGCGGTTGTGCGAACCAGGGTATGGTTGCGATACCAGTCGAGTGCTGAGAATAAAGTCGGGCAGGCTTGGGGCGATCGCTTCATCACACCGCCAAATGCCTGAAGCGCTTGCTCAGCCCGATCGAGATACTGCAAGTTCTCGGTTCGCAGGGCAAGTCGAATTAGATTAGCGATCGCCACTCCATTTGCAGACGGAGTAGCGTTATCGTCAAAACTACGCTCCCGCACCACTAAATCACTGCTGGCATCGGTGTTGTAGTAGCCTCCCAATTCAATACTCCAGAGAAAGTTGTCGAATTCGGTTTGGAGGTTGACGGTAGGGGAAAGGTAGGGGAATGAGGGTTGAAAATTGGGAAAAGCTTGGGTGGCTTGGTCGAGGTCAAGCAGGGCTTTGATGAATAGGGCGTAATCTTCAGATTGCGCTAGAACTGCTGGTTTACCGTTGTAGTTGAGCCGCTGGAAGCGATCGCCCACCCACTGATACTTCAAAATGAAATCAGCCGCTTTGCTTGCTAATTCCAAGTAGTCCGGCTGTTGCAGCACCGCTGCGGCTCTTGCCAGCCCTGAAATCATCAGACTGTTCCAGGCGACAATCATTTTAGTGTCGGTTACAGGGGGAATGCGTCCTGCCCAGTTTTGAGATTTAGCTTCCTGGTTGTTTTGGGCGGGCAGAAAGGTGATCACGGTTTCTGGCAGTGCGCCATAGCGCACGGCAAACAGCTTTTTTAGAATTAGCTCTGTGGTGTCGCTAAGCTGTCCGGGGTGGCGGCGTTGCAACACATTTTGTCCTTCAAAGTTACCGTCGGCGGTGACAGTAAACTGCTGCGCCAGTTCGGTGAGTTCCGTTTCCGTGAGTAGTTCTGATAAATCTTGATAGCGCCAGACGTAAAATGCACCTTCTTCCGGTTCTACATCGGATGGCGTGATAAAACTATCCGCATCCTGAGCAGCGTAAAAATAGCCTTGAGCAGCGGTCATTTCTCGCTTCAGCCATTCAACGGTTTGGGCGATCGCCCGCTCAAAAGCAGGTTCCTCAAACCCAGAACTCCACAGATTCGCCAGATATTCAACAATCTGCCCATTGTCATAGAGCATCTTCTCAAAGTGGGGCACTGTCCAGGTCGAATCGACGGTGTAGCGATGGAACCCGCCTGCTACATGATCAAAAATTCCGCCCAGCGCCAAATCCAGACCGCGCTGCTGACAGGCTGCCGCCGCATCGTATCTGGAGTCAGCAAAATCAAACCGCACGCCCCGCAAAGCCGCCTCTGCATAAGGAATCATTGGAAAGCTGTTACCCATGCCCCTGGAGCTAAGAATGCCAGCGCTGTACTCTAGCCCCTGTCGCAGCAGAGCATTTCCCAATTCGCCTGCCGCCGACTGCACCGCTGCGCTCTGTAGATTTGCCAAAATTTCTGCTTTAACGGACTCTACCTTCTCCGTTTCGCTGTCATAGAAGCGGCGAATTGCTTGGAGTACCTGAAGAAATCCGGGTCGCCCATACTTTGCCTCTAGCGGAAAGTAAGTGCCGCCATAAAACGGGATGCGATCGCTAGGAGTGAGAAATATGTTCAGCGGCCAGCCACCCTGCCCTACCATCATTTGCAGTGCTTGCATATAGATGCTGTCGAGGTCGGGGCGTTCTTCCCGGTCTACCTTAATCGGGAGGAAGTTGGCGTTCATGTAGGCGGCGATCGCCTCATCCGAAAACGCCTCGCCTTCCATCACCGTACACCAGTGGCAGCTAGAGTAGCCAATAGACAAGAAAATCGGTTTGTTTTCTCGCTTTGCCGTTTCCAGGGCTTCATCATCCCAAGACCACCAGTTAATTGGGTTTTCGGCGTGTTTGCGAAGGTAGAGGCTCTGCGCCTGAGCAAGACGATTTGGCATGGGGGCAATAGAACTCGTCAGGGGTATCTTTTCAGAGTCTAAGGAATTTGGCTAAATTCAACACATTTTAATTTTGCTTGACACTATTCCTTCAAATGATTCATGATGAATAACTGGTTGTTTATTTGCTCGGATCAGGTTCTTCAAACCCTTAAAATTGGCATTTAGCTTGAGAAAAGTGAGCCAGTTACCTGTACGGCATTCTTAGGACGAATTTTATGGCTTACGCAATTATTCAGACGGGCGGCAAACAGTTACGGGTCGAGCCGGGTCGCTTTTACGATGTCGAACGGCTTGCGGTTGACGAAGATGAGCAGGTTACGATTGATCAAGTCTTGTTTATCGACCAGGATGGAGATGCTTCGGTGGGTCAACCTCTAGTAGAGGGCGCTACGGTAGAAGCAACCGTGCTGCGTCACCTGCGCGATCGCAAGATAATTGTTTACAAAATGCGACCCAAGAAGAAAACCCGCAAAAAGCAGGGGCATCGTCAGGAATTAACCCGCTTGATGATCAACTCCATTAACTTGAATGGTTCTATTATTGCAGGTAACAGCCCAGAGGCAGCAGAAGCTCCCAAAGTAGCTGCTTCTGAGAGCGCTGAGGTTGAAGAGGAAGTCGAGGAAGAAGTACAGGATTTAGAATCCTAAGCTGCTCTACTTCACTGAAGACGGGTCAGACAGCTAAACTTGAAGTTAAGTGAAAATGTGCAGGTAGCGATCGCAGGAACATTATGGCTCACAAGAAAGGAACAGGCAGTACCCGTAACGGTCGTGACTCTAATGCTCAACGCCTAGGAGTTAAGCGCTATGGGGGACAGGTCGTAAGAGCAGGAAACATTTTGGTGCGTCAGCGCGGTACCAAAGTTCATCCAGGTACGAATGTAGGTCGGGGCAGTGACGATACGCTGTTTGCGTTGATTGATGGTGTCGTTACATTTGAGCGTCGGGGCAAAAGCCGCAAAAAGATCAGCGTCTACCCGGTTGCAGTTTCTGAACCCGCAGTCGCAACAGCGTCAGCATAGGGCAGCGCAGCAAATCAATCAATTCCGCATCGAAGAGATCTGGGTTTGCCATACAGAGATATGACAAACCCGGACTTCTTTTTTGTGGAGCGGATCACACTTTCGCAGTTTTATAGCTGTGACCACACAGATTATAAAAAAGGGGGCAGGGCTAAACCCTCCCCCCCTTTTTTTATAACTTGACTGACTAGCGTTATACAGAGAAGTGCGTAGATTTTGAAGCGTTCAGGAATTTGGGGGGGGAAACCTGGATCTTCATTTATCTCTACTAGTGAAAAAATGCTCTTAGACTCCACTATCTCTTCCCGAAATCGCCCTGATATCAACCTTGAATTTTGTGTACGCAATGCCTTAGCAACTGGAGAATTGTCTCCTGCTACCAGTGCTTACGTTCGCCAAGTGAGGGATATGTCTAACCTGACGAGGCGCGATCGCACCCTTCTAGCGATTTTGCAAGATGCTATTCAAGAAGGCTGCGTGCAGCCAATAGAGCCTCAATCTTCAACTCAGTCGGCGGTTTAAGATTTTAAATTCTCTCTAATGTTTTACTTTCCACATACAGCTTGAGACTAAGTTTGTGGTGATATGGGCCACAATCGGAATCAGCAAATTTCCCGTTTCCAAAGCGCTGAGACCCAACACACCTCCAACAACCGCTGCCCAAATGACGTAAGCCCATTGCTGTGAACCGCTGTAGTGTAAAACCCCAAAACAAATGCTAGAAATAAAAACTCCAAACGGATTCAGCCCAATCGCGGGTAACATCACCCCGCGAAACAGCAATTCCTCGCTCAAACCAGGCAACAGTCCCAGCCAAATGAGGTCGAACCAAATCAGCGGTTTGAGTACCAATTCTAGATAGTAGTCTGCACTTTTTCGATAGCCAGACCAAAGGCGGTAAACAATCGCGCTAGCAACTGTGATTCCCAGCCCTATTCCTACGCCTATTAGCAAGGCGCTGATAGACAGATCTACGGCTAGAGGAGAGACAGAATCAAACAGCAGCCACAGTCGGGCGACAAGCAACAAAATTACAGCCGTTACCGCCATTGCCACTAGGATTTGCACACGGCTAAGCGGCTCTAAGATTGGCTCTTGAGGAAGCTGGTCAGTCACAATAAATGAAAATTTAAGGAAGTTGAGTGCTTGTAAGGATGTAGTTGATTAGGAATGCTCTTCTATGTCGAGCAAAATCGCTCAACCCAACTACTGAAGTTGCAGTACTCGCAAGATAGCGCAGAATCAGCCAGTTGTGGCTTAAAGCTAACGTGAATTCGATAGTGCCATTTAGTCAGAGGGAAGGCTACTCCCTCAAAATCGTGTCCGATAAATTGAATCTAATTATCGAATCTAATTATTGAATCTAATTGAGGTTGCAGAGCAGCAGGACTGATTCCGGCTCGATGGGCTACCAGTACCCCTAGCGCCTCCAGATAAGAGTTGACCTGAAGGGCTGAAATTCGCAAAGCATCTGGATAGGATTGCATTCGAGTTTTGTTGTCATGAACCGCAATAATCTGAGCCGTTTGGCTAAGACTGAAAACAGCGCTGCCGCCACAGGCACTTGACGGGATGACCAGTGCATCAACCTGATCTGCCCATAAGTCATTAGCTTGAGCCAAGTATCCTGTGCGCTGCACAAACTGTGGGGCACGACTCAAACCGACTAAAACGCAAGGCAGAAAGGTATAGCCTAATTCCTCAGCGGCTGAGCGTGGAGATAGCTCTGGGTCGAGCGGTAAAGGAGAAAGGGCGGGAGCATGGGCACAAGGAACTTGGAAGGTTCGCACAACTAGATGGCTGATAACTGCCTCAGCCCCTGCCAACGGATCAACGCCCTGACCGTGACGATAGGCTTGCAGCGCTTCACTACCTGTGTCGTCAGGGAAACGGGTAACAATGGCGATCGCTCTGCCCTCGCTTGCTTAATTAACTTCTCAGTTGCCCGCAGTAGACTATCAGGCTGCTGAATCGTTCCCCACGTTGCACCAGAGGCAGCCTGACGCAGCTCTACCCCCAGCGGCGCATCCGTTACAGCATAATCGGTGAGGGATAGCCCTAATGTGGCTCTGGCAGCATCTGCAACCTGAAGGTGCCGCAGCCTCAGTTCAGGTTCAATTCCTTGATCTAAAACCAACCCCACTCGGTTTTGATGGACGGGCCGGAGTCCCCAGTTGCCCGCTGCAAACTGATCTAGTCCGTATCCTTCTACATAGAGAGCATTGGGCAACGACCAGTAAAGCTGTGCGCCATTGAGAACATTGGGGTGGGTGATGAGGCGATCGCTGATTTGGGCGATCGCCCGTGCGACTGGCAGCGCATCTCCCGCATACCCCCCAATCGAAGCCCCAACTCCCGTTGGAACGATCAAAACAGTCGTGTATAAACGCTGACTCAAACCATTAGCCCTGTTGCGTCAGAGTTACGTCATCTGTAGTAACGACGGCTTCAACCCGTGCTTTCTGAGTTTCTACATCTACCGCCGTCACCGCCCAGCGCAGCGGCTCGCCCCGCTTCCGCAATTCAGCCTCAATAGCTCGATGCATATCGAGGGGCGATTCTTCAAGCGCAACTTCAACGTTGATAAAGTGAGTCGTCATAGCTAGACCAATTGAATCAAGAGATGGGTGAGTTAGCCGTGCCAATTATTGTCTAACGATTACTCGCTGTCAAATAGCCCTTTGCAGTTAGACACAACTTTCTCTTAAATGCTATTGAAACAATCAGTCATTGCAGCAGCTGGGGCAGCTATTTACGCTGTTGAAATTGCCCAAACTGGAGGTGATAAACGACCTCTTCCTTTTCCGTCTCAATTTTTAGATCAGAGCGAGGATAGGCTACGCACAACAACACATAGCCCTGTTCTCGAATCTCAGGACTGATTCCCATGCCATCACTTTGGTCTACCGTTCCTTCCAAAATTTGAGCCGCACAGGTTGTACAAACTCCAGCACTGCAAGAATAGGGCAAATCTAGCCCTGAAGCTTGAGCAGACTCTAAAATAGCTTGATTTTCAGGCACTTTTAGGGTTGTAGTCGTGCCCTGATGATGAATTTCAACTGTATGTGTCTTAGTCATACTGTTTTCGTGCCTTTTCCTTCAGAAGTAGGCATTTTCTCGCACCTTAGCTCTCGCTTCACCAAAGCCCAAATACTGTGCAGGGAGGAATCCTAGCTGAGTTGGTTCGCTCGAATGGTAGAGGGATTTGAACCTTTATTCTGCTTAAACTGATGATTAGATTATAAGCTTCAAATAACGTGGTTTGAATCCAGTGAATCCAATCATCCTATCGTAATGCTGCCCTACAAACACTCCAAACTTCGTGTCCTTGTTGCCGATGACCATGAACTTGTGCGCTTTAGCTTGAAGCTGGCGCTACAGAGACAGCCTCACATTGAGCTAGTCGGTCTGGCCAGCAATGGTCAAGAGGCGGTTGAGATGGTCCGACAGCACCGACCCAATGTGGTAATTTTGGATCTCCAGATGCCAGTTATGGACGGTCTGAGTGCCTCTAACCACATTAAAAGCCTGTATCCCAATGTCCAGATTCTTGCTTATTCATCGGTCAAAGATCCACAGGTGGAGGTGATGATCCAAACTGCTAAGATTGATGCCTTCTGTGAGAAGGCAGTGCCGATTCAGGAATTAGTCGATGTAGTAAATCAATTGGGTGAACGAGCCGCTAATCGCTGATAAAATTTCAGGGCTAGTTTAGCTCACTTTCGGGAAAAGTTCGCTTAAACTCATCAATCAGGTCATCTATCTCTTCAAGTGCCTGGTTAACATCAATTCTCAAGGTGCCCAAGTCAGGCTGTTCTAGCAGTCTCAGCAGAGATTCACGCTTATTTTCAATCAGCTTGATTCTCTCACGAATGGTTTGAGGGTCTAACATCGATACTGCTCTCCACTGATACTAGTCTTCAGAATTTGCATCCAGTGGTCATTGTAGCGGTCGATTCCCCAAAGTGAAATCTACTTTGAATAAAAATGACTCGTCCGTACCTCTCACCTCCTGCCACTTTAATTTAGCGGTATCAGGTTGCATTCATCCCGTCATTCAGAGACGATGAAGCAAATGCATAACAACTAACCGCTGAATTTATACAGGCTGCGAATTTACTCATATGCTGCGTCAAGTTTCTCTAGGAACGTTGGGTTTAATTGTCGGCGGTATTTTATCCGTCACCGGATTTGTGGCTTATTTTTCAGCAAATGCCACCTTGAATCTAGTTGGATTTTTCTATGGCATTCCGATTTTGCTGGGCGGACTGGCACTCAAAGCCGCCGAGCTAAGTCCCGTGCCGCTTGTCACCTCTTCGCCGTCAGTTTTGACCCTGCGAGAACAGCAGGCTACTCCAACTCAAAATCAGATTCGTCAGGATGTTACTCGCTATCGCTATGGGCAAGAGGCGCATTTGGATAGCTCCTTAGAACATTTAGGACTCAGCCCAACGGATGAAGAGCGCCCTGTCCTCCAGTGTTTACGAGAAGAAGACGTGGCGGGAGCTTACGCGCTGATTCTGGAGTTTGAATCGCCCTTGATTTCATTTGAAACCTGGCAGCAAAAGCAAGACAAAATCGAGCGGTTTTTCGGACCTGGCTTGCGGGTTGAGCTAGCTCAGCCAGAATCGGAGCGGGTAGAAGTGGCGCTGGTTGCCGCAATGGCCGAGCCTATAGGCCAGGTTTAACCTACTTTTCTAATCGCACGACGTACCATTGGAGAAATTCATCTGGGCCAACGTCTAGCTCGCAAGAGGTTTCCATTAGATATTGGGCCTGTGCTTCTAGGGTGTCAAACCGCTGCAAGTCTTTGGGCAGATCGTCTTGCCGCTGTGATAAGACTCCTTTGAGCTTGTCAAAAAGCTCTGCTGGCGTGAAGAACTGTTCGGGCTGGTTGGTTTCCAGTACGACATACGCATCTTCCTGATACATGATAGAGTCTGGCATTTTGGCTTCAGTCCTCTTATGGGATGGGTGTTTTGCCCTTCCAGATTGAGTTGCTGTAGGGGCGAACAGTTGTTTACCCCTACCTGTGGTTTATTCCATCTGCAAGACGCTGTAATTTGCGATCTCTAGGGCTTATTCATCTTCTGCAAAGACATAGCGATAGAGGTCTTTGGGGTCGGGTTCTGGGCTGTCCAGACCAAACTGCACTGCTTCTTCAACCGTTGCCTGAATGCGTCGATCGATTTGTTTTAGCTCATCCTGGCTGACCAAATTTTGCTCGACCAGGTGTGCTGCAAGTTTTTTAATGGGGTCACGCGAAAACCAGAATTCTTTCTCGGTCTTAGATCGCAGTTCGTCTGGGTCTGCCAGGGAATGTCCGCGAAAACGGTAGGTGAGCGCTTCAATCAGCGTTGGGCCTTCGCCAGCACGGGCGCGAGCAACTGCCTCTTGAGCTACAGCCCGCACCGCCAAAACATCCATGCCGTCTACTTCTACCCCATGCATTCCAAACACGCTGGCTTTTTTGTAGATTTCTGGCTGGGAGGTGGCTCGATCATGCGCCATGCCGATCGCCCACTTGTTATTTTCCACCACGTATAAAATCGGTAGCTTCCACAGAGCCGCCATGTTCAGGCATTCAAAAAACTGTCCGTTATTGGCTGCCCCATCCCCAAAGAAGCAGGCTGTCACCTGATCAGCGGTGCGATCGCCCAGTGCTTCTTTTCTATACTTGGATTGAAAGGCTGCGCCCGTTGCCACAGGAATTCCCTCGGCTACGAAAGCGTAGCCGCCTAACAGGTTGTGTTCGGCGGAAAACAGGTGCATCGAACCGCCCCTACCTTTGCTGCAACCCGTTGCCTTACCAAACAGTTCAGCCATTACCTCACGGGGTGGAACTCCAGCGCTGAGCGCATGGACGTGATCTCGGTAGGTGCTACAAACATAATCATCTGGACGCATCGACCTAATCACACCTGAAGAGACAGCTTCCTGTCCGTTGTACAGGTGGACAAACCCAAACATCTTGCCGCGATAGTACATCTCGGCGCACTTGTCTTCAAAGGTGCGCCCCAGAACCATATCTTCATACAGCCGTAGCCCTTCTTCACGGTTTACCGAGGTTGAAGCAGCCGAAATAACTGGTAATGTTCGTTCTTGAACCATTGATTTACAGTATCCTCGCGGAATAGCGCATTAGTTCTTTATACCCTGACACAGGGGGGATTTTAGAATGGGGATTAGGGGTTAGAGAGCAGAGATTGGGTGAAGAGTTATGCGAATCATCTCCTGTGATGTGCAATTTTAATCAACCTAATCCCAACCCCCAATCCTTAATCTTCAACCCCCAACCCTGAAAAACATTTCAACTTGGTAAAACTTATGTTAAATTTAGCTGTTTTTTGACTATGCTGAGGAGTAAATTTCTGCAAACGATGCCAGTTGTGATAGTAACGCTATCCTGATAGCTTGTAGTGGCTGCTGATGGCTTGAGTGCGATACCTTTATCTGATCGAGTTGCTCATTGCTGGGGAAGTGGACTGTGCGAATTCCGCTCGACTATTACCGAATATTAGGCTTACCGATTCAAGCCACTGCCGAACAATTGCAGCAGGCTCACCGCGATCGCGCCCTCCAGCTTCCTCGACGGGAATATTCAGAGGCGGCGATCGCTGCCCGCAAGCAGCTTTTAGATGAGGCTTTCGCTGTCTTATCCAATCCGGAACAGCGGCAAGATTATGATGCAAGCTTTTTGGCAAAGTCCTATGACTTAGAAGCGGGTAGAGTCGATTCGACGGATGAAAATATCAGAGGAATGGCGATCGCCCCCGATTCCACTGCTGACCCCTACACTCCCAGCATTGAGATTCAAGACGGGCAACTGGTCGGCGCTCTGCTGATTTTGCTAGAGCTAGGCGAATATGAACTGGTGCTAAAGCTGGGTCGTCCTTACCTCACGAGCGGCAGCGTTCCCCTTAAAAATGGTCGGTTTGGCGAACCTGATATTGTTTTGGCAGACATTGTGCTAACCGTCGCTTTCGCCTGTTTAGAATTAGGGCGAGAACAGTGGCAGCAAGGGCAGTACGAAAACGCCGCAGAGTCACTCGAAACGGGACAGGAACTTTTGTTGCGAGAGGGCATCTTTGCCAGTGTTCGAGGTGAGATGCAGTCTGATTTGTTCAAGCTGCGCCCCTACCGCATTCTAGAATTGCTGGCTCTACCAGAACATCACGAAACCGAGCGACGGCAAGGGTTGAAACTGCTGCGCGATATGCTGCAAGACCGGGGTGGCATCGACGGCACAGGCGATGACCAGTCTGGGCTAAACATCGATGACTTTCTGCGGTTTATCCAGCAGTTGCGCGGCTATCTCACCGCAGTCGAGCAGCAAACGCTATTTGAAGCCGAGGCCCGCCGCCCTTCCGCCGTTGCCACTTACCTAGCAGTCTACGCGCTGCTGGCAAGAGGATTTGCTCAGCGTCAGCCCGCCTTGATTCGTCGGGCCAAGCTGATGCTAATTCGTCTGGGCACTCGGCAGGACGTGCATTTGGAGCAAGCGGTCTGTGCGTTGTTGCTAGGGCAAACCGAAGAAGCTAGCCGCGCCCTAGAACTGAGCCAGGAATATGAATCACTCGCCTTCATTCGAGAACATTCTCAAGGATCGCCTGACTTACTGCCGGGATTGTGCTTGTATGGCGAACGCTGGCTGCAAAACGAGGTTTTTCCCCATTTTCGCGACCTGGCACGACAGCAGACCTCGCTTAAGGACTACTTTGCCGATGAGCAGGTGCAGGCTTATCTGGAGGAATTGCCCAACGAACCGGAAGCCGCTAACCAGTGGACCTCAGTGAAAACTGCCGCTGTGCCTTCTTATAGACAAACCCCAGTAGTGCAGGGGGACGGCATTTCGGGTATTCGGACGCGCACGGTTGGGCAGACGATAGGGCAGAGTGGCTTTTCAGCTAATCCCCCTGCGGCGACAGCGACCATTGACTCTCAGGCAGCCTACGCTGATTCAAGTGCAAATGGGGCAACGATGCCAATGGCAGAGCGGGTTTCTCAACTCTCGCCCAATGCAAGAAATGGAGCCGCTAGTGCGGATGGAGGAAGGGGAGGGCGACCTCTAGCGGGTGTCTCTGCGCGATCGCCTTCTCCCCCCCCTCATACCGCCGAACGGAATCGAGGACCAACCTCAAACGGACTTTTATCCGCTGACGCAGACTCAACCTCGGCACGGCGAGGAAGTCATCACCGCCGTCCCAAACTCGATCGCCTGCTGTTCATTGCGGCAATTGGGCTATTGAGCTTTGTTGTTCTGGGTTTTCTGGTGAGCCGAGTCTATGGCTTGCTGTTTAACAGAGGTCCTTCATTACAGGGAGAGCAGCTTCAGATTCAAGTTGACCAGCCTCCCGTACCCATCCCAGAGGTAACGGCTGAAACGCAAACCCCGAATGACCCAGATGCGCCAATGAGCGAAGAAGTTGCTCAGCAGGTGATTGAAACCTGGCTATCTACAAAATCACTGGCGCGTGGCTCAGACCATGACATAGAGCAACTCAACCAGATTCTCACGGGAGAAGCGCTTTCCCAACAGCAGTATTTTGCTGAAGAACTGCGGCAAACCAACTCCTACTGGGAATATGAGCATCAGGTTATCTCCGTACAGTTGGATGGAGCAAATCAGAATGGAGTCGAGCGTGAAGCTGAAGGGAGTAGCTCTGCCTCTGATGTATCCACTGGCAGCGCTAACTCAACCGATCCGGTTTCACCCAGTAACTCTACTCGTGCAGATCAGGCTCAGATTGTGGCAGAAGTGTCTGAGGTCGGTGAACTTTATCAAAACGGTCGGCTGAACTTGAGCCAGTCTTACGACAGTACGGTGCGGGTGCGTTATGGCGTGGTGCGTCAGCCAGAAGGATGGCGGATCGAAAGGATTGAGCAGCTTTGATTCTCAGGACATTTCTCAGTAAGCTACTCTGTAGCAGATTTCCTGTATTTTTACGGCATGACAGACACCCTGTTTCAGGCTTACGTTCCGCTGCTGTTTTGGACTGGGCTGGGGTTACTGTTGTTTCGCTTTTTGCCCGACTCGCTGCCCCGGCTGTTGGGACGGAGCCTCTATTGGGTGGGCATTCCCCTAGAAATTTTGGCTCTGGCACGACAGACCAATTTTGCCGCTCAGGTTGGTTTAGCGCCCCTCGTGACGATCGCCACTTTGATCAGCGGCTTGATTCTAGCCTGGGCGAGCCTTCAGCTTGTCAGAAAAACTGCTCCCAGCCTGCATCCAGCCAGCAGCGAAACGAATACGACTGTGCAGCAGGCGATCGCCCCAAAAACCTCTCAAGAGATCGCTAATTCCTCCAGTGCCCAACAAGCTGCTGTTAACTCTTGGGAAGCGCGATCGCGCCAGGGCAGTTTCATTCTGTCGTCAATGATTGGCAACACGGGTTTTGTGGGGCTGGCGATCGCCCCTGCCTTTGTCTCAGAGGACTACTTAGGCTGGATTGTGTTCTACAGCGTCACCCACAACGTAGTGGGCACCTATGGAATTGGCGTGTTTCTGGCAAGCTATTTTGGGCGATCGCTGCATCAAATCAGTTGGCGCACCCTTGTACGAGATGTGTTAACCGTGCCGTCGCTCTGGGCATTTACGGTAGGATATCTGACTCGCACAGTTGAGTTACCGTCTATTTTAGAATCTGGGCTGCATTCCTCTGTTTGGGTAGTGATTCCAACGGCGCTGATGATGATGGGAATGCGGCTGAGTCAAATTCAAGGATGGAAAAGCTTACGACTGGCGCTGGTGCCAACTGCCCTTAAAGTAATCGTAATTCCAGGGTTGGTTGGACTTGTTTCCACACTGGCTGGACTACCCGCCGAGCCACGACTGGCGCTGGTGCTAATGTCAGGAATGCCAACCGCCTTTGCAGGTCTAATTTTGGCAGAGGAATATGAACTCGATCGGGAACTGATTGCTAGCAGCATTGTCTTAACCACAATTCTGTTATTTGTAACAATTCCAGCCTGGTTAGTTTTGTTTGGCGATCGCCCATTCTAGTACTGCTTCTACCCAAACGTAACGATCCATGACGAAAGTTTATCGTCATCCCATTCGGATAAACTTTCCTAACTAAGCGATTCTGTCAGGTTATGGTCGGGTTAATCTGGGGGTATAGCAGGAGACAGAAACTCCAACTAACAACTCACAGATCTATTTCACGCATCAGCGCTTCAGCTACCTTTTGCTGAGATTAAGCTTCTGTCTAGCTATTTAAATTGCAGTTAGGTTTGCTTTGTTTTAGAACAGGCAGTGGAGTGAATTCCTGCCTCAATTTCTGTACCCATTTCTATTAACAACGGGAGTGAGCATCCTATGAACGAAAGAGTATTGTCTGGCTCACGAAATGTGGCGATCGTCGGCCCCTACCTCAGCGGTAAAACCACACTATTAGAGAGTTTGCTATCAGTAACGGGAGCCATTTCTCGTAAGGGCAGGGTGGTGGATGGCAACACCGTCGGAGATAGCACTGCTGAAGCCCGCGATCGCCAAATGACAGTAGAAATCAATGCCGCCAGTACTGAGTACGGCGGCATTCGTTTTACGTTCCTCGATTGTCCGGGTTCGATTGAGTTTGCTCAAGAAACTTACAACGCTTTGATTGGCGTGGATGCGGCAGTGGTGGTGTGTGAACCGGATTGCGATCGCGTCCTCAACCTTTCCCCTCTATTTCAATTCTTAGACGACTGGGAAATTCCCCACCTGATTTTCCTCAACAAGATGGATCGCGCCCACGCCAACATCGGCGAAGTGCTTCAGGCATTGCAATCCATTTCCAGCCGTCCATTGGTGCTGCACCAGTATCCGATTCGGCAGGGCGAACAGATTACAGGCTTCATCGATTTGGTGAGTGAGCAGGCTTATCAGTATCACCCCGGTGCCCCAGCCGACCCCGTGCCGCTTCCCAATGCGCTCAAAGACCAGGAACGGGCAACCCGCACCGAAATGCTGGAAACCCTGGCAGACTTTGACGATCACCTATTGGAAGAATTACTAGAAGAAATTGACCCGCCCCAGGAAGAAATCTGGCAAGACCTGAAGATGGAACTGGGTGCAGACCTGATCGTGCCTGTGTTTATCGGCATGGCAGAGCAAGATTTTGGTGTGCGGCCGCTGCTCGATGCCCTGCTGCGAGAAGCCCCTGCTCCCGAAACAACGACCGAGCGGCGCGGCATCACAATGGAGGGGGCTAATCCACTGGCGCAAGTCCTCAAAACCTATTGCACACCTCAGGGCGGCAAGCTTTCTCTGGTGCGAGTTTGGCAAGGCACGATCAGCGACGGCGCAGTTCTCAATGGGGTGCGGGTTGGTGGCATCTACCAGCTAATGGGTCAGCAGCAGCAAAGCCTAACCGAAGCCGCAGTAGGGGCGATCGTGGCATTGGGTCGTCTGGAAGGCATCAAAACTGGGGATACGCTCAGTTTTGACTCTCAGCTAGTCAACGCTTTGCCTAAAGCAGAACGGATCGATCCGGTCTATGCTCTGGCATTGACCCCTGAAAAACGCAGCGACGAGGTGAAGCTGAGCAGCGCGATCAATAAGCTGGTGGAGGAAGATCCCTCTCTCGTATGGGAGCAGCACGGCGACACCCATGAAGTGATCCTCTGGGGACAGGGAGAAATTCACCTGCTCGTAGCGCTCGATCGCTTGCGGCGTAAGTATGGCTTACCGCTTTCAACCCATTTGCCCCAGGTGCCTTACAAAGAAACGATTCGGCGAGCGGCAGCTTCGGTGCATGGTCGCTATAAGCACCAAACGGGCGGTCACGGACAGTTTGGCGATGTCTATTTGGAAATTAAGCCACTGGGACGAGGAGAAGGATTTAACTTTAGTGAAACGATTGTCGGCGGAGTAGTGCCCAGGCAGTACATTCCTGGCGTAGAAATGGGAGTGCGAGAATATTTGACGCATGGGCCGCTGGGCTTCCCGGTTGTGGATGTGGAGGTAACGCTAACCAATGGTTCTTATCATTCTGTAGACAGTTCTGAGCAGGCATTTAAACAAGCAGCGCGAATTGCCATGCAGGAAGGGCTGCGGCGCTGTGAACCCGCTTTGCTAGAACCTGTGGTGGCGATCGCTATCTCCGTTCCCACCGACTTTACCTCTAACGTGCTGCGCCTGATCAGCACCCGCCGGGGACAAATCTTAGGCTACGATGCAAAACCCAACTGGCGCAGTTGGGATGAAGTCTCTGCCTACCTGCCCCAAGCCGAAATGCATGACCTGATTGTAGAATTGCGATCGCTCACCCAGGGCGTTGGCTCCTTCCGCTGGCAGTTTGACCACCTCCAGGAAGTGCCCGACAAACTGATGGATCGGGTGCTAACCAAGAGCGGCAACAGCAACGGCAACGGTAAGACAAACGGAAATGGTAGCCATTGACTTAAGAGGTAATTATCTGCCCTAGTCCCCAACCCTAATGGACTGGACTGACAAATCTTCTGATGTAGGTTGGGTAGAGCAAAGCGAAACCCAACTCCTGCCTCGATTTTGTTGGGTTCCGCGCTGCTTCACCCAACCTACGAGATGTCAGTGGTTTTAGGAGTTTTGTCAGTCAACCAGGTTCCCAGCCCCTTCTTTCAAGTGGAGAGCAGGGGTTGAGAATTGTCTCAAAGTTCCTCAGATCGAGAATTTAGGGTGGGAGGTTTGAGCGCACATTGCATTAATCACTAAACCGCTATCGCAAAGTAGCAGCAGCACGGAGGAATGACTCAGCAGCATGGAGGAATGGCTCAGCAGCATGGAGGAATCATTCAGCAGCAGTGCAGAATAACTCAGCAGCAGTGCAGGATGACTCAGCAGCATGGAGGAATCATTCAGCAGCAGTGCAGAATAACGTCAGCAGCATGGAGGAATGGCTCAGCAGCAGGAAGAAATAACTTAGGGTCGTGAATTAAATAAACTGTACATTTTGTGGGATGGGCATCTTGCCCGTCCGGGCGGGTGAGACACCCACCCCACAGGTTATTTAATCCATGATTCTTAGGAATGAGAATTCAATAAGTTCGACATTGGGTAGGGGCGGGTTTTGCTGTCAAATTCATTGTGGGATGCAAGTTGGTTCGCTAAACCCGCCCCTACAGTTTGCGGTTTGATTAAATCCACGATCTTTAGCAGCAGGGCGGAATGATTCAGCAGCGGTGCAGAATGACTTAGCAGCCGTAGTGGGGGCACAGGAACTTGGTTTCTCAACGCATGACTAACGACCAACGACCAATAACGGTTACATCTAACGTTTGTTTTGGTGTTTTCTGATTAACCAAGCTCCAGTTTCCTCTGGTAAGGGAAACCGGAGCTTCTTCCACTTGAATAATTATGACCGCAACGTTTTCTGGAAAAGCTGCTGCACCTTCTGCCAAGCATCGGCAGCAGCTTCGGCGTTGTAGCTACCCCGCTGATCGCAAAAGAAACCATGATCCGCACCCGGATAGCGAAACACCTGATGAGGAATGCGGTGCTTTTGTAGCGCTGCCTCCACCTGCTCGACCTGCTCAACCGGAATGCTGGCATCTTCCATGCCAAAAAAGGCATAGAGGGTGCCGCCAATCTCAGCGGTACGGCTAACGGTCGGAGCGCCACCGCCCGGAGTCATCGTCGTCACCCCTGCCCCATAAAAAGAAGCGGTTGCTTTGATGTCAGGCAGGGTTGCTGCCAGGTAAGCCACGTGCCCCCCAAAGCAAAACCCGATACAGCCGATCGCCTCCGGCTTCACTTGCGGCAATGTTTTCAGACAGTCGATCGTTGCTTGAATATCTGCCAGTAGCTCCGTCGCTTTGGTATTGTCTTTGTACTTTCTGCCGATTTGAATCGCTTCAGCCGTGTAGCCCGTTTCAAAATCGGGGGCTAAACGTTGATAGAGAGCCGGGGCGATCGCCACATAGCCCAATCGGGCAAACCGCTCCGTCACATCTCGAATGTGGCTATTGACCCCAAAAATTTCCTGCAACACAATTACCGCCGGGAAAGAACCCGCTTCAGACGGCTCAGCCTGATACGCCGCAATCTTTAAATCTTGGCTCTGAATTTCCGTATGGAAAGTCTGAATTTCTACACTAGTCATTACATCTCCTACCTGCGTCATAGGAATCTAAAATAGAAATGGCTCTGCGTCTGCTTTCCTTGAAACAGGCTTTACTGTCCCAAAAATCGGACGGCTCCTTCCTATCAGGAATCAGGTATTGCTCAAAATCACCTGCTCAGCTAACTCACCTGGATGAGGTATTCGTTCAACAGTAGAGGTACGCTTGTTTAGAAACTCTCTGCAACTTTTAGCTGCCTTTGCCGTAAATCGCTCTTGCAGCTTGAATCTATTACCAAAATAAATCTCTTTTACTCAAAGAGATTAGGTCAGAATTACGATCTTAAGCTTGCAGCAATAGAGACTTCACTCTACTTCTCAAGCTCCTCGGAGGCTCTGCGATGGTTCAGTTTCACATTCAGCCCGACAGCGAAATTCCAGCATCGACCCAACTTTATAATCAGATTCGGTTTGCGATCGCCTCACGCCAATTTCCACCCGGTCATCGCTTGCCTAGCACGCGCCAACTGGCCATGCAAACCGGGCTACACCGCAACACAATCAGCAAAGTTTATCGTCAGCTTGAAGAATCGGGCGTAGTCGATGCTCAGGCAGGCTCAGGAATTTACGTGCGGGCACAAGGCGACGAAGGCGGCGCGAAGTCTCGCTCCCCCATCCTGGAGCAGCATCCCCAGGCTCACAAGCTAGTGCAAAAAAGCCTGGATGACCTGCTAACTCAAGGCTGCTCTTTGAGTCAGGCAAGAGAGTTGTTTTTAGCAGAAATTGACTGGCGGCTTCGCTGTAGTGCCAGAGTGCTAGTCACCGCTCCCAGTCAGGACATTGGCGCAGGCGAACTGATGGTCAGAGAGCTAGAGCAAGCCCTGAAAATTCCGGTGCAGCTTGTTCCTTTAGAGGAACTGGGTCAAATTCTAGACCAGGCGCGATCGGGGACGGTCGTCACCAGCCGTTACTTTATTGGAGAGGCAGAGGCGATCGCCGCTCCCAAGTCCGTCCGAGTCATCCCCGTAGACATTTACGATTACGGCAAAGAACTGCACCTGCTGAGAGGCTTACCTAAAGATAGCTGCATCGGTTTGGTCAGCCTCAGTTCGGGCATTCTACGGGCAGCAGAAGTGATTCTTTACAGCTTGCGGGGCGATGACCTGCTAGTCATGACTGCTCAGGCTGAAGACGCTTACAAGCTGAAAGCCGTAGTTCGCAGCGCTCAGGTAATCATCAGCGACCAGGCTAGTTTTGAAACGGTGAAAGCGGCTGTCCAGGCTAGCCGAGAGGACATTATTCGTCCACCTCAACTGATCTGCTGTGACAACTACATTGGTACGAAATCTATTAATCTGCTGAAACGGGAGTTGGGGTTAGAGTGAAGCGAGTTCTAATTGGGCTGGGGGCGATCGCCCCTTCATGACAGCCATCATATTTGCAGTGGCCCATGCCCAACAATCCTGCGACCCCAGCTATCCTGGCGTTTGCATTGCGCCTGCCCCTCCCGACCTAGATTGCCACAACATCTCCCACCGTCGATTTGAGGTGCGTCCTCCCGACCCACACAGATTTGACGGCGACCTGGACGGAATCGGCTGTGAGCAAGATTAGGATTATCGATTAAATTAATCCTTGTTGACTAGGACGAGCGACAAACTGCAAAGCTTTAATTAGCAAAATTTAGTCATCCCTCATTCCTCATCCCCCATTCCTCATCCCCCATTCCTCATCCCCCATTCCTCATCCCTCATCCCTCATCTGGCAGTTTCAGAAACGCTCGCACATGGCGCAAATAAGTTTCCGGATCTTCTAACATCGGAAAATGAGAAGTCTCAAGCATGACAATCTGCTCTACCTGGTCGCTGAGAGCCGCCGCCTGCCTGCCCATTTCCGCTGGAATAATCTGGTCGTATTGCCCCGAAATGATCAGCGTGGGTATGGTTAAGTGAGCAAACTCCTGCGGCATCACCTCAGTCGCCTTTTTGCTCACCGCTGTATAAACAGTTCCGATCGCCGCCTCATAGTCTGCCATTAAAAAGTCTTCCAGGAAAGCACGGCTGACCACATCGGGCAATGAACGATGCAGAAAACGTGCCATAAACAGGCGATTTGCAAACGGAATCTTGGCTAGCCAGGGTGGACGAAAGCTAACGACATATCCGCCAAATTTATAGAAAGCATTAAATGCCTTTTCGTCATACTCAAAAATGCCGCTACAGGTCAGAATTGCTCGCTCTACCCGCTCCGGATAAAGGTTGAGGAAAAAGACAGCGATCGACGACCCAGTTGAATGCGCGTTTAGAAAGACTCGTTCAATTCCTAAAGCATCCAGCAATAGAGCCAAATCTTCCGCATAGCTCTCTAGCTCATAGCCCAAGTCTGTAACGGATGGAACGGCGGGAGAGGGGAGGCGCGATCGCCCAAACCCCCGCATATCGTACAGCAGACAGTCGAACTGTTCGACTAATTTGTGGGCTGTACTTTCCCAATAGCGTGCCGACCCTGCCCACCCATGAACAAAAACCATAACGGGCTTACTTGAAGCGGCCGGCGTTCTGCTTGGGTGATCCACTCGTAGTAATGTGCAACCCCACGAATCTCGATATAAGACATCTTGAAATCTTGAACTGATCCTCACCCTCTATTCAAACAGGTTTAAGGCTCAGATAGGACTTCTACGCCGATTCTGGTTTGGGTAGGGAAGAAGGATGCAGCAACAGTTCTGCGGTAGAGCGTTTCTCAACCATCTCACGGGTGATGGTACATCGAGTTACGTCTTTGCGGGATGGCAGTTCATACATCACGTCCAGCATCAGTTCTTCAACGATGCCGCGTAGCGCTCTGGCGCCAGTTTTACGACGATAAGCTTCCTTGGCGATCGCCTTCACCGCTTCAATCTTAAACTCCAGATGCACGTTGTCCATCTTCAGCAGCTTTTGATACTGCTTCACAAGCGCATTTCGAGGTTCAGTGAGAATCGCCGCCAGCGCCTCCTCATCCAGCGGATCAACCACTGCCACAACCGGAACCCGTCCAATAAATTCGGGAATCATGCCAAACTTAACCAGGTCTTCCGGCTCCAGATGCTGAAGCACGTCTGCTGCCCGCTTCTCTTTAGGCTGACTTTCACCGGGTTGAATAAAGCCCATTGACTTCTTGCCAATCCGCTGCTCAACCGCTTTGTCTAAACCAACAAACGCACCGCCACAGATAAATAGAATATTGCTCGTGTCAATTTGGATGCAGTCTTGATAAGGATGCTTTCGCCCACCCTGGGGAGGCACATTGGCGATCGTACCTTCCAGCATCTTCAGCAGTGCCTGCTGCACCCCTTCACCAGAGACATCGCGGGTAATTGAAGGATTTTCGCTCTTGCGAGCAATCTTGTCAATTTCGTCAATGTAGATGATCCCACGTTGAGCCTCTTCCACATCTAAATCAGCGACTTGCAGCAGACGCAGAAGAATATTTTCTACATCTTCGCCAACATAACCTGCCTCAGTCAACGTCGTAGCATCAGCAACGGCAAACGGTACATCTAGAATTTC
This sequence comes from Leptolyngbyaceae cyanobacterium SM1_4_3, assembly GCA_012031415.1. Taxonomy (GTDB): domain Bacteria; phylum Cyanobacteriota; class Cyanobacteriia; order Elainellales; family Elainellaceae; genus JAAUTN01. Next base: position 3,031 of record JAAUTN010000046.1, on the reverse strand, counting down.
TGCCAGCGTTTGCGCTAAGAGCGTCTTGCCACAGCCCGTCGGACCAATCAACAAAATGTTAGATTTTTGCAGTTCTACAGCGTCCTCTACTTTGCCACTGCCCTTCGACTGAATAAAACTCAGCCGTTTGTAGTGGTTGTAAACTGCAACAGACAAAACTTTTTTTGCTTCGTCTTGACCAATTACGTGTTCATCCAGGTGTTTCTTAATCTCTCTGGGCTTAGGAATCTGATTAAGAGAAATGTTAGCTGAGCGAGTCTGCCGCTTTTCGGGCTGCTGTTCTCGGCGAGGAGCAGGCTGGGGAACTGCCGAACTGGAGTCAAACAGTTCCTCATCCAAAATCTCATTACAGAGATCAACGCACTCATCACAAATGTAAACTCCTGGACCGGCAATCAATTTGCGGACTTGCTCCTGCGACTTACCACAGAAAGAACATTTGAGATGAGAGTCGTATTTAGACATATTCGCCTCTTATTTCAATGCAGTGACAGTTTCTCTCGCCGCAGGCAGGTTCTGCCGAGAGATAACCTGATCGATCAGACCGTAGTCTTTGGCCTCTGCTGCTGACATGAAAAAGTCGCGTTCCGTGTCAGCTTCAACTTTCTCGAATGGCTGACCTGTATGATAAGCCAACAATTCGCTTAGCTTTCGCTTATGGTAAAGGATTTCTCTTGCCTGGATCTCAATGTCTACCGCTTGCCCCTGCGCTCCACCGAGCGGCTGGTGAATCATAATGCGAGAGCTAGGAAGAGAGAGTCGCTTACCTGTCGCTCCGCCCGCCAGGAGAAATGCGCCCATGCTGGCAGCTAGGCCAAAGCAGATCGTAACAACGTCAGGGCGAACTTGCTGCATCGTGTCATAAATCGCCATACCCGCAGTCACAGAGCCGCCGGGAGAGTTGATGTAGAGTTGAATATCTTTCTCTGGATCTTCGGCATCTAGAAACAGCAGTTGCGCCACGATGGAATCAGCAACTTCATCGTTGACCTGAGTTCCCAAGAACACAATGCGCTCTCGCAGTAGCCGTGAATAGATGTCAAATGCTCGTTCACCTCGACCAGATTGCTCGACCACCATCGGAATCACAGAGTCGATTTCCGGGGATCGGGTACTGGTTATCAGGGAATCAGAATGAGATACAAGCATAGGTTGAAGTGAGCAAGGGTGAGTGAGTGATCAGGGCCAGGCGAATCAACGAGTGGGAGTTGACTTTTAAGAGGGTGCGATCGCCAGGTCGCCTCTATTCGCCATTATGCCTTAACTGACCTGGGACTGGCTGGAAAATCGATGGAGTGGACTGAATCAGCCTTTTACAGCTTTACTTAGACTTGGCTTCGGCTGGTGCTTGCTGTGCCTGCTGAGTCTTCATCCTCAACTTCCTCTCCAGCCGCTGAGATAGTCTCTGTTGCAACTTCGTCTGTGGACGCTTCATCACCCACCGTTTCATCCGTCACGACTTCGGCCGTTGCCTCTACGGTTGCTTCGGCGGCTGGAGTGGCAACTGCTTCATCTTGATCAGTCTCGGAGGTCTCTGCTGCTTCTAGTGTGTCTGCGTCAGCATCAGTCTCAAGTGCCTCAGGCGGAGTCAGTGTTCCTTCTGGAACTAGCTCGACGGTAGCATTTTCCTCTAGCCAGGTTAAGATCTTTCCTCTCAGCAGGTCGTCTTCAACAGATTGCCGGAGGCGATCTAGGTCGATGTCTTGAGTCTGATCCGCGTATTGCTCCAGAATCTCGTCCACCTTTGCCGTCAATTCTGCTTCTTCAACTTTAATCGACTCGCGCTTAGCAACTTCTCCGAGGGCTAGGGTGCGCTGGATGCGGGCGATCGCCTCAGGGCGCGATCGCTCCCGTAGCTGCGGGATCACCTCTTTCGTCATCAGCCGCTTGACATCTAGCCCCTGGTTGCTCAACTGCATTGCAGTCTGAGTGATCATATAGTCCACTTCCTGCTTAGTCAGTGTTTCAGGGATTTCGACCTCAACGTGCTTAACCAATTCGTCCAGTAGCGCCTGTTCCTTATTGATCTTTGTCTTTTGCTCAGCCTCTTGCTTAAACCGAGATGCCAACGTTTCTCGCCATTCGGTCAGCGTTTCAAACTCACTCACATCCTGAGCAAAATCATCATCCAGTTCAGGCAATTCCTTTTCTTTCAGATCTTTCAGCGTGATCGTAAATACGGCCGCTTTACCTGCTAAATCTTGCTGCGGGTAGTCTTCAGGGAAGGTGACAGAAACGTCCTTCGTTTCCTCCAGGCTCATGCCGATAATGCCGTCCACGAAGCCCGCAATAAACTTGCCTTCTACAAGCTCAATTTGGAAATCTTCAGCACTGCCACCGGGAATTTCAGCCGATTCAGGCTCAACGTCCTCACCCGTCAACTGCCCTTTGAAATCGACAACCGCCACGTCTCCGGGCTGGGCTGCTCGTCCTTCCACAGGCACCAGTGTCGCAGACTGGTTGCGATAATTCTCTAGCACCTGATCGACCCGCTCTGGATCGTAGGTAGCTTCTTCTGCCTTGACTTGTAGCCCCTTGTACTGATTGAGCGTCACCTTTGGCGGCACGTCTACCACTGCGGAGAAGGTCAGCGCCGAACCTGGCTCAAACTGGCTGACCAATTCTTCAAAGGACGAGCGCAGTTGAAAATTACCGATCGCCTCAATTTTTTCCTGCTCGACCGCCTGCTTGAGGCTATTCTCAATCAGTTCTTCAATCGCAGCAGCCTTGAGTCGGCTGGAGCCAAATCGCTGCACCAAAACCTGGCGCGGCACCTTACCTTTACGGAACCCAGGAATGTTTGCAGCACGGGTAAACTCTTGCAGGGTCTTTTCGTAAGCCTGCTTTGACATCTCGGGGGGAATTTCAATCTCTAGACCAACCTGGCTAGCGGGAAGCTTTTCCTGAGTAACTTTCATCGAACCTCTTGTGGCACAGTTGCAAGGATGCTGATTTCAGCGCTGCTGCAATTAGCTATGTTAGCTGATCCTGAACAGACATAAATGTTGCAGGCACAATCTCATCAACTCAT
>JAAUTN010000304.1 GCA_012031415.1 Leptolyngbyaceae cyanobacterium SM1_4_3 | reverse complement strand
TAAACAGGCTCAGGAAAGTTGCCACGAGCATTCCGCCGAATACGGCTGTTCCGAGAGATTGACGGCTACCTGCACCTGCACCAGTGCGATCGCCAGTGGAAAGATGCCCACCAGTGTTGAAATAGCGGTCATGAGAATCGGGCGGAGTCGCTGCTGCGCTGCTTCAACGGCAGCTTTAGTGATTGAAAGCCCAGTTTCACGCAATTGATTGGCAAACTCCACAATCAGAATTGAGTTTTTACTGGCCAGACCAATCAGCATCACCAGACCCACCTGACAATAAACGTCATTCTCTAAACCCCGCAGGAGTTGAGCCGAGAGCGCACCCAAAATTGCCAGAGGTACCGCCAGCATGATAATCAGCGGATCAATGTAGTTTTCGTACTGAGCAGACAGTACCAGAAACACAAGCACCAAACCTAATCCAAAAATCAGCGGAGCCTGTCCGCCTGACTCAATCTCTTCCAGCGATGTACCTGACCACTCATAAGATAGGTTAGGAGGAAGGACTTGAGCCGCAACCTGCTCCATGTGTGCGATCGCATCTCCAGAACTGTATCCGGGAGCCGGACTGCCTGTAATTTCAATCGAGCGGAACAGGTTGTAATGGTTAATGGTCTGTGCGCCTGTCTGTGGCGTGAGAGTCACCAAATTGCTCAGCGGAATCATTTCATCTCGTGCAGAGCGAACATAGAGTTGACCGATATCCTCTGGTCGAGAGCGGAACTGCTCATCTGCCTGCACATAGACCCGATAGTTTCTGCGCCCTAGCACAAAGTCATTCACATACTGAGAACCGATCGCCGTTTGCATGGTGTTGTACACATCTTCCACCGAAATCCCCAGGGCTTCTGTGGCATCCCGGTTTACCTCAACTAAAAGTTGGGGGGTCGCAGCAGCATAGGTGCTAAAGACATTTTGCAAGCCTGGGTCTTGATTCGCAGCACCTAAGAGTTGACCAAAGCTTTGCAGCAAAGCGTTCAAATCATTGCTACTGCCGCGATCTTGAAGCTGAAAGGTAAAGCCTCCATAGGTGCCCAAGCCCTGAATTGAAGGTGGGTTGATTGGGAAAGCCCTGGCATCTGTAATTTGCGAGAACTTACCAAACAGACCGCCAATGATGCCCTGCACCGTTTGACTAAATTCTCGCCGATCTTCCCAGGGCTGAAGTGTGGTGAAGATGACTCCGCTATTGGCAGTGTTGCCGCTACCCAGACTGAATCCACCCACTGAAAACACCCCTAAAGCTTCAGGGAGCGCAATTAGTTCTTCCTCAATTCCCTGCATAACTTCATCGGTGTAGCTTAATGACACCCCTTCTGGAGCCTGAACTACGGTAATAAAGTAGCCCTGGTCTTCCTCAGGCAGAAATCCTGTGGGGACGAGGGTGTATACAAAGGCAGTCAGTCCAATGAGAGCAACAAATACAATCACGACGATCGCCTTTATCCCCACAAGCTTGTTGAGCGATCGCTCATAGCCTCGTCGAGTCCAGTCGAGGAATCGATTGAACCGTTCAAACCCCCAACCAAGCCAACCCGTTGCACCATGCCCTCGGCGCAACAGGAGTGCCGAGAGAGAGGGGGTGAGAGTTAGCGCCAGAAAGGTAGAGACTGTGATTGAAAAGGCGATCGTCAACGCAAACTGGCGATAAAGCGCTCCCGTTGTACCGGGGAAAAACGCGACTGGTACAAACACCGCCATCAACACCAGCGAAGTTGCAATGACTGCCCCCGTCAGCTCATGCATAGAAGCCGAAGCGGCTTGCCGGGGACTCATGCCCTCTTCCTGAATCAGGCGGCTAATATCTTCAACCACAACAATTGCATCGTCTACCACCATTCCCGATGCTAGCGTCAGCCCAAACAGCGTTAGCGTATTGATTGAGAAGCCAAAAGCCTTAACAAAGATAAAAGTACCAATCAAAGCAACTGGAATCGTAATGCTGGGAATTAGAGTGGTACGCCAATCTTGCAGGAAGATAAAAATGATCAGGATAACGAGTCCAACTGCAATAAACAGCGTAACTAATACTTCCTCTAGAGAAGCTTCCACAAAGGAGGTCGTGTCAAAGGCAACCCGATATTCTAACCCTGGTGGAAAAGTCTCTGAGAGTCTTGCCATTTCTGCTTTAACCGCAGTGGCAACCTCTATCGCATTACTGCCCGGAAGCTGAGTCACCCCCAAACCAATTGCCTCTCTGCCCCGATACCTTAAAAACGAGTTATAGTCCTCGGCTCCTAGCTCAACTCGCCCCACATCTCTAAACTTGATTAACGTACCGTCGTCCTCTGTTCTCAGTACCAATTCCTCAAACTGGGCGGGGTCAGTGAGACGGCTCTGGGTTCGCAGGTCAAGTTGATAAAGCTGCTCATCGGGAGCAGGCTGCTGTCCAATGCGTCCAATACCAACCTGCAAGTTTTGAGAATTGATCGCATCGACTACATCTTGGGGAGTCAGGTTGCGGCTGGCTAGACGAGTGGGATCAATCCATAGCCGCATGGCATATTGGCGTTCACCAAAAATTTGAACGTTGCCAACACCTCGGATGCGCTTAATTGCATCAACCAGGTAGAGGTCAGTGTAGTTACTCAGAAAAAGTGGGTCGTATCGGTCATCCTCGGTAAAGACTCCGATCGCCAGCAAAAAATTACTAGACTCTTTGTTCACTACAACGCCTGTCCGCTGAACCGATTCAGGCAACTGAGGCTGGGCAACAGATACCCGGTTCTGCACGTCAACCGCAGCAATGTCAATGTCTCGCGAACTGTCAAAGGTAACGGTAATGGTGCTGGTGCCAGTATTGCTGCTGCTTGAGGACATATATCTCAAGCCCTGCACCCCATTGATTTCGCGTTCTAGAATGCTGGTGACGCTGCTTTCTACGGTTTCAGCGTCAGCACCCGTATAGATTGAGGTGACAGTCACCTGGGGAGGCGCAATTTCTGGATATTGGGCGATCGGTAAGGTCGGAATGCTAACCGCTCCTGCTAGCAAGACGATGATAGCGCAGACCGTAGCAAAGACAGGTCGCTTGATGAAAAAATCGACAAACATGGGAGTGGGGGGTGAAGGGTAGGAGGCACAGGTGAAGGTAGCTTAGGCAGTTTTGATCTGAACTTCTTAACCTTGCTCTTGTCCGCCTGCACCCTGCTGGGGTTGAGGTGCGATGGGAATGCCATCCGCAAGGTTCAGTACTCCGGAAACGACGACTTGCTCTCCAGGCTCTAAGCCTTCAATGACGTGATAGTTATTGCCTTGCAGGTCGCCTAGCTCCACCGGTTTCTGTCGGGCAATGAGTGAGGGCGCTTCTGCGGGGGCTTGTCCTGGTTGGGGTGGGGCTTGTCCTGCTTCGGGCTGTTCTGCTTCAGCAGAAGGGGTTTCAGCGACAAAGACAAAAGTTTCTCCACCTAAACGAGAGATAGCTGCTGTGGGAACTAAAATTCCGGGGCTTTCATCCCAAATCACGCGGGCGCGAACGAATTGCCCAGCTCGCAATCGTCCATCGGGGTTATCAAAGTTGGCTTTGACTAGAATGCTTTGGGCGGCTGTATTCACCTGGGGGGCTGTGAAGTTGATGCGACCAACGGTAAGAGGATTTCCCTGAGCATTGATTAGTTCAACCCGCTGACCAGTTCGCAGGTCGGGTCCACGCTCCAGGGGAATAGATATTTCGAGTTCTAAACTCTGGTCTTGAGTGACGCTGGTGACGATATCTCCGGCGTTAACAAAATCGCCAATCTTTGCCGGAATGTCCCCAATTGTTCCAGCAAATGGAGCTTCAATGACGGTATCTTGAAGCTGCGCGTTGGAGGCAGCGGCGTTGGCTTGAGCCTGTTCTAGGGCGGCTTGAGATTCAACCAGGTTAGCGCGGGAGGCTTGGATGCGCTGGTCGGTGGCGTTGAGGGTGGCGATCGCACTGCGGCGATCGCGCTCAACCTGGTCTAGCTGATCTTGAGCTAAAGCTCCTTCCTGCACCAACTGAGACGTGCGGCGGAAGTTTTCGTTTTGCAGGTCAACCTCAGCCACTGCTGCAACTCGTTCTGCCTGGAGGGCCTGAAGTTCTGAGGCAGAACTTGCACGGGTGGCGCGGGCTGAGTTGACAGCAGCCAGCACGCTGGCATATTCTGCGGCCCTCTGGTCAGGACTCAGCAACACTAGAGGTTGACCAACCTCTACAGCCTCACCGGGTTGAACCAAAATTTCAGTTATCCGGCCGTCAATTTCGGGACGCAAATCAACCGAGCGGCGCGAAATGAGCGTACCCACGAACTCTGAAGACTCGGAAATTGTTGAAGTTTCTACGGTTTCTAGCTCAACTGGAGCGGCTTGGGCCTGCGCTGCTCCAGGGCCTGCACCACCCGGAGCAGCCGCATTTCGCGACTGCCACCAGCGCCAGCCTAAACCTAAACCTAGCAGCAAAATAACGATACTGAGTGCCGTCAACCAGGGGCGACCTTTACGAGGGGAGGGGTCACGGGGAACAGCAAAATCGTCTATTTGACGATCGGCGGTCGCAGGTTGCCCTAAATCTGAAGGGTCATGCGGTTCGGGGGATACCATACTCTTGCTCCAATCTGCGACTCAACCTGTGGCAAACTATCCAACAAAAAGCCGTTAAAAAACTTCACCCAATTGGGTTAGTTGGTTGACTAACCAAAAGTTGGACTATTTTTGGACTTATTTAAAGGTCTTGAGCAGCGTGACTTCAGACAGCCGCAAAAGTAAGAGTTTTTAAAAAATGTTGTATGCGTACTATTTTAGTGCGCGAATGCTTAATTTTGTGTTCTACTTGCGTAAGTCCTATTACTCAGGTCATTCGCAAGGGGTCATTCACAAGTGAACCCCTTGTGACTATTCTGTGAATTGCTGTGGGTTGCGATCGCAAAATAGCACCATTAGATTAACAACTTAACTAATACCAATTTGATTTGAACTTGAGCAAAATAGATCTCTGTGGAACAAGGGGCTTAAGCCCCTTGTTAAGGACAGCTTCATAAAGGATTGGTATAAATTACTTAACTGTAGAACTTGGATGCAGCTTTAAGCATTTCCCAAAAGGCAAAAACAGACGGTGGGAAGAGGGCATCTGCCAAAACTGCGGCTCGAATGGAGCGAAACAGCGGTTGAGGTAAGCTAAATACCTGGATATTATTAGGAATTGGCTCGGCAGCGAGACGGGGAATAATGGTTGCACCCAATCCTTGAGCTACCATGCTGACAATGCTGGAATCGGCTTGCGCCCAATAAGCGACCTGCAAAGACGTATTAAAGGCGGCACAGTGAGCCAAGACTTCTTCATCACAGTGGGCAAAGATTTCTTCATCATGCTGATTCCCTTCGGAAAACATCACAAAAGGATAACTGCTTAAATTATCCCAACTTAACGCAGACCCCTTGACTTGAAAGGAAGACGGCAGCAGCACAACATACTCATCTCGTAGCAGTTCCCAGGTGTCAAACTGGTCGTCTAATGGACGATCAACAATGCCGATGTCTGCCTGCCCTTTGCGTAGGGCATTGACAATGTGTTGATTGTCCGCTTGTTCTAAAATGCTCACGCTAATTTGAGGAAATTGCTGCCGAAATTGAGCAATCACACCTGACAGGAAATGAGTGGTAATACTGCGAAATGAAGTAACGCGAACCTTGCCGCCCTGAAGTGTTTTAGCGAGATTGACGGTTTTATAAATCTCCTTCTGAAGCTGTACCATTTGCTCGGCGTGAGCTAATACTTGTTCGCCCACAGGAGTCAAGCTGGCACCGTGACGGCCACGAGCAAATAAAATAACGCCTAATTCAGTTTCGAGAGTGGCGATCGCACTACTCACCGAGGACTGTGACATCTGTAGCTGTGATGCGGCTTCGCTGAAATTCTGGTGTTTGGCGACTGCAATCAAAACTCGCAGTTGAGCCAGTGTAAATAAACTTTTAGGGTTTGATCTCATTCCTTTTAACGGGTTATCAGCAGCACATTCAGGTTAATTAGGCAAAACAAACCAGCACGTCGCACTATCCATCGATTCTAACGATAGATGTCATATGCGGAGCATTTTGATCTTTGAGAAATTAATTTCTACCGTGAGTTTAAAGGTGTTTTTATGAGAGGCAATGATTATGAATAATTCTCCATCTAATCCAAAGTCCACATTTGAAAGATTTTCTTCTTCCGATTGCTTAACCACTGGCTCTCGTCAGGTTATGACTAGAAGTTGGACAGAGAATATCCGTCAATTCCTAATCCGCTGGCTGGTTGGAAGGGAACCGGAATTAAAGGTGTGGCGCACTTCTTCACAATTTGAAGCAAATTCCCAAGATAGTTTATGGAGTGCCTATAATCCTGCGACGGGACAAAGGATTAATAACGTTTCAGAAGCAGAGATGCGACGGTGGATCGAACAACGCTGATGACTCATTCCGTGTATCCTTCCAGATTTTCTGCTGAAGTTAAGTTGGCGATCGCCCCCACCAGTTCTGATACCTCAATCGGCTCCATGAGATGAATCGGAAATCCCTGTGAAATGGCGCGATCGCGTTCCTGGTCATTTGCAGCCAGGGCGATCGTTGGAATTGGCTTCTGGGAATCTGTGGCTAATGTTTTAAGTGACTCATGCAGTAAGTCAAAGTTTTCATCCACACTGAAATCAATTAGCACAATATCAGGGCGAATTTGGGTAAAGGTAGTGAGGGCGATCGCCAGTGAAGTAACCATCACTTTTGCGCCGCGCAATTCGCCCAATTCAGCTTCTAAGCGTTGGCTCGTGAGTGGGGTGGCGATCGCCAGAATGTTCAGTCCACGCAAACACATCAAGCCAAACTGAAACTGCGGGGCATTTGCCTTGCCCCAGTTGCACATCAACTCTGTAATTGGTCGCAACGTCTTACCGTGTGCTGTCAGCGAATATTCCACACGCGGTGGTGTCTCCTGGAATACTTGACGGCTGATTAACCCATCTGCCTCAAGCTCACGCAGTTGAGCCGTTAATACCTTTTGGCTAATTCCTGGCATCAGCTGCATCAGTTCACCAAATCGCTTTGTGCCTCGTCGCAGCCACCAGAGAATCACACATTTCCACTTACCCCCAATCCTGTCTAAGGTAAATTCAACCGGACAACTGTACTGCTTCTCGCTCATGCTTACGAAATCCTGCCAGTAACCATTTGGTAACAATTAATTGTGCATGATACTAGTAAGTTTTAACAGCCCTAAATGCTTCATCCTACAAGCCTTAGCGCTGATCACGTAAATCAAATACTCGTAGATGGTACTATCTGAAGAATTTTAGGGAGATTTGTGCATGGCTGACTCACTGGGATTACCCCCCATTTTCTCAGAAACGCCAGTAGAACTGGTGCCAGCGGAGGCGATCGCTACTTTCCCGGTTAATACTTTTCTAGAAAGTATTGCCGTCAGCGCTGACAACACACTTTTTATCACCAGTCACCTTGACGGTAGCATCTGGCAAATTGGGGCAAACCAACAGCCTGCGATTCATGCCAAAATTGCTGGAAAAGCCGCCGGACTCGTCTTGTTGCCCGATGGCAATCTGCTACTGAGTGCCTGGGATCAGCAGAATCTTCCGACCGTGTTTAACATCTCACCGAAAGGAGAAACTAGTGTTTTAGTGACATTGCCAGATGCGGTGTTTTTGAATGGAATGACCCCTTTGAATGGCGATCGCATCCTGATTGCCGATTCTTATCGAGGAGCCATCTGGCAACTGACGGTATCTGAAAGGAAAGTTGATATCTGGCTGGAACATTCTCACTTAGCCCGCAGTTCTTCTGACAATGAGTTTCCAGCGGTGAATGGGCTGAAAATCTTTGAGGGAGTGCTGTACGCCTCTAACACCGAGAAAATGCAGCTCGTCAAAATTCCGATTGTAGGGGATCAGCCTGGAGAGCCTGAAGTCTTTGTGTCTCCTGTTAATCTCGATGACTTCGCCTTTGACGATCAGGGTAATCTCTATGGCACAACTCACATTTACAACAGCGTTGTGAAAATTTCATCCAGAGGAGATATCACGATCATTGCTGGAGCAGCAGAAGGGATGACGGGCAGCACAGCGCTAGCGTTTGGTAGAGGTGAGGGCGATCGCACCAGCATTTATGTTGTCACCAACGGCGGTATGTCTTTTCCTCCTTCTACAGGAGTTGAGCCTGGACGAGTCGTTTGTTTAAAGGTAGAAATTCCAGGATTGCAGATTGGGGAGTGAGTTATTGAATATTCTAGATTCCGCCAACAATGCCGATGATCCGCCAGTCACCGTTGATGTGTTGCAACGAGTCAAACCGGGCTGTGAGACAGCTTTTGAGCAAGTTCTCACAGATTTAATTACAGCCGCTCACTCTTTTGAAGGTCATCTCGGTGTGAATGTATTTCGCTCTGGCAGCAACGCAAATCCTGAATATCGAATTGTGTTCAAATTCGATCACATGAGTCATCTCAAGCAGTGGGAAGCTTCCCCCATTCGTCAGCAGTTGCTCAGGCGAGCTAGTCAACTCACCCTTGATACAGGACAACCTCTGTTCTCACTGGGCTAGAGACTTGGTTTACTCTAACCTACTCAACCTGGATTACCACCG
>JAAUTN010000303.1 GCA_012031415.1 Leptolyngbyaceae cyanobacterium SM1_4_3 | reverse complement strand
CTATCGAGACCTATTTAACGCAGTGTTGACATCTATCTGGTCGTCAACTCTTCTGGTGTAATTCAGGAAACGAGTCAGGCAGCTACTGTTTTATTTTCCAGTAAGCTAGATGGACTGGTTGGTACAGCCTGCTACCGACTTATCTTTGAGCAGGATCGCTCAACGCTCAAGTCCCAATTCGATGAATATAGGCAGGTAAAACAACCCAGAGTTTTGGAGTTGAGGTTCAAACCCCTCAGAGGAAACTCCTTCTCAGCCCGAATTACTATCTCGGCTGCCTACAACAGTATGGGAGAGGTCATTAGCTTTTGCCTCCTAATTCAAGGAGCCTCAATTCGTGAACTGAACGGCACTGAAAACTTGTCTATGAATTAGGTTTTCTAAGATTCAGTTCTAATAAATGATTGTGCCTTCGTAATTAAAGCCCTCTGGCAGCGTCGCAAACTCTAACTGAGCATTCGTCAAATCAGCCCCTTCGAGATTGGCATTAGATAAATCAGCGTAGCGCAAGTCCGACCCACTCAAGTTAGTGCCTGATAGATCAGCATCCCGCAACACAGCGCCATACAAACTGGCATCACTCAAATCGGCTTGGCTAATTTGAGCAGAGCTAAGGTCAGCGTCCCGCAACTCAGCGCCATGCAGGTTTACGCCATTCAGGTTTGCCCTGGACATACTGACGTGTAACATCTGGGCTTCAGTCAGGTTGGCTCTGCTCAAGTCTGCTCCTTGAAGATCTGCACCGTCCAGGGTGGCCCGTTCAAGGTTGGCTCCATTCAGCAAAGCACCGCTTAGGATTGCATTTGTGAGCTTAGTTTGGCGCAAGTTTGCATTGGAAAGATCTGCTTCACTCAGGTTTACCCGACTCAAATCATTGCCGCTCAGGTTTGCTCCACTCAAGTCGCATCGCACACAATCTCCAGTTTGCAGCGTTGTTTCAACCTCAGTTGACGGAGACTCTGGGATCGTAGAAGAACTCACAGGTTGAGTTTCAGTTTCCACTTCGGCAGACTGGTCAGCGTCGGATGGTGCAATAAGGATTCTGGCAAATCGAATAGAGACAGGCGAGATTGCTGCCACTACTGCTACAATGCCTAAAACAAGCTTGACGTTCATAGCCTTGCAGAAATTGAATGATGAACACGCTCACAGGCAGTATTCTCCTCATTCCTACTGAGTCCGGACTTGCCCCTTAAAGCTTGTGTAAATCAGGCAGGAGTTACACATTCCCTCGAAAAGTTAAGGGTTTTGAGGTTTTTAGAGGCATACCTCGGCTATGAACGGTCTAATAAGGCTATGAACGGTCTAATAATCGGCTTCTTCTTCGTACTCTACTACTTTCCGCTTTTCCGGGATGTTGATTTGCGGTGGGCGGTAGGGTTTTGGATTTTCATCATCTGCCCAGGCATCTTCTAGCACTTCGTCATACTGCTGCTCTAGACGCTTAGGTTCACGATAAGTGGGTTGCTCAATATAAACGGCTTCAGTATACTCCTCTTCTTGCCCACCCCAGTTATCTTCTTCTACGTCATCGTAGTAAGCAGGTTCTGGCTGGCGCTGACGCAGAGGTTCACGTAGTTGGCGGGCGGGTTGAGCTTCACTCCAGTTGTCATCATCCCAAGTTTCACGAGCAACTGGTGCTTCTAACCGCACTGAAGGAGCAGCGGAGGTACGTGTCCCTGTGCCTAACTGATTTGCAGCAGAGGTAGGCATCACGTAGTAATCTTCCTCTTCATCCCGATCCCAGGGTGGCTTGCCAATTCCCAGACGTTCTAAGACACCTACTGTTAGCTGGTTCATTTTTTCTTCAGCACCCTCAAACACGATGAGGCGATCGGGTCCGCTGCTGACGACTTCGTCAATCGACAGTTCGTAGGTGCTGATCACCTGATCGGGAATCATGGGAAGCCCGATAGACGCAATGATCAGAGAGACAACTCTGCCGTCGTAGGTGTTGAACTTGAAACCTCGAACTTTGCCTAGAAGCTCGCCCGTTTCGGTAATGACTTCACTATTGATTAGGGCACTGTAAGCTTCTGCATTGAATGCGTCTTCCAGGACAGTTTCATCATCAACCAGAATGACATCACCAATCTGACGAATGCTATCAAGCATCATCATTTGCTGGGTGCTAGAAAGCACTCCAGATAGCATACTTTCCCTTAAGCCGAGGGCGACGACTTCTCGGCGATCGATATCAACCCAAAGCTGACTAACTACCCCCAAGCGCTTACCCGTGCTGCGGGTGATGACTTGGGTGCCTAAAAGGTCGGAACGTTGACAGAGTTGTTCAGATGTCATTTTCGAGTCCTGATCTCGAATCTTGCTGAGATATCAACAATAGTACAGGTACAGATGAAATATCCGTATTGGTGAAATCCGTATTAGTGGAATCAAACGGGCGCACCTTGCAGGTTTATCCCTAGAACCTGAGTATAGGCTCCTCTCGCCTGAGTTACGCCGATTGTGCGCTCGGCAGACTCAATCATAGGGCGACGGAGACTAACCACGATAAATTGGGCTTGCTGTGCCTGATGCTTAATCATTCTAGCTAATCGCTCCACATTTGCCCCATCCAAAAACATATCTACCTCATCAAAGGCGTAGAAAGGGGAGGGGCGATAGCGCTGGAGGGCAAAGATAAAACTGAGAGCAGTGAGCGATTTTTCGCCCCCAGACATGGAAGCCAAACGGCGGACTGGCTTGCCTTTGGGGTGGGCGACCAGGTTTAACCCACTGGCAAAGGGATCTTGGGGATCGTCAAGCTGAAGATACCCGTCGCCGTCTGAAAGTTCGGCAAAAATTGTCTGAAAGTTTTGGTTGACTGCATCGAAGGCTTCTTTAAAGGCGCGTTGCCTTAGGGTCGTGAAGTTTTCGATTCGCAGGAGTAGTTCGGTTCTTTCTTCTTCTAAAGTGGACAGTTTTTGGCTGAGTTCATCCAGACGGGCTTGGGTGCGCTCGTGTTCTTCGAGGGCCAGCATATTGACAGGTTCCATTGCCTGGAGGCGCTTTTGCAGCGATCGCAACCCCTGCTGCAATTCCTCTAAGCCCAACTCCTCAGGCACTTCGGGGAGAGGATCGGGCAACTCTGCCTGCTGTGCCTCTAGCTGCCCCTGGAGTGTGACCAATTCTTCGCGTCGAGCCTGCTGGGTTTCCTGGAGTTTACGCAGTTCCCATTCTTGCTGTTGCTGGAGGGTTTGGCGATCGCGCAGTTGACGCTCGACGCGATCGCGCTCTTGCTTCTCCGCAGAAAGGGTTTGCTCTAGCGCAGCCAGGGCAGTTTGGGTTTGGGTAATCTGCTCGGACAGGGCAGAGGATTGAGCGCTGAGGGCAGACTGCTGGTTAAGCTGAGCCGTTTGCTGAGTGCGATATTCCTGCACCCGCTGCTGGTGTTGATTAATTTTCTCCTGAAGCCGCTGACTCTGGGTTTCCAAATCCTGTAAGCGCTGCTCTGCGGTTCGCAGGGCAAGCTGTTGCTCGCTCAGGTGAGTTTCCTGAGCGCGGATAGCAGTTTGAATCTGCTGCCATTCGCTGTGGGTTTGGGATTGCTCCAGGTCAGACAAAACCTGACGCTGCCGATCGAGTTCTGCTTCTTGAACGGGAAGGTCTTGCTCAAGAGTTTGCAGACGAGTTTGGGCGGTGGCAAGCTCCTGAGTATTTTGAGAAAGCTGAGTGCGAATTTGGGCTTCCTGGGCAACCAAGCTACCGATTTCTTTCTGAAGCTGCTCAGACTGAAGTTGGAGTTCCCGCTGCTGCTGGCGACTATCAGTTAGAGCTTGCGATCGCTCCTTCACACCTGTAACTGCCTGGGCGATCGCATTCTGACAGCGCTTAAGAATTTGCTCGATTACCTGAAGCCGTTCGCGCAGGGCGATCGCCTCTGCGGATTCGCCTGCCTGAACTGTGCCAAAGCGGAGAGAGCCTTGACGGGTTGAAACGCTGCCGCCCGTCATCGCGCCGCTGGTTTCCAGCAGTTCTCCTTCCAGGGTGACGATGCGATATTGCCCCAGATGTCGTCGGGCTTGCCCCATAGAAGCAAATACAACGGTGTTGCCAAACACATAGGCAAAGATGTCTCGATAGCGGTCGTCACAGTCAATCAGGTTGGCGGCGTAGTCGATGAAACCTTCGGGTCGTTTCCAGTTGGGAACGGAAGAGTTTTGAGATCCGCGAATTTTGTTGAGCGGCAGGAAGGTTGCCCGTCCACCCCGTCTTTGCTTCAGCAGTTCAATTCCGGCTGCCGCTACACCGTCATCCTCCACAACCAGACAGCCCAACCGTCCGCCTGCTGCAATTTCCAAGGCAAGCTGATATTGGGGATCGACCCGTCCCAACTGGGCAACCAGACCGCAGACACCCGGCAGTCCGGCTTGCATCAAAATTTGGGTGGCGTTGGTGCCTTGCGCCTCCTGAAGTGCCTGGGTTTGCGCTTCTAGCTTGTCCAACTGCCGCTGTTTGTCGCGCTGCTCCTGATGTAGGCGACTTTGGGTGTCTTGCTGGGTTTGTAATTCCTCTTCAGCGGCAGTCTTTAACCGTTGCAAGGTTTCCAGGTGAATCGTGGCAAGTTTTTGAGATTCTTCTGCTTGGGCGTGCTGTTCTTGTTTGGCGGCAATTTCTTGGGCGATCGCCTCCAGTCCTTCATTTTGCTCTTGAATTTTCTGGCGAAGCTGAGTCACCCGCTCTTGCAGCATTGCCTGCTCGGTGCGCTGCGGTTCAATCGTCTTGAGCAATGTATCGATCTGGTGGCGTAGGGCAGTTTGTTCTTGTACCCAGGCTTCTGAGGCGGCGGCGATCGCACTGGCAGCTTCACGGCTGCGGTCTAATTCCTGCCGTGCCTGATCTCGCGCCTGAATTAGGGTGGCGATCGATCGCGTCTCCACCTCATGCTTTTCCTGAGCAAGTTTGTCCAGAGTTTGAACCTGTTCCTGAATTTCTCGCTGGGTGCGATCGAGATTTGCCGACAGGTCACGGCTGGCGTTGACCAACTCTTGCTCCTGGCGCTGAAGCTGGCGCAGTTCTGCCTCACGGGTCGCCAGGGTTGCCTGAAGCGCAAGCTGTTCGTCTTCGCCCAGTGCTTTCACACGAGCGTTGAGCGAATCTAGCTCTGTGGTGGACTGCTGAATTTCGGTCGCTAGGGTCGCAAGTTGGGCCGTCAGATCTTTGGAAGTGCGATCGCCTGCCTCGATTTGACCGGTTAGCTGCTGCACCTGTCGCTGCTGGCCTCGCCATGACAACACCGCTTCCCACTGGGTCTTGGTTTGCAGTTCGGCTTTGAGCCGCTGATATTTTTCGGCTTTGATCCGGTCTTGAGAGAGGCGATCGCGCTGGGCAATCAGTTCTTTCTCGACAATCCGAAACTTTTCCTCACGCTCTTTGACGGCATCTAGCTTTTCCTTTGCCTGACCGATCTTGCGGTCGAACGATGCCACACCTGCCAGTTCATCGATGATTTCCCGCCGTTCTCGCGGATTCATCGAAATAATGCTGGTTACGTCGCCCTGAAGCACAACGTTATAGCCTTCTGGGTAGATATGAAATTTATGAAGCTGCTCGTGAAGTTCCGTCAGGGTACAGGGCTGACTGTTGATGAAGTAGTTTGAAGTGTAGGTGCCCTGCTGCGTCACCCGCAATTTTCGCGTCACGTTCCATTCGCTTAAAAGCAGCAGGTCGGAGACAGGCTGCACCAAGTCTTCTAAATGTCCGTCATCTGCGGCTCCATCGGCGGTTCCGTTGCCATTCATGCCATTTCCATTAGCGGCTGCATGGTCTGTCCTGCCAGAGCCATTCAGGGAACCATTTTTGGAAGACGAGCCGTTTTTGGAAGATGAGCCGTTTCTGGAAGCTGCTCCACCGCTTTTAACAGCACCGTTTTTGCTATTTGAGCCGTTGGTTTGGGCGACTAGCCCCTGAAGGTCTTCCTCATCTAGCCCATCTAGGTCTTCTTGCTCAATGGCAAAGGTGACAGTGACGCTGGCTTCTACCGTTGCTCGCCCCCGACTAACCTGATTTTGATTGACCAGATCGGGCAATCGCTCTGCCCGCATTCCTTTTGAACTGGATAAACCCAGGCAAAACAGTAGCGCATCGAGAATGTTGGACTTGCCAGACCCATTGGGACCAGAAATCACGGTAAACCCAGGCAGCAAGGGAACCTGCGTCGTGCCGCCAAAGGACTTGAAGTGGGAAAGTTCGACGCGTTTAATAAACACTCGCAGGCAGGGTTAGGCAGTTAAGTACAAATATACTTATCAATTTGATTTATGACTAGTATTCCCAATAGGAACACAATATAGCAGCACAAAATCACTTGTGAGTTTGAAGAATAGCGAATGCCCCTGTAAGGTCGTGAGCATTCGGTAGGTAGACCCCGAAATAAACCGAGAATTCTCGCCCGAATGCTATGTCCCATCTTCTTTTGGAAGAGTAGATTAAACTTTTCAAATATTTCGTTACTGAATTAATCGACAAACTTAGTTGACGAATTCAAAAGTCGAAATAATTTCCTGAAATGCCTGTTCATATCCTTCGCTACCTTCAGCATAAGAAATGACGACAATGTCTTCACTATTAGGGCTAGGGAATACGACCTCCTGATTGCGGTACAACCCATCAGACTCGAAGGCGATCGCCTCCTGACCTGCAACCATTACCGTACTGTATTCCCCAAGCCTCAAAAATCGATTGCTGCCCTCTACCCAGTCTTGCGGCGATCGCTGTTCGGGATTGTTATAAACCGTAATACTTACGTTGGGAGGATATTCTGTGCCGCCTTCATAGGCTCCTGCCTGAATTGCCTCATAATCAGCGTTCGACCAAAGTTCTATATGTCCCCGAAAGTCATATTCTGCTTCGATCTCAGCGCTCTCCAAAGAATTATCGATAGTGAAACCATTGGGAACCTTGAAGCTGAAGCCGAGGCGATCGCTTTCATAAACGGTGGAATTGCTGGATTCAGTTTCAGTAGGTGAATCACCAGATTGGGCGATCGCATCAGGTGAAGCAGGATTATTTGTAGCTTTAACAGTGGATGAAGAGGGAGATTGGCAGGCGATCGCCACCACAGCCATTAAGCAAGTCAAGGTACGAGTCAGACCAATCCTCATGCCCTGATGGGCTGAATCTTCGCCTTGAACTACTGCTTGCTGCCTGCCTAATCCAACGTTCATCTCGAACTCCTCGCCACATTGCTCTCGAATATCGCTTTCATGTAGATTCGATGGCGATCGCAACGTTTCCGCAACCTCCCCTCCTCCCCCTCTCACTTCCCTACATCTCCTCAGGATCTTCCCCCAACTCCCGCAGACGAGCAGCAAGACGCTCCGCCCGTTGGCGTTCTTGTTCCGCCCGCTGCTGCTCCTGTTCCGCTCGCTGGCGTTCCTGTTCCGCCCGTTGGCGTTCTTGCTCGGCTTGCTGGCGTTCCTGTTCTGCGACCTCATCTTGAATTAAAACCAAATTCCCGTCTGGGTCATAAAAGCGCAGCCAGTGACAGGTGCCTGAAGGCGGTTCTCGACGAAGGCTACCTTCCCAGGTGCCTAACCACAGTCCTAAAGTTTCACACCAGAGCCAGCCCCGCTCATTCGGCTCAATTGGCTCGTACTGGCGATGGGAATTGAGGTGCCAGCCTTGCAGAGAATCTGGATCAAACGGGTCGTAGATGTAGTAATCCAGCGTGTGAAAGGTTTTTTCATAGAGATCCTTCTTGACGGTCTTGTCTTGCCGTGCCGTGCTGGGAGACATGAGTTCCACAATTACATCGGGGTAGCGTCCGCCTTCTTCCCAGGAAACCCAGCCTTTGCGTTCCCGGTCGCTATCTACATCCAGCGCTACAAAAAAGTCAGGGCCACGAAAATCGCGGTTCATCGCCTGTTCGCGGCTGTAATAGACAAACATATTGCCGCCGACAAAGAAATCTGTCCGATCCTGAAAGGCTTGCAGCAACGAGTCAATCAAGACGTTCATGGCGATGCGGTGACGGTTACTTTCCAAAGGCTCTCCATCATCAAAAATCAAGTCGGTCGGCGGTTCAGGGGGGTCAAAATCGGCAAAGGCTGGGGGAATTGCCTGTGTCTCTGCCGTTTGCGTTTCTACTTCAACCATTGAAAAACCTCCTTACTCTGCCCATTCAAATCGTTGTTTGAGATCGTTGCAGTGGCTATTAGGTAAGACATCATCATGCTGAAGTCTGCCAACTACAATGCCTGGAGCAATTCCAATTTTGGCTGCAAATTGCTCAATCGCAGCTTTACTTCGTTGCCTGAGCTTTAGAAATTGTTCTAATGTATCTGGAGGAATTAGTGTACCTGCGGCAAATGTATCAGCTTCCATTTCCAAGTCTTGTTTTGGGGATCTTGCGCGATCGCCCCTTCCAAAAACACCTCACGCTTGCCGTGCAAGAGCAAATGCCCTGCTTCATGGAAGAATGCAAACCACAAGTGATCATCTGTTTTGTAACGCAGACTCAGTTGAATTACGGCTTTGTTAGAATTCAACCACTGCGTTGCCCCCACTCGCTCTAGTTTTTGTAAGTTGAGGCACAAAGACTACTGCAACGCCTGCGGCAGCACAGAGACGCACCATTCTGGCTGAAAGATCTCTGGAGGCTGCACT
>JAAUTN010000302.1 GCA_012031415.1 Leptolyngbyaceae cyanobacterium SM1_4_3 | reverse complement strand
TGATGGCAGATAACTCAGAGCGGGGAGTAGATTATTTTGTCGTGAATATCGGGGGCGATCGCATCCGCCCCGGTAAGCGAGAAGGCGATCAATCGGGCAATATCGCAACCTGCTGATCTGGCTCAGACCCGCCGCAGAGCGTCCCTTTCACTTTCAAATTCCTAAAACAGCCCAGACCGAAATTCGAGACAACATCTGGTTTTTTCAACTGGAGAATACCTGGCTGTCCATTCACCCCATCAACTTAAGTAGCTTTGAAGCCGTTGATATCTCCGACGAAAAAGCCGCCGAACTCTACGCTAGCGAACAAACCCTCAGAGCCACCAGTCAGGGCAATGGCTACGCCGGATTTGCCCTAGAAGTTGGAGAACCAGACTCCCACGGCAGCTACACCGAATTTAAGCAAAACGTCGTGGAACGCAGCCAACTCACGCTTAGGCAAACCCTTCCTCAAAACGTTTTAACCAACGCGCAAGACACCGTTCAATTCACCAGCAGCACAGGCACCACTTTGCGTCTGACCCACAACCCCGATAATGAACTCCCTCAAATCGTGCGAAATGGAGAAGAACACAACTGGTCAGATCATTTTGCTCTCTATCAGCCCACCGAAGGCAACACTCCCATTTCCCTGGGCTGGAAGCAAGGTACCTTGCGCGTTGAAGCAGGAGGTGAAGTGTTTGAATCATCAGTCATTACTGAGGATAATTGAAAGGTAAAGCCTTTGCTTCTTTCCAGTTTCAAATTTGCTCGTTCGTGTATACTACTTGTCCGAGGTTAGTACGGATAGTCAAATGGGCAAGGTTATCGCTTTTGGTTGGTATGGTGGGAAATTTAATCATTTGAACTGGCTCCTACCGTTGCTGCCCGACGCAACTCATTATTGTGAACCATTTGGCGGTTCTGCATCAGTCCTGCTCAATAGGAAACCTTCTCCGGTTGAAACTTACAACGACCTTGATGGAGAGGTTGTCAATTTTTTTCGTGTCCTCCGAGATCACCACGAGGAGTTAATCAGAGCGATAGGACTCACTCCTTTTTCTAGAGAAGAACTCAGGATTGCAGCCGAAGAAGCAATTGATGATCTTCCAGAACTGGAGCGGGCACGTCGATTTTTTGTCCGGGCAAGACAAGTCAGAACAGGCTTAGCTCAAACTGCTAGTGCAGGAAGATGGGCACATTGCAAGCTGACGAGTCGCGCAGGAATGGCGGGTGCAGTTTCTCGTTGGCTTGGCAGCGTTGAGGGACTCTCTGAAATTGTGCAAAGACTCTTACGAGTTCAAATAGAAAATTCTTCTGCGATCGAGGTGATTCAGCGATATGACAGTGAAGAAACCCTATTTTATTGTGACCCTCCTTACCCACATGATTCACGTGGTGATGCAAATGCTTATAGGTATGAGATGACCGATGACGAGCATCGACAGCTTGCCAAAGTGCTTAAGGAAGTTAAAGGCAAGGTTGCTCTATCAGGCTATCACTGTGATTTGCTAGATCAGCTTTATGAGGATTGGGATTATATAGAGAGCTACCCAAAGCAGTGTCTCTCAGTCAAGCAACCTCGAACGGAGGTACTTTGGGTTAACTATGACCTTCCAAAGGATGCAGGAAAATGGCTGAACCAGCAAGAATCCTCGATGCCGCTTTTCGACGTGCTTCCAGCAACTTGGGACAGCCATTAGTTAATGACGAAGTTAAAGAACGGGTTGAATATGTGGCTCGTAATTTGAGAAATCGGGCTGGAGTACGCTTATTAATGGCGTGTTTGCTGGCAAAACTTCATCGTCCCGAAGTAGACGTGAGAAAGCCGTAAATCAGCACAAGAGTATCTTGGCGAGAAGGTTCTTGCTTTGCAGTCTCATAATGCCGCTGACCTACAAACAGGTGCGTTAGGTGATATCGAAATCACCCTATTAGAAGATAACGAAATTGTAATTAGCTACGAGATGAAAAATAAACGAGTTACAAATGAAGATATTGATAGGGCTTTACAAAAGTTACTTGTGAGCGGAAAACGAGTTGACAACTATATTTTTATCACAACTGAAGTCATAGATGAACAAGTTCAGAATTATGCACGTTCTTTATACCAGGAAACTGGAGGTGTTGAATTTGTTGTTTTAAACTGCATTGGTTTTGTCCGGCATTTTCTACACTTGTTTCATCGGCTAAGAAACAAATTTCTTGAAACCTATCAGTCTATGATTTTAGAGGAGTCACAAAGTTCGGTAGGTCAACCAATCAAAGAAGCTTTCTTGGCTATGCGACGAGCAGCAGAAGCGGAATTAGACATTGATTGAGTAGGTGCGTGTAGCTCATTTGTTAAGTTTTCTTGTGTTTATCCGTTTGTGTATCGATTGGACTTGTTGAACCCACTGTCGCGACTCAATCTGTCTCGACTCAATGCTTTAACAGTTACGGATTTTCCTCAAAAAGCTTAGGAGGTACCGCTATGGTGGGTTACGATCCTGATTTTCTGGGTTCGGATATTCGTTTGCCTTTACCTCAATTTTCGCCTGCGTTAGTTGGCAATGTACTGAATAAGCTGGAGCTAAGAGATGGTATCTATGCGGATTATGTTAACTTCACAATTGTGATGAATCGGATGAGGCGATCGCCCATTCTAGCTGCACTCAACATTGACCAGAACCAGTTGAAAGACGTACCCCGCAAAAGGGATTGGGAAATTGACACACGGATTGGGGTAGACTTTCAGCTAAACAACGATTATTACGTTGCAAACCCCTGGGATCGGGGGCATTTGGCAAGACGAGCCAGCGCTGCTTGGGGTGCAACTGTTCGTGAAGCCAGGAAAGCCTCTGATGCAACTTTCTTTTATCCAAACGCTACACTTCAGCACGAAAACTTCAACCCAGACGAGTGGCTTGCACTTGAGGACTGGGTGAAAAACCTCACCCTGGACAACAACGGCAGAATCACCGAATTTACCGGACCGATCTATGGTGAGTTTGGGCGAATCATCTCTCCTGTGGGACGAGAGCCAGCAGAAACCCCATCTGGATTTTTCAAGGTAATTTGTTTTATCAGTCAGGAAACAGGAGAGTTGGACGTGAGAGCGTTCATTATGTATCAAGACATAGAGGCGCTTGCTGACAAAGAAGGCAATCGTCTGTTCAATTTTCAGCGCTATCAAGTCACTGTTTCTGAAGTAGAAGCATTAACTGGGTTGACCTTTGATGACCAGATCTACGAGAAAAACCCGCTACTGTTTAATGAAAATGAACAGGCGCGAGAAGAGCTAAACGTAGTGGAATTTCCGGAGCGCATCGCGGTTGATGAACCAGAAGAAATGATTGCTGAAGGAGAGGTACGAGACGTTGTAGCGGATCAGGAGGTGCCCGTTTATATTGCCGCTGCAATGGTCAATCCTTCGGGCGATGAGCGTCAGAATGAGTGGGTTTCGATTATCAATCTTTCTGCTGACGACATTGACTTGAATGGTTGGACTCTCTCAGACTCAAAACGTGAGCCGCTGGATCTGGGTAAAGCGCTAAATGCAAGTCAGCGAATTCTGCGTCCGGGTGAGGCTGTCAGAGTGCAGTCCGTTGAGCCACTGTTGCTCTCAAATAATGGCGGAGTCATTCTGCTATTTGAGAAGCCCAAGAGCGGGGAAGCGCGAGGGCGCAGAATTGACCGGGTTTCCTATACGCCCGAACAAGCAAAACCTGAAGGAAACCCGATTGTGTTTGCCTATCGCCAAGATGGTGCTTCTGTAGGCGTGTAGTTCGTTAAGATCTGCGACTTCTTGAAGAAGTCGCAGATCTCAGTAGGTTGACAAGATGAAATGATGTGAGGTGAATCTATTTCATTTCTTAATTTGTCATGAGTCGTAAGCGCGAACCTGCTGCCAGTCTGCTGCTCTACCACCTGTTTAAGTGGTCGGTGGTCAGCCCAGTGCTAAATGGATATTTTCGAGGACGAGTTTATGGGGTTGAGCGGGTGCCATTACAGGGATCGCTGGTGGTTGTGGCAAATCATGCTAGCGATTTTGATCCGCCGATTTTGTCTTGCTGTGTGCGTCGTCCCGTTTCCTACATGGCAAAAGAAGAACTGTTCAAGGTTCCGGTGCTGGGTCGAGCGATTCAACTTTATGGAGCGTATCCGGTAAAGCGAGGATCGGCAGACCGCAGTGCGATTCGGGCGGCGCTGGCGCAGCTAGAAGCGGGTTGGGCCGTCGGCATTTTTTTGCAGGGAACGCGCACTCCCGACGGACGCATTTCTGAACCAAAGCTGGGAGCGGCGATGATTGCAGCTAAGGCACAAGCGCCGCTGTTGCCTGTGAGCCTTTGGGGAACGGAAGCTATTGTGGTAAAGGGCGATCGCCTTCCCCATCCCGTCCCGCTAACCATTCGCATTGGCGAAGCGATCGCCCCCCCTCCATCAACCGATCGAGCCGAGCTAGAAGCCGTAACCCAGCACTGCGTTGATAGCATTCATGCAATGCACGATTTGGGGCGATGATTCAGGCTTGAGATGGAATGGCGATTTGGGGCGGGCACGGTAGAATGAAGCCTTAACTTTTGTACCGCAGCAGACTTCAGGGAAGTGAGCCATGCAGGATTTACGCGCTGAGCTAGCAGGGATGGTCGATGAGGCGGAGCTAAGCTGGCTGTTGCCCCATGCCCGTCGAGGGGCGCTGGTCGCAGTCAACCCAGAGTTAGATTTGCTAGATGTAGGCGTGGCGATCGCCAACGACAACGTAACTTCGGTTCAGAATTGGATTGATGAACAGTTGATTTGCAAGCTTTCTGCCGACCAGTTGATCGAGCGAGGAGGCGATCGCGCCCGTCGGTTTACAGCGCTGATTGTGCAACCCTACGTTTTGATGCAAGAGCCAATTATTTGAGAAGAAATTCAAGTTTTAATTTTTCAGTTTCGAGTTTCCAATCTTGAGTTTTCAATTTTGAACAAATCGCCTCATAATTGCCTCACTTCTAACGTTTCTTCACTCAAAATACATGGTTGAGCCATCTGCGAAAAGTGTCTGGGAGCGCTTAAATAATTTAGCTTTAGTTCGCTTTCTATTGCTGTTCGCTTCTGGATGGGCGCTCGTACAGTTTTTATCTTATTTCGAGACAGTTTTTGTCATCTTCACTTCTGCCACAATTCTAGCTTTTTTGTTGAATTACCCGACGCGATGGCTCAGCTATTTTCTGCCGCACGGGGCAGCCGTTATTCTAATATTTCTCATCAGCATGATGATGATTAGTGCCGCTAGCATCACGATTGGCTTAGGCATCTTATCTCAGGGACAAAGATTAGCAGAAAGCATCACAGAATTCCTCAATTCTCTAGCACCTCTGGTAGGACAGGTCGAGGAGCTATTGCAATCTAGAAATCTCCAGGTTGATCTAGAAGGAATAGAAGAACAGCTAAGAACTCAGGCACTTTCTGGAATTGGCTCAGGTTTATCTCTAATTCAAATCTTCTTTGCTAACTTAATTAATCTAATTCTCATTGCCGTTGTTGCTTTCTTCATGCTGTTAGATGGAGAACGGCTATGGAATTTTGTGCTGAAGGTTGTCCCTTCTCACCTGCGGCGACGGTTGACAGTGACGCTACAGCGTAATCTGCTTGGCTTTTTTTGGGGACGTTTGCTGCTTTGCTTTTTCTACATTGGCTCTGCTTTTATAGTATTTCTTGTCCTCAAGGTTCCGTTTGCTTTAGTTCTGGCATTCATTGCAGGTGTTTTCAATTTGATTCCTGGAATTGGAGCAACTTTAGGCATCAGCCTGGTTTCTCTAATTCTTGTTTCGCAAAGCGTCTGGTTGGCAATTAAAGTATTAGTCGTTTGCGTCATCATTGAGCAGGTTGAGGAAAATTTGCTATTGCCTCGAATCATGCAAAATTCCCTAGATATTAATCCTGTGGTGATGTTTTTTGCCCTATTGGTTGGCGCAAGAGTCGCCGGAATATTTGGGCTTTTTCTAGCAGTTCCCGTAGCAGGTGTAGTCGTTAGTTTGCTGGAAATTGAGGAAATGCGGGGGCGATCGCAAGTTGCCCTGCCTCAAGATTTGCCGCTGGAGGAGTGAAGGTATTGCTCAATTAGGATGATTCAATGAGGGGAAGCGGAAAATTGACAGAGGGGATGTTAAGTTTTAAGTATCGCCGTCCTCTAACCCCTGACGCTTCACTCCATGCAGTATCGACGCTTTGGCCGGACAGAGTTGCAGATGCCTGTGTTTTCCTGCGGGGGAATGCGCTATCAGCATTCGTGGAAAGACGTACCTGGGTGGAGCATTCCCAACGATCGCCAGAGAAACCTTGAAGCCACCATTCAGCGATCGCTAGAAGTCGGTGTTAACCACATCGAAACCGCCAGAGGCTACGGCAGTTCTGAGCTACAGCTAGGGCGAATTCTGCCAAAACTGCCGCGAGAACAACTCATTGTGCAAACCAAAGTGAGTCCTTGCGAAGACTCCCAGGAGTTTTGCCGCACCTTTGAAAAGTCGCTCTCTAACCTGCGGCTTGACTACGTTGACCTGCTGGGGCTACACGGCATCAACACGGCTGAACTGCTGCACCAGAGCATTCGTCCTGGCGGCTGTTTGGATGTAGCGCGACAGCTTCAGCAGCAGGGCAAAGTCCGCTTCATCGGCTTCTCGACTCACGCACCGACTGATATCATTTTGCGAACGGTTGAAACGAATCAGTTCGACTACATTAACCTGCACTGGTACTACATCAATCAGGTCAACTGGGCAGCGATTGAGGCAGCAACTCAGCAGGATATGGGCGTTTTTATTATCAGCCCTTCTGACAAAGGCGGAATGCTCTACAAACCATCGCCCAAACTGGTAGAACTGTGTGCCCCGCTCAGCCCAATCGTATTTAACGATCTGTTTTGCCTCAGCCATCCTCAAGTTCACACGCTCAGCATCGGTGCAGCCCGCCCCCAGGATTTTGATGAGCATTTGAAGACACTGCCGCTGTTTGACCAGACTGATACCGTTTTGCCGCCCATTTTGCAGCGGTTAGAGCATGAGGCGATCGCTCATTTAGGTGAAACCTGGTACAAAACCTGGCACATTGGTTTGCCCAAACCAGAGGAAACGCCAGGGGGAATAAATATTCGAGCAATTTTGTGGTTAAGGAATTTGGCGATCGCCTACGACCTGATTGACTACGCCAAAACCCGATACAATATGCTGGGTAATGCGAGTCACTGGTTTCCGGGTAACAATGCCGAGCAGGTACGCAGTTTAGACTTGCGCCAGTGCCTCTCTCAAAGTCCTCACGCTGAGAAAATTCCAGCACTGCTAGAAGAAACCCATCAAATCTTAGGCGGAAAAACAGTGCAGCGGCTTTCTCAGCAATAGATGGGAAGGCAGAGGACGGAGGGCAGAAGAAAGAAGTGTCTTGAGTTGGAGTGGCGATCGCCCTTAATCGGTGAAGGGTTGGACGGCGAGAATGAACCCAGGCAGCACGTCTTCACCGCTGAGTTGTGTCGGTAGGGTACACACTGCTTTGGCTTGCCCTAGCCGATAAATTTCCACCTGCTGGTCTTGAGGGTTAAACAACCAGCCCAGCCGCACTCCGCCCTCCAAATATTCCTGCATCTTGTCCTGAAGCAGAGGCAGGCTGTCCGTCTGTGAGCGCAGTTCCATGACAAAATCTGGAGCGATAGGTGGGAATTTCTGCCGTTGTTCAGGGATAAGGCGTTGCCAGCGCGGTAGGCTCACCCAGGCGGCATCAGGTGAGCGGCTACCCCCATTTGGAAGTCTGAAAATCGTCGATGAACTAAAGACTTTTCCCAGTTGGGTCTGGCGGTTCCAGTTGCCCAGGTCAATGATAAAGTCAGCTTCTCGGCTGCCACTCTCTCCACCCACAGGCGACATCAATATCAAAGCTCCTGCGGCGCTACGTTCAATGGTGAGGTCTGGATTGTGGATGCAGAGTTGATAAAATTGCTCATCGGTTAGATGAACCTGCTTCAGGTCAAGGGTGAGGGGAATGGGGAGTGTGGTCATCGGAGTATGCTCACCTGACGGGGGAACAGAGGAGACACCGTACCTTGCTAAGGATCGTGGATTAAATAAGCTGTAATTCTACCTTCTGCACTTGTCAGCTAGAGAAGTAGACGATGAAGCGGAAACTCAATGCAACCCTACGCTGCTCCCATTGAAGCTCAAACGCAACGGTACTATCAATCGTTATCGGAGAAGGATCGCCGGCGCTATGGCGCCATTGAAGCCGTCAAACTCGGATAGGGAGGGCAAGCCTATATCCGACCGTTGTTCAGATGCCATCATGAAACCCTAGCGTTGGGGATGGCAGAATTGGACGATGAAACGGCTCTCGAACAGGAACGGATTCGGCAAGTGGGGGGTGGACGGAAATCAGCATTGGAGACCATTGATGGGCTAGATGAGGTATTTCTGCGGGTGTTGGAGCAACACACGGCGGGTTCACCGACCAATGAGACGCTGAAGTGGACTAATCTGAAGCGCCATGAGATTGTGGCTCTGCTCAAAGACGAAGGGATTGAGGTGAGTGTGACGGTGGTTGATCAGTTGTTGGAGAAGCACAACTTTCGCAAACGCAAAGCGGTGAAAGCGCTGGCGACCGGAGAGAGTGAGCATCGCAATGAGC
>JAAUTN010000301.1 GCA_012031415.1 Leptolyngbyaceae cyanobacterium SM1_4_3 | reverse complement strand
TTTGAACCATCTTAAACACCTATTTTTAGACGCTGTGTCTATTACTGAATAGTTTACCCAAAAAATGCTTGACAGTCTAGTAGTCAAGCGGTACATTTATAGACATAGAGTCCAATAAGGAAGGAACCGTCTACTATCATACTGTTGGGTTAACCGTGTTGGCTGATCTTCTGGGTGTTTCTATTTGGCAAGTCTGTAAAAGTAACTTGGGCAACTGCTTGAGAGAGGCTGGTTCGCAGCAGATATCCCAGCATGAGTTTGAGCAATTTATTGTTACAGGCAGTCTTACGGTTTGTCCTTCTGGCTCCATATGCCTATCCCTTCACTAGAACCGGTCGTGCAGGATTTTAAACGTCTTCAGTAGGTTCGTAACCCTTTATCCAACTCTCTAACACTCTCTAAAAGCGATGAATACTGACATCTGGAGAAAGCTGTGGACTTTTCTCAATCAACCCTTGTTTGAGCAGAATTCAGCAAAAGTTCAACGGCTAAAACGCTGCTGGAATATGCTCTACATCCAAGATGCTGAGCCTGATCCTGATTTACAACTGCTAGAACGCTGCTGGAATACGCCCTCTAAACAGGACATTCAACTTGATTTACAACTGCTAGAACGCTGCTGGAACAAGTCCTGCATCAAGCCGGAGTGCGATCGCTAACTGACAAAATCGGACTAATTTCACCCTACCCTTTACCAGGTAACTTGCAATGCGAATTCCCTCTATCCCTATACCGCTTCCCTCTCCACTAGGGAAACCCTTGAAACCAAAGTTGATCATGATGGGCATCATCCTCAGCGTTAGTTGTTTGGGAGTAGCTTGGTGGTCATGGCAGCATATCACCAAACCCGAAACTCACTCTGCTGACTCTGCTGAAACGCTACCGCTGACAGTGCAAACGGTGGTTGTGCATCAGCAATCGGTACCGGAAGATCGGGCGCTGACTGGAACTGTGGAGGCGATCGATTCTACAACGTTGACCTCTCGCGTGACTGGACGGGTTGAACAACTCCTGGTACAAGAAGGAACGCCAGTTGAGAAAGGGCAAATTATCGCTATCATCGATGTCTCTGATATTCGGGCAAAACAACAGCAAGCAGATGCCCAAATCATCGAAGCACAGGCAGCCGTTGTAACCGCCCAAGCCAGTCGTCGGAGTGCGCTAACCCAGGTAGACGCGGCACGGGAAAGCCTCAGCGAGGCACAAGCATCACTGCTGGAAGCGCAGGCAGAGCTGGCAGATGCTCAATTGAACCAAAGTCGGATGGCTCGACTTTATCCAGAAGGAGCCGTTCCAGAAGTAAACCTGGATTCAGCCAACACGCGAGTTGACATCGCGCAGGCAAGGGTTCGCCAGATCGAGGCAACGATCGCCCAGGCAGCATCAACGATCAGAACTGCGGAAGCTGGCGTTGGAGAAGCAACTGCTGGTGTAGACCAGGCACAGGCACGAGTGACCCAGGCAGAAGCTACGGCGCGGGAGATTACTGCCAACTTAGATTACGGCGTGGTGCGAGCGCCATTTGCCGGAGTAATCACGAGAAAACAGGTGGAGATTGGCGCGACCGCAGGGGTCAGCCAACCGTTGGTGACATTGGAAAATGGGGAGCGTCTCCGGTTGAGTGTGGCAGTTCCAGAAACACTGATTGACCACGTGCAATTAGGGCAATCGGTGACGGTACACATTGATGCGTTAAATCGTGAGATTTCTGGAGAAGTTAGTCAGATTGTTCCATCTGCCGATCCACAGGCACGCAATTTTACAGTCAAAGTTGCACTGCCTCCAACCACCAATTTGATCTCTGGGATGTTTGGTCGGTTGCAGCTAGAGAGCAGCGATCGCACCGCTTTGATCATTCCTAAAAATACACTGGTTGAACGGTTGGGGGTTTCCGGTGTGTTTAAGGTGGTCGATGGCAAAGCCCAGTTTCAAACTGTCACGGTGCGTCCTATCAATGACGATGTAGTCGAGGTGTTTGCTGGAGTGAATGAGGGCGATCGCTTGATTCTCAATCCAGACCCAGGCTTGCACGAAAACACCGAAGTGAGTGAGTCCAGTAATCAGCAATCCGATTATCAGCAACATAGCCAAGGAGCCTCTCATGTCGAATGACTCTGGTGCTAAGCCCCGTGGGCTGGTCGGTCAAATCACCGCCTATTTCATCAACTCGCAACTGACGGTCTTACTGGTGATTGCATTGACCCTGTTCAGCATTGGAACACTCGCTCTGGTCTCTAAGGAGGAAAATCCCCAGATTAATGTGCCAGGTGCGACAGTGACATTTATCTATCCGGGTGCCCTGCCGAAGTAGTGGAAGATAGCGTCACCACCATCATGGAATCGCGCATTCGGGAATTGGAAGGGATTGACCATATCTATTCCACGTCGGTTAACTCAGGCAGTGAAATTGGTGTGCAATTCTTAGTTGGAAGCGACTGGGAAAGATCGATCTTTAAGTTGCAGGATCAATTATTTTCCAGTCAAGACCTGTTGCCCCCTAGTGTTACTTATGAAGTGCAGCCCAGCCGCACGGATGATGTGCCGATCGTCACTCTGACATTAACGGGAAAAGACTATAGCGACAATCAACTGCATCGCGTCGGCGAACGCCTCTTGGAGGAATTACGCAAGATTCCGGATACCGGAGTCCTGACCATCAATGGTGGACAGCCCCGTATGATCGCGGTAGACCTGGACCCCGATAAGCTCGCCAGTTACCAGCTATCCCTGGAATGATCGCTCAATCCCTTCAGGGTGCCAATACCGAACTGCCTGCGGGAGATGTATCAGATGGTCAAAGTCGCTTATTCATTGAAGGCGGCTCTCTGTTTCAGTCTGCTGACGATGTCGCTCAAATTATAGTTGGGTTTAGCAGCGATCGCTCTCCCATTTATCTCGGCGATGTTGCTACAGTTCGAGATGATTTCCGCGATCGCACCTCCTACTCACGCATTCACTTCCGTCCCGATTACGAGTTGAGTTCGCCCCATCCGCACATTAAAGACCGACCTACTGACGACTTCGTTAACCAGTCCGCAATCACCATCGGCATCGCCAAGAAGAAAGGAACGAATGCCGTTAGCGTCTCAGAGCAAGTCTTTCATCGAATCGAAGAACTCAAACCTGAGTTGCCTACTGGTGTGGAAGTTGCCGTTACTCGCAATGACGGTTACACGGCTGAAGCCACTGTAGAAACTCTATTTCACGAATTGACGGTGGCGACGGTTGTAGTCGTGGTGATGATGATGTTGTTTCTGGGGTGGCGTGATGCGCTGATTGTTGGGGTTGTGATTCCACTCACCTTAGGCACCACGATCGGCATTGGCTATCTGACGGGTCACACCATTAACAAAGTCGCGCTGTTTGCGCTGATTATCTCGATTGGGATTCTGGTGGATGATGGCGTGGTGGTGGTTGAAAATATCCATCGTCGATTTGAGCTGAAACCTCACTTAACTTTTAAGGAAAAACTGGAAGAGGCGATCGAGGCGGTCAGTGAAATTGGGGCACCGACGGTTCTAGCAACCTTCACGGTCGTGCTGGCATTTTATCCCCTGCGCTACATCACTGGATTAGTGGGTCCTTACCTGGCTCCCCTATCCTTTAATGTGCCCATTGCCATGATTCTAAGTTTGATTCTGGCAATCACGGTCACGCCCTATATGGCAGTCCGCATGATCAAACTGTCTCATTCTAATGAGTCACAGGATTTGCACGAGACGCGCATTTACCGCTGGTATTCGGCAATCATGCAGCCGTTAATGGACTCTCGCCACCACCGCCGATTTGTCATCCTAGCGGTTACGGGGGTACTGGCGTTTACACTCACCTTTCCATTAACGCAGTCGGTAAAATTGCGAGTCCTGCCCAAGGGCAATGATTCTGATTTTCTCGTGCAGGTTGATGTGCCTTCGGGAACCGGATTGGAGCAGACGAACCAGATCGTGCAGGACGTTGAAGCCGTTTTGCAACAGCAGCCTGAAATAATCAACTTTGAAACCTACGTCGGCACCTTTGCTCCGGTGGATTTTGCTGCCTCATTCAGAGGCACGTCTAACCGAGGGGAAAAGCATAATGCTGAGATCCGGGTGCATGTCACCGATAAGGGCGCGCGATCCATCACCACCGAAAATCTGGTGATTCAGTTGCGTCCCTTGATCACAGAAGTTGTTAACCGGCACCAATCGGTGGTCAAGTTTCTGGAAAAGCCAGCGGGACCGCCGCAGCGAGCGACCGTACTGGCAGAAATTTATGGTCCCGATCACACGCAGCTCCGAGAACTGTCAAAACAGGTGCGACAGGTCTTTAACGAGACGAAGGAAATTGTGGATATTGATGACTCGACCCGCAACCAAATTCCGCAAATGCAGTTAACGGTGGATCAAGACAAGGCAATGCGAGCAGGCATCACGCCGACAGACGTTGCCGAAACCTTAAACGTGCTGTTGACGGGATCAGATGTTTCGACCCTGAAAATTCCCGGTGAAATTCTCCCCGTTGGGATTCAACTGCGCTTTGCGGAAGAATTTCGCCGTAATCTGAATGACCTGGATCGAATTCAATTGCCCACATCCACAGGGTCACTGGTGCCGCTGAGCGAGTTGGTCAACCAACAGCCCACGTATCGTAGACCAGGCAATCTTGCATAAGGACCAGCAATCCGTGACCTATGTGACTGGAGAAATGGCAAATCGATCGTCCATCTATGCGGTCTTTGATCAACTGTTCTACTTCACGCGCCATCCCCTGCCTGCGGGCTACTGGATTAAGTGGGATGGGGAATGGAAATTGACCACAGATCTATTTCGCGATATCGGCTTGGCTCTCACCGCTGCCACCGCCTTAATTTATATGCTGCTGGTCGGGCAATTCCACAGTTTCAAAATTCCGCTGATTATCCTGGGCAGCATTCCCCTGTCGCTGATTGGGATCTTAGTCGCCTTTGCGCTCAATGGTGCGTACTTCAGCGCCCTGTCTTTGATTGGAGTCATTGCTTTGGCAGGGATGGTGATCCGAAATGCGATCGTCCTGTTGGAATTTATTCAAGAACGATTGCGGGAGGGAGCCGATTTACAACACGCCATCCTGGAAGCGGGAGCCGTCCGATTTCGTCCGATTTTGCTCACCAGTCTGGCATCAATTTTGGGTAACGCTCCAATTCTGCTCGACCCAGTCTGGGCCGGTCTGGGATGGACGATCATTACGGGTATGTTGGCATCGACAGCCCTGACGATGGTGGTGATTCCGCTGATTTACTATGGCGATCGCCTCAAGCGTTCGCAACCCTCAAGTGAATCACAGGACAGCGATCACACTCAAGACACTACTGGAGGTGAACGCTATGCCTCGTAATGTGTTTAAGCAGATTAACCAATGGATTGTGAAAACGCCCCTGCGATCGCTCTCTGAGGCATACAATGCAGCTTTGGCAATTCAAGCGATTGAAGAGAAGCACTTTGCAGGTGAAGCGATCGCCCAAAATTCAAACCACACCGATACTGCATTCAGCTACTTTCGAGACAAACGAGAGTCCTATCTGCAAATCATCCGCTTGCGATTGGCTGAGTTTAGAACCAGTAGCCTGATTTCAAACCTGCTTCACTCACCTGACAGACGCTTATCTGGAGAGATCAGCCAGGACAGCGACGAGGGCATGATTCTAGAGAAATTGAGCCTGATTGAATCCGTTTTGGCGAGATACGAAATTCAACGGCAATTGGAAGCAACCATTTTTCAAAAGCAAGACCAGCAGGTCGATCTGCTCTCCCAGAAAGCCTCGTCTGACTTTGATGAAACAGCTTCACTTCAAAGAATTCGATCGGGCTCAGTTTTCGATACGGCAAATCAAATCAAGAAAGAACTGACCCCTGAATATGAACGAGAAGTGCTGTACGAATTGCGTACTGCTCGTAAGCGAGCCTTAAGAGCCATTCGGTTTTTGATTTTGCTCATCGTCATTCCATTCATGGTTCAGTTTGCCGGTAAATCACTCCTGATTGAGCCATTAATTCATCACTTCCATCATGCTCCCCAAATCGTGCTGACGGGTGAAGCAAAGGAACGGGCACTGCACGATCTCGCTCAGTTTAGGGAGAGTCTGGAATTTGACACATTGGTGAATAACAGCCATCAGAGCCAGGATTCAGAGGAAGTACTCAAAGCCGAAGCCAATCATTTATTGGAGCGTTACAGCGAGGAAAGTACGGAAGGCATCAAAAATCTCATGGCAGATGGGTTAGCATTCGTGACTTTCGTCGGGCTGATCTATTTCGGTCGCCAGCAAATGGTCACGCTTAAATCGCTGATTGACCGGGTTTTCCTTGGATTGAACGATGCCACCAAAGTGTTTTTGATTATTCTCCTCACCGATATGTTTGTTGGTTACCATTCGTCTCATGGTTGGGAAGTTTTACTGGAAGGTTTTGCAGAGCATTTTGGGCTTCCCAGCAATCGCAACGCCATCTTCCTATTTATCGCAACGGTTCCGGTGATGATGGATGCAACGCTCAAATACTGGATCTTCAACTATCTCACCCGCAAGTCACCTTCAGCCGTTGCCGTTTACAGAACGATGAATGAGTAATTCTCTCAATTTGTTGCGATGACATTCAACAGGAGGAAAAGTATGTCTTTCAATGAACCGGAACAAAAACAACTGGAATGTGCCTGTAATGTGCTTTATCAGGGCCTTCAAGAACTATTGCAACAACAAAAAATTAGCGCAATGGAATTCTTGAGCATCGTTGGGCACCTTCCAATCAAGCAACAGCATTACCAACAGCAACAGGTAGAACAACTTCCATTACTTCTGCGTCGCGCCACCCATTTTCCAGTTTCGTTCTGGCAGTCTTTTTTAGGATTCTGGTACACTCCATCCGAGGGACCACAAGTGCAGGAGAAAACCGATCGCACTGGAAAACCATACTGGCGAGTGTACGATCCAGTGAACGATCATACGATTTGCTTCGAGGATGAACAGCAGCTTTTAGTGTGGTTGGATGAACAACACTATCACAGAGCCAGATCCTACTCCTAGAACGCTGACTGGCTAGAAACTGACTTAATGAAAATACCAGCAGCACGGCTTGAGGAACTGGTGAAGCAGTTGCCCCTCTGCCAAATTTGCCTCCAAGTAGATATCAGTTGTTGCTCTCAGCATTCTCTTGAACTGTCTATGCAACGGTAGTTGATTTAAAGGAGACCATCATCATGGAAGTTGAAAATTTTTCTACCGAAGAACTTTCACCGGAAGACATCAAACAATTAGAAGAACTGAGGAGGATGATTGAAGCGGCGATTTCAGATGATTGGCTCTCTCATGAGGAATTGGAACAGATCAAAAGCATTGCTTTTGCACACAAAAAGATAGTTCCAGAAGCATTACAACTGTACTCGAAACTTGTAGGCAAAATTAATCGGGGCGAACTGGACTATGAATGGTAGAATCCGCCAGCGTTTGAAGCAGCTTGGGCTGGTGGGAATGGGTCTCTTGTCTGTCCTGCTCACGCCAGTATCCACTAAAGCCGCCGAGACGATTTCGTTTGTCTACAGTCCCTTTCAAAGGTCGCTGTCAGTTGAATCGCTAGAGGAATTTGCCAGAACTGGACAGGTGAATCCTGATCTAGACTTCCTTTTCCGGCTAGCTGGGGTTAGCGAAGCAACCCAAGCCCAACTTCGACAAGCCTTAGTCGCGCGAGCCGAGATCGATCCCATCCTGCCATCCCGGTTCTTCTACAGCGAGGTGGGGGAAGATGTCCTCAACCACATGGGTCACTACATCGCCATACCTCAGGGGCTGAACTGGCGAGTATGCCTTGCGCTCAGCCTTGATTCTGTCTGCCCCTAGACCCGCAGGGATTAACCTTGCTCAACTTTCTTCACCAGTATCCCAATGAGACTATCTGGATTGATGTCCGGGAGCTATTGGTATTGCAAGAAGCAATTGACCAGGTTGTTCGAGCCACCACCTATTTCACTGACCAGGTGAGGCAAGAAACGGCTCAGGAATCTGCCAACAGTGCATCGGTTAACTTCTCCCAATTCCTCGATCTGCGCCAACCCAGTTCGTTTGGGGTAGAGCAACAGCGCTGGCAATTAACCGATACCCGTCGGAATCGCCATCTCTATGTGGATGTTTACTATCCTCAGCGCTGGCGCGAGGGCAAAACGCCTGTGGTCATCTTCTCCCACGGGCTGAGTTCTAAACCAGAAGACTTTGCCGAATGGGCGAAGCATTTAGCCTCCTATGGCTATGTAGTGGCTCTACCTCAGCATCCGGGCAGCGATTATCAGCAGGTTCAAGCTCTGACGCAAGGGCTATCGCAGCAGGTGTTTCTGACCAATGAGTTTATCGATCGCCCCCGCGATATTAGCTATGTGATTGATGAGTTAGAGCGGCGGAACGCGACGGAGTTTGAGGGGCGGCTCAATCTGCAATCGGTTGGGGTGTCTGGACATTCCTTTGGAGGCTATACAGCCCTAGCGGTAGCAGGCGCAACGATTGATTTTGACTTCCTGGAGCAGGAGTGCGATCGCTTGCTCTATCCCAACGTGTCGCTGCTGTTACAGTGCCGCGCCCTCAGCTTACCCCGCGAAACCTATAATTTCCGGGATCAGCGGGTGGCTTCGGTGTTTGCCATCAACCCTGTGAA